>NZ_JBHWYX010000023.1:0-114465 GCF_042728795.1 Streptomyces sp. NPDC060184
GCCCGGCTCTTCGCGAGCCGGGCGGCAAAACCGGGTAAAAGGCGGACCTCGTGCCCTCCCGGGGACATATCCATTTGGCAAGGCGGGGCACCTGCGTGTTTAGTCCCTGGGTGACGTCCCCCGTTCCTTCCCCCGCGAAGCGGCTCCGCCCCGAGTGGGCCGGCCGCAATTACACCCTGCTGACCAGCGCCGCCATCATCACGGGCGTGGGCAGCAGCAGCGCCCTCATCGCCACCTCGTTCGCGGTGCTCCAGCAAGGCGGGGACGGCGGGGACATCGGACTCGTGGCCGCCGCCCGCACCCTGCCGCTGGTGGTCTTCATCCTGATCGGCGGCGCCGTCGCGGACCGGATGCCGCGCCACCGGGTGATGGTCGCGGCCAACGCGCTCAACTGCGTCTCCCAGGCCGCCTTCGCCCTGCTGGTGCTGACCGGCACGGCCGAGCTCTGGCAGATGATGGTGCTCACCGCGCTCTGCGGCACCGGACAGGCCTTCTTCAACCCGGCCGCCGAGGGCATGCTGATGTCCTCCGTCACCCCGGAGCAGTCCGCCCGCGCCTTCTCCTTCTTCCGCATGTCGACCCAGGGCGCCGGTATCGGCGGGGCCGCCCTCGGCGGGGTCATGGCCTCCGCGATGAACCCCGGGTGGGTGCTGGCCGTGGACGCGGCGGGCTTCGCGGTCGCCGGTGCGCTGCGCGCCTTCCTCGACGTGAGCCACATCCCCGCCCGCGAGCCGGGCGGCGGTCTCCTCTCCGACATGCGCGAGGGGTGGCGGGAGTTCATCGGCCGCCCCTGGCTCTGGTCGATCGTCGCGCAGTTCTCGGTGGTGGTGGCCGTCGTCGGCGCCGCCGAGTCGGTCTACGGGCCGCTGGTCGCCCGCGACGAGTTCGGCGGTCCGGGCCCGTGGGGCACCGCCCTCGCCACCTTCGGTGTGGGCACGCTCGGCGGGGCGCTCCTGATGTCGAGGTGGAAGCCCCGGCGGCTGCTGCTCGCGGGCACGCTCGGCGTCTTCCCGCTGGCCCTCCCCTCGGCGGCGCTCGCGGTGCCGCTGCCGGTGGCGGGGCTCTGCGTCGTGATGTTCGTGAGCGGCGTCGCCATAGAGGTGTTCGGGGTGTCCTGGATGACGACGATGCACCAGGAGATCCCGGAGGAGAAGCTGTCGCGGGTCTCCGCCTACGACTGGTTCGGCTCCGTGGCGATGCTGCCGCTCGCCACGGCGGTGGCCGGTCCGGTAGAAGGGCTCGTCGGGCGCGGCACGGCGCTCTGGGGGTGCGCCGCGCTGGTGGTGCTCATGACCGGGCTGGTCCTGCTCGTACCCGACGTACGGAACATGACCCGTCGCGAACACACCGGGCCCGTCGCGGCGAGCGGCTTCGGCTCCGGCTCCGGCTCCGAGGATTCCCTTTCGGTGCCGGCCGCGGGTGCGGCCCTGCCGGCCAGGAGCTCAGCCGATGCTGAAGGCGCCCTCGGGCGGCTCGGGTGAGGCGACCGCGTCGGCGTCGCCGACCGGTTCCGCGCGGCCGATCAGGCGGGTGAGCGCCGGTCCGTGTTCGACCCGGGCGGGGAACGCGTCGCCCGCGCAGCGCCGGGTGAGCGCGGCGGTGTCCAGCGGTGCGTGCCCGGCCAGCAGGACGACGTTGCCGAAGCGCCGGCCGCGCAGCACGGCGGGTTCGGCGACGACCGCGAGCTCGGGGAAGACGGCGGCGAAGCCGGCGAGCTGGGAGCGGAGGAAGCCGAAGGGCGCGCTGTCGGCGAGGTTGGCGGCGTAGATCCCGTCCGCGCGCAGCACCCGGGCGGCGGCCCGGGCGTACTCGACGGAGGTGAGGTGGGCCGGTACGCGCGATCCGCCGAAGACGTCGGCGACCAGTACGTCGACGGAGCCCGGCGCGGTCCGCTCCAGCAGTTCCCGGGCGTCCCCGGCGTGCACGGTGATCCCGCTGTCGTCGGGCAGCGGCAGCAGCTCCGTCACCAGCTCCAGCAGCCCCCGGTCCGCCTCGGCGACCCGCTGACGGGAGCCGGGCCGGGTGGCGGCGGTGTAGCGCGGCAGGGTCAGCGCCCCACCGCCCAGGTGCAGGACGTCGAGCGGTTCGCCCGGGGCGGCGGCGGTGTCCAGCACGTGCGCGAGCCGCTGGACGTACTCGAACTCCAGGTACGCGGGGTCGTCCAGGTCCACGTAGGACTGCGGGGCCCCGTCGACCGTGAGCAGCCACGCGCGGTCCCGGTCCACGTCGGGCAGCAGGCGGGCGGTGCCGCAGTCGACAGCGCGGATGACGGGTATCGGCTCGTTCACTCCCCCATTGTGAGGCGTCCGGCGGGGTGCGGCGTCCGGCGGGGTGCGGAGGCGCAGGCTCGCGGGCGCGGGCGCGGTATGGGGCGCAGGCGCGCGGCGGGCCCGCCTCCCCCGGATGGGGAAGGCGGGCCCCGGCCGTCGCGGCCTTCACCCGCTGCGGCTTTCACCCGCTGCGGCCTTCGCGCCGGTCGCGGCTCACAGCAGCGCGGTGACGGTACCGGCGCCGACCGTGCGACCGCCCTCACGGATCGCGAAGCCGAGCCCGGCCTCCAGCGGGACGTCGCGGCCGAGCTCCACGGTCATGGTGACCGTCTCCCCCGGGCGGGCGGCGCCGGCCGTCCCGAGGTCCACGTCACCGACCACGTCCGCGGTGCGGATGTAGAACTGCGGCCGGTAGCCGGTGGCGACCGGGGTGGTGCGTCCGCCCTCGCGGGCGGACAGCACGTAGACCTGGGCGGTGAAACGGCGCGTCGGGGTGGTGCTGCCCGGCGCCGCCACGACATGGCCCCGCCGGACCCGGTCGCGCTCCACCCCGCGCAGCAGCAGGGCGACGTTGTCCCCGGCCTGCGCGGACTCCATCGGCCTGCCGAAGGTCTCCAGACCGGTGACCACCGTGTCGGTGTCCGCGCCGAGCACTTGGACCCGGTCGCCGATGCGCACGGTGCCGCGCTCCACCGCGCCGGTGACGACGGTGCCACGCCCGGTGATGGTGAGCACGTTCTCGACCGGGAGCAGGAAGGGCGCGTCGGTGTAGCGCACCGGCATCGGGACGTACGTGTCCACCGCGTCGAGCAGCCCCTCGATCGCCGCCGTCCAGCGCGGGTCGCCCTCCAGGGCCCGGAGACCGGAGACCTGGACGACGGGAAGCGAGTCGCCCCCGTACCCGTGCGCGGAGAGCAGGTCGCGCACCTCCAGCTCGACCAGTTCGGCCAGCTCGGGGTCGGCCATGTCCGACTTGTTCAGGGCGACGACGATGTGGTCCACACCGACCTGACGGGCCAGCAGCACGTGCTCGGCGGTCTGCGGCATGACGCCGTCCAGGGCGGAGACGACGAGGATCGCCCCGTCGAGCTGAGCCGCTCCGGTAACCATATTTTTGATGTAGTCGGCGTGGCCGGGCATGTCGACGTGGGCGTAGTGCCGGGTGTCGGTCTCGTACTCGACGTGCGCGAGGTTGATGGTGATGCCGCGCCGGCTCTCCTCGGGGGCGCGGTCGATCCGGTCGAACGCGACGTACGAGGTGGAAGCGCCCGGCCGTGCGCTGAGCACCTTGGTGATGGCGGCGGTGAGCGTCGTCTTCCCGTGGTCGACGTGGCCCATGGTTCCGATGTTGAGGTGGGGCTTGGTGCGGACGAATGCCGTCTTGGGCATGGCTCGTTCCTTGGTTTCGAAGCCGTGAAAGGGGACCCCTGAGCCGGTCCGACCCTCCCCTCGCGGGGTCCGCCGGACAATCGGAGGAGGGTCAGCTTCGGGCGCCGCCGAACAGCGCCGGTGCGGCGGAGGTGGCCGCCGCCGCACATGCCGCTGCGGTGGTCGCGGTCGCGGGGACTGCGGTCGCGGGGGTCGCCACGGCGGTGTTCGCGGCAGCCTTCGGCGCGTCCGCGACTGCGGACGGCGCTGCGAGGAAGGCGTGCCGGGACATGTCCTGGATGATGTCGGGTCGGAGCGGTGCGCGTCGACCGGTTTTCCGGGCCGGGCCGGCGCCTCTCCCGTGCCGGGCGCGGTGGGCGCGCGACGGACGCCGGCCCGGACATCCTGTCGGGCCGTCAGATCATCACGCGTACATTACGGCGATCACATGCCTCTTTCCGTTACTCTCCCCAAATGTTCGAACCCGTCCCCGCGGCCCGTCCCCGCAACGGTCCGGCCCTGCGCTGCTCGAAGGCGCTGCTGTCCCCCTGGTCCCGGTTCTCCCTGCTCGTGGTGGTGCTGGCCGCCTCCGCGTCGAGCATGCTGCTCTTCGACCCACAGCGGATGCTCTCCTCCGGCTGGCCGTCCCAGCTGACGGGCGGCACGGCGGTCCTGCTGTTCGGGCTCGCGTACGGCGTCTGCACCGTCGCCTTCGCGCCGCGCCCGCTGCTCAACCTGGCGGCGGGAGCGCTCTTCGGCACCCAGGCCGGTCTGGCCGCGGCCCTCGCGGGCACGGTGCTCGGGGCCGGTATCTCCTTCCTGCTCGGCCGGGTGCTGGGGCAGGACGCGCTGCGCACCCTGGTGCGCGGGCGCTGGCTGAAGGCCGCGGACGGCTTGCTGAGCAGGCACGGTTTCCGTTCCATGCTGGCGCTCCGGCTCTTCCCGGGCGTGCCGTTCGCCGCCGCCAACTACTGCGCGGCCACCTCCCGCATGCGGTACACGCCGTTCCTGCTGGCGACCGGGCTCGGCTCGATCCCCAACACGGCCGCCTACGTCGTCGCGGGCAGCGAGGCCGCCTCGCCGACGTCTCCCGCGTTCCTCGTCGCGACGGGCTTCATCGTGCTGTCGGCCGTCGGAGGTGCGCTGGTCGCCTGGCGCAAACGCCATCGGTTCGCCAAGGCCGCCTGATCCCGCGGGCCCGTCCCGGCGGCGGAAGCGCGAACGGCCTCGGGAGCGCGGGTGCGGCCTCGGAAGCGCGGGCGCGCCCAGGGGCGGAGCACGCTCCGGGGCGGGGGCAGGGGACAAGCCGTTCACCCGCAGGCGATACCCTGCGCCCGACGACAAAAGATCTCCGAGGCGTTCGCCTTGTCCTTTTCTGACCGTATTCGCACGCTGCCGACGTCCTCGTGTCGTGCGGCCGTAGCCTGATCACCTCCGGGATGGCCTAAGCCCCATGAGCTGGTTCGAATCATTCGTCCTGGGCCTCGTTCAGGGACTGACCGAGTTCCTGCCGATCTCCTCCAGCGCCCATCTGCGGCTGACCGCCGCTTTCGCGGGCTGGCACGACCCTGGTGCGGCGTTCACCGCCATCACCCAGATCGGCACGGAAGCGGCGGTGATCATCTACTTCCGCAAGGACATCGTCCGCATCATCTCGTCCTGGTTCCAGTCGCTCTTCAAGCGCGAGATGCGCGGCAACCACGACGCCCAGATGGGCTGGCTGGTCATCGTCGGGTCGATCCCGATCGGCGTTCTCGGGGTCACCTTCAAGGACCAGATCGAGGGGCCCTTCCGCGATCTTCGCCTGATCGCGACGACCCTGATCGTCATGGGCATCGTCCTCGGCATCGCGGACCGGCTCGCGGCCCGCGACGAGGCCGGCGGCAGGCACCGCGCCGCCAAGGAGCGCAAGTCGCTCCAGGACCTGGGCGTGCGGGACGGCCTGATCTACGGGTTCTGCCAGGCGATGGCGCTGATCCCGGGCGTCTCCCGCTCCGGCGCCACCATCAGCGGTGGTCTGCTCATGGGCTACACCCGTGAGGCCGCGGCCCGCTACTCCTTCCTGCTGGCCATCCCCGCCGTTCTGGCTTCCGGTGTCTTCGAGCTCAAGGACGCGGGCGAGGGGCACGTCTCCTGGGGCCCGACGATCTTCGCGACCCTGGTCGCTTTCGTGGTCGGTTACGTGGTCATCGCCTGGTTCATGAAGTTCATCTCGTCCAAGAGCTTCATGCCGTTCGTCTACTACCGGATCGCCCTCGGTATCGTCCTCTTCGTGCTGGTCACGGCGGGTGTGCTGAGCCCCCACGCGGGTGAGTCGGCGGGCTGACCAGTCCCCGTAGCGCCCCGGATGCCCCCAGGTTCCCGCCTGGGGGCATCCGGGCGTTTCGGGGGCATTTTGCGCGCCTCCCGGGGGGCTTGTCTCCCGGCGTTCGTTCTCCCGGTCGTCCCTGACCAGGCGCCCTCGGACCGGTCGTCCCCCGGGCCGGCCGTCCCCGGGTCAGTCATCCCCGGGTCAGTCGTCCCCGGACCGGTCGTCCCCGGACCGGTCATCCCCGGACCGGTCATCCCCGGACCGGTCGTCCCCGGACCGGAGCGGCTCGGAGCCACCGGCAGCCCCGCGCCGGATGCGACGGGGCGCATCCCGTCGCACGCTGGGCGCATGGCAACTCCACCGATCGTCATACACCGGCCGACCCCCTCCGGAGGCCGTCGCGTGACCGTCCACTACGAGGGCCGGGACGAGATCCTGGGGCTCGCCCATTCGGACCGGGACGTGATCGTCTTCCTCGCCGAAGCCGGGCTGGACGACCCCGACCGGATACTCGACAACCCGATGTGGGTCGAGTGGCGCGGCGGTCGCGCCCACCGGTACGAAGCAGCGTGACGCCTGGTCCCGACGCGCCGCGCCGCGCCGGGCCGCCTCGCGGATCGGAGCCGTACGAGCACGGCTCGTCCCGGTACGGGACACACGGGCCCTCGTGTCCTCGGCGGGCCGCCCTCGGCACCGACGGGCACCGGAACGCCCGGGTGCCTCACGACCGGACCTCACCGAGCGCCCTCACGACCGGGTGATCGTCCCGCACTCGGGGTCGTCCGCCTTCGGCTCCTCGATCGGGGCGCTGCGGTCGTAGGGGTCCGA
Source organism: Streptomyces sp. NPDC060184 (assembly GCF_042728795.1). Classification (NCBI taxonomy): domain Bacteria; kingdom Bacillati; phylum Actinomycetota; class Actinomycetes; order Kitasatosporales; family Streptomycetaceae; genus Streptomyces; species Streptomyces sp. NPDC060184. Next base: position 6,778 of record NZ_JBHWYX010000023.1, read on the forward strand.
CGCGGGGCCCGTGGCGGGTTCGCCGGTGGACCCGCCGTCGGGGAAGACGGGATGGAACCAACCGTCGCTCACCCCGCACTCGCTGTTGAAGAACTCCGCACTGTACTTCCCGATGCTGATCCGCCCTTTCGTGGCGATCCACTTGGCCGGGTCGGCGACCACGACGTTCAGGTCGCGCCGGATGATGGTCCGCGCCACGGTCTCGTCGCCGCCCTCGGCACGGACCAGCGGGTAGACGAAGGTGTAGTCCGCGTGGATCCGCACCTGGCCCGGCTCACCGGCGGCGAACGTCATGTGGCCGCGCACCTTCACCACGTCGCCCGCCAGACGCAGTTCGGCGGGGTCGAAACGGCTGACCGCGTTCAGCGGGTCGTTCAGCCGCCCGGGCTTGCGCAGCTCCTTCCGTATCCGGTCCGTGAAGTCCTTCTGCGTCGGGTCGACGAGGGCCAGCGCCGCGGTCGGTTCGGCGCCGCGCAGAACGGCGGGGTCCAGGCTGGTCCCCGTCACGTACTCCTTGGTGATCCGGAGAGCCTGCTCCACGTCGTCCCGGCTGAGGCCCCCGGTCGCTTGGGCGGGCGGCAGCTCGATACCGGCGGCGCCGTCCGCCCAGGCCAGCGCGGGAGAGCCGCGGAACGGCTGGGCGAGCGAGGGCCACCGCAGCTCCTCCGACGCTGCGGGGGCACCGGTGGGCAGGGCCGTCTCGGCGGGCAGCGGGGCGACCGCCTCCCCGGCGGCGCCGTCGGCCGGCGTGTGACCGGGGAGATGGTCCAGGACCAGCCCCGGCCGGACGCAGACGACCGTGATCAGCACGCACGCCACGAGACCGACGACGGCCGGCAGACGGCGGCGCCGGGTCCCGTTGATCTCCTGCCAAGCCGGCCCCGTACGCCAGCCCTGCGGAAGAGCCGCGGCCACCTCTCGGGCCTTGGCCCGGCGCTCTCTCGCCGACCGTTCCTTCCGGGCGGGCCGCGCGTCCGGCCCACTGGCGCTCAGGAAGGCAGCCCACGTCTCGTCCACCTCGCCGGACCGGCTCTCACGGGAGTCGTTCCCGTCCCCGCTCTCGGGGGTTTCAGGGGCTACGGGAGTTACCGGAGTTGCGGGGATCTCCGGTCCTTCGCGGTTCTCTGGTCCTTCGCGATTCTCCGGTCCTTCGCGGTTCTCCGGTCCCTTGGGCCCCTGGGCTCTCGCGGGGTTCTCAGCTCCGGCGGGGCCCTCGGCTCCGTCGGGGCTCGCGGGTCTTTCGGGGTTCGCGGGGCTCTCGGGGTTCGCGGGGCTCTCGGAGTTTGCGGGTCTTTCGGGGGGCACGACAGCGCTCATGGGCCGATTTCCTCGGGTGGTCCGGTGTGCAGAAGGGCCACCGGAGTCGAAGAGACGCTTCGCGCAGTCGGCAGGCAACCTCTGTCCGTCCCGCCCTCCGGGGCCTGAAGTGATCATTCGTCAGGCGTGTGCGACCGACAAGGGTTCACGACAGGTGTGAGCAAGCTGTGATCGAACGGCACCGCGTGCGCGCGTCACCCCAGCGTGGGGCGGAAAAGGCGGTGGCGGGCGACGAGTTCGACGGTGATCGCCACCGCGATCGACTGCACGGCCATCAGCGCGACCAGCACGAAGAGCTGCACCGCGCCGGCCATCAACGGGCCGGCGCCACCGAGCAGCATCCCGACGAACGCGCCCGGCAGGGTGACCAGCCCGACGGTCCGCGTCTGGTCGAGGCCGGGCAGCAGCGCGTCGGACGCCGAGGGCCTCGCGATCTCCACCCGGGCGTCCCGGTCCGAGAACCCGAGCGCCATCGCCGCCTCCACCTCCCCCCGCCGTTGCTCCAGCTCGTCGAGCGCCCGCCGTCCGGCCTGGACGGTCACCGTCAGCGCCCCGCCGATGAGGATGCCGGTGACCGGAATCAGCGCGATGCCCTTCAGCGGTACGAGTCCGGTCAGCAGCAGCGAACCGACCACCGGCACCACCCCCGCGGCGATCGGCACGCACGTCAGCCACCAGGTGTGGTTGCCGGTGATCCGGCGCCCGGCCGTACGGACCGCGACCGAGAACATCACGACCAGGAACGCCAGCAGCCCCAGCACCTCGGTGACCGCCCACGTGATCACCAGGGACACCGCCGCGAGCTGTACCGCCGCGCGCACCCCCGCGATCAGGATCTCCCGGGCCCGGCGCGCCGGGTCGTCCGGAGACAGGTGGCACAGCCCCGCCACGGCCGCCGCCACCAGGGCCAGCACGCCCAGCAGGATGCCGAGCGTGAGGTTGACCGGGAGGAGGGATGCCGCGCTCAGTGTCACCGGCCCACCTTACGGGCCGGCCCGTTCGGGCCCCGGGGTGTTGTCCGCAGGATGCCGGTCACCGGCGCCGGTCACGGGCGCGGTGACGGGGAGTTGGTCACGGGGTGCGGGTCACGGGGTGCGGGTCACGGGGTGTCCCCCTGCCAGTCCCACCGGTGGAGGTCGCCCCGGCGGGGGCCGTACTCGGCTCGGCCGCCCGGGCCGTACGCCCCTATCTCCGTGATCAGGGCCGCCCCCTCGGCCAGCGCCGTCTCCGACCATCCGGTCACGTCGAGAAGCAGCCCGTCCAGGGGGCCGCCGACCAGCTCACGATAGGTGTGCCCGGGGCGCGGTCCGGGATCCGGGTCCTCATGGTCGGCGCCGTACACCCGACGCCGCATCAGCTCGTCCATACGGGCAGGATCGCACCCACCACTGACAACCGCAGGGCGCGGGCCGCTCACCGCGCTTCGGGGCCGTCGCCCTTCTGCCACTGGGCCCAGGGAACCCGGGCGATCTCACGGATGCCGCCGAGCGTGCCCCACTCGTTCTTGCCGAGCCGGGTGAGCGGGCGCATCCGGGTGATCTCCGGGTGCCCGTCCACCAGGACCGCCTCGTCGACGGCCGCGTGCACCACACGGCCGAAGACCACGGTGGAGTCCCCGAGGAGCACGGTGCTGTGCAGCTCGCATTCGAGCGCGACCGGCGACGCGGCGACCCGCGGCGGTGCGACCCGGAGACTGGGCTCGGTGGGGATGCCGACCGCCTCGAACTCGCTCGTGCCGTGAGGGAAGTCGGTACTGGTGGCGTTGATCTGCTCGAAGAGCTGCTCGGGCGCGAGGTTCACCACGAACGAGCCGGTCTGCTCGATGTTGCGCAGCGAGTCCTTGCGGCCGACCGAGGTGAACTGGACGACCGGGGGCGTGACGCAGGCGATGGTGAAGAAGGAGTGCGGCGCCAGGTTCGCGGTGCCGTCCGCGGCGACGGTGGAGACCCACGCGATCGGCCGGGGCACGACCACGGCGGTCATGAGCCGGTAGAAGGACGAGGACTGCATGGCCTGAGGATCGAAGTCGACGCGCATGATCAGCAGTATCCCGCCCGGCCCGACGGATTTCGGCCAGGGGTCCCGGCATGGCAGCACCCCGCGTTCCGCCGGCGTGATCGACAGCCCGGCAGCCGGCCTGATCGTCGGCCTGATACCGGCGGCCTGATCGACGGCGTCCGTCGTCTCCGGCCACGGCTCTCACTGGTTCCGTTCGGACTCGCGCTGTTGATAGTCGCGCGGAGACAGTCCGTGGAAGCGGGAGAAGGCGGCGCTGAACGTGGGCAGGTGGGCGTACCCGGTCCGGCGCGCGACGGCGCTGGGCGGCGCGCCCCCGGCGAGCAGGTCGCGGGCGACGCGCATGCGGGCGGCATAGCGCCAGCGCCCCAGTGTCATACCGGTCTCGTCGCGGAAGGCACGGTGGATCTCAGCGCCGACATCGATCGTGTACGTCCCGCCGGGCTCGCCGATGCGGCGCAGGCACTCCATCGCGACGGCACGCGCGCGCGGACTCGTGGGCATCGGCACCGACAGCGCTCGCTGCGCGGCGACCTGTTCCGCGAACAGGTCGAGGACGTGGCGGGGGTCGTGGTCGTCGGGTCGCAGTCCGGACCGGGCGCTGATCGAGCAGGACATCAGGTAGTCGTCCCACGCGGGCGAGAACCGCACCTGGAGCGGCTCCGTCAGGCGGAGGTCGCCGGGACTGGCGTTGCCCAGCGGCAGGGAGACCGAGTTCTCCCGGAGGCCGGTGACGTGTTCCCTCTCCGCGGGGATCCAGGTCGCCACTCCTCGCTCGCGCTCGTAGCGCCGGTCGCCGATGTCCAAGTACCCACTGCCCCGGTACATCCAGCTGAGGACGTGGATGTCGTTGGTGTGCGACGGCGTGCTGGCCGCGGGCAGCATCTCGGGCGCGGCGGGAGTGTCCGTCCTGCGCACCATCCGGATCAGGTCGTCGGTCTGCCGTGCCGCCGCCGCCCGTTGCGTCAGCCCGCGCCCGCCGGGACGGGCGGAGAGCTCCCGTCCGAACTCGTGGGGGGTCACTCCGAAGCGGCCCTTGAAGGCACGGGTGAGGCCGTTGCGGCTGGCGAAGCCCACGCGGGCGGCCACCTGGTCCACGTCGTAGTCGGCGGCGAGGAGTTCCACGGCAGCGCCGAGCCGGCAGAGCAGCCGCCACTGCTCGAACGTGAGCCCGGTGTCGGCGAGGAAGTCACGGCGGAGGGTGCGTGCGCTGGAAAGCACCCGCACAGCCCATTGCTCGACCGTGAGGTCGAGCGCGGGGTCGCGCATCAGTTCGTCGGCGACCGCTCTGGCGCCGGGGGCGTACGGCATCGTCGGCGAGGTGAACCCCGCCGGGCCCGGATCACGCCCGGCCTCGGCGGACTCCGGGGGGCGCGTGCCGGGACGCCGGAGGAGCTCTTCGATCGCCTCGTGGGAGTAGCCGTGGCCGTTGAAGGGGGTGACCTGGAGGTTGAAAAGCTGGATCAACCAGTCCTGCCAAGCACCGGGAACGTCGAACCGCGTCAGTTCCGACGGCCCCGGGGCGCCGAGGCGGGCGTGGGACCACAGCGGGAAGGCGACCGTGCCCGGCTCGGTGACGATCGCCCGCTCCGCCCGGCCGTCCGCGGGGATCCAGGCGCCTTCGCCTGCCTCCAGGCGGAGTTCGGGACCGCCGTCGAGGCGCACCCGCGCCGTACCGGTGCGGACCCAGAGCAGCAGCGGCCGTACGGGCGCGTCCGTCGGCCTCAACCTCGCGGCCGGAATCGGCGGCGGGTCGCCCACGCCTGCGGCGAGCGAGGAAGGAAGCATCACGCCCTAACCCTATGGCAGTCTGCGCACCCCACACCAGGTAAGGTTCGCCTAACCTTAACAGCGCGCGCCCCCTTGATGCCGGTGCGCGACATCTGCCTCCGTAGCGACCGGAAAGGTCCGTTCTCCGCCATGCCCAAAACCTCGCGCCGACTCACCGTGCGCCCGCCGACCCTGCGTGAGGTCGAGGTGGTCAGGACCGTCGACATCACCCCGGGGATGCGGCGGGTCACGCTGGGCGGCGAACAGCTGCGTGCGTTCACCGCCGCGGACGGCCTCGCGCGCCCGGCCTTCGAGTCCCCGGGCTTCGACGACGACCTCACGTTCTACTTCCCGTACCCGGGCCGGCGCGATCCGGTGCTTCCGGTCCAGGGCGAGGCCAAGTTGATCGTGCCCAAGGACCCCCGGCCGCTGTCGCGGGTCTACACGGTCCGCCGATGGGATCCCGAGCGCTGCGAGCTGGACGTGGACTTCGTCGAGCACGGGGTGGGCGTCGGAACGACATGGGCCTCCCGCACCGGGCCGGGCGACCGGATCCATCTCAGCGGCCCGAGCACGTCCAAGGCGTTCCCGGCCGGCGCCGACTGGCTGCTCGTGGCGGGCGACGACACCGCGCTCCCCGCGATCGGCCGCCTGCTCGACGAACTGCCTCCCGGCACCCGGGCGCAGGTGTTCATCGAGATCGCCGAGGACGCCCACCGCCAGGAGCTGCGCGAGCTGCCCGGGGTCGTCGTGACGTGGCTGGTCCGCTCCGGCGCACCGGCCGGGACCGCTTCGCTGCTCACCGAGTCCGTCCGCGGGGCGCGGTGGTGGCCGGGCCAGGTGTTCGCGTGGCTGGCCGGCGAGCACACGGCCGTGCGGGACATGCGCCGGCACCTGGTCGAGGACCGCGGCGTGCCCAAGGAGGACATCGACTTCTCCGGTTACTGGCGTCGTGCCGAGGTCGTCGTGCTGAAGACCGACGGGGCGGTACCCGACCCGGAGAGGACGGTCACTCCGTTCCAGAAGCTCCACGACCTGACCGAGCTCGTGGCGCCGATCGCGATCCGGACCGCCGTCGAGCTGGGCGTACCCGACCTGATCTCCCGCGGCGTGACCAGCGTGTCCGGGTTGGCCGTCAAGGCCGGCGCCGACGAGCGCGCTCTCGGCAAGCTGCTGCGTTACCTGCACACCCTGGACGTGGTGACCGAGACGGAACCGGACCACTACGTCCTGACGCCGGTCGGCGACGTCCTCACGCTCGACTTCATCGCCGACCGGCTCCACTCCGCCGGGGTGGTCGGTCGCGAGATGCTCGGGCTTCACGGCCTCACGGAGTCGGTCCGCACCGGTCGCCCCGCCTACGCCTCGGTCACCGGCCAGACCTTCGACGACGTGCGGGCCGAGCAGGAGTACGAGGACCGTCACCTGGAGCGCCTGGCGAAGTTCCAGCCCGCCCTGGCCGGACCGATCGCCACGTCCGGCCTGCTCGACGGGGTCCGGCACCTGGTGATCCACTCCGGAGGCGCCGGCGCCCACGCCCGGGAGTACGTGGCGGCCCACGAGAACCTGCGCGTGACGATCTGCGCCCTGCCCGCCCAGGCCGACTGGCTGCGCCGCGACCTGCCCGCCACGATTCCCGACGACGGGCAACGCACGCGGGTCGGTGTGCGGGAGCAGTCCGTCTTCGAGCCCGGCCCGCCGGCCGACGCCGTGCTCGTCAGCCGCGCCTTCAAGTCCCTCCCCGACGCCGACGCCGCTCACGCACTGCGCCGGGCGGCCGAGAACCTCTCCCCCGGCGGACGGGTGCTGCTGATCGAGGACACCTTCGACACCGACGCGCTCGACGAGCACGACGGCGAGGCAGACCTGATCGGCCTGGTCTGCCACGGGGCCGGTCTTCGCACCGCGGCGGAGCTGGACGCCGTCGTCGCCCGGGCCGGTCTCACGCGCAGGGCGGCGCACACCGTCGGCCTGGGCGTCACCGTCCACGAGCTCGTCCGCTCCACCGCCGGCTGAACCCCTCCACTCCCGAGAACACGAGAAAAGAAGAGAACCCCATGAACAACATGCCCCTGATGAGACGTGGTGCAGCCCTCGCCGTCGCGCTGATGAGCGCGTCGCTCGTCCTCACCGCCTGCGGCGGTGACAGCGACGACACCGGTGGCAAGGCCGCCGGGACCAGCAGTGCCAAGGCCGCCGGAACCCGCAGCGTCACGGCCGAGAACGGCACGGTCGAGGTGCCCGTCGCCCCCCGGCGCATCGTCACGATCGGGAACACGAACCTCCCGTTCATCGATCTGGGGGGCAAGCCGGTGGGCGTGACCGAGGCGTCCGACTCCGACCTCGCCGTGCTGCCGGAGGACCAGCGGAGCGCGTACGACGCCGCCGAGGTCATCGGCAGCAGCGGCGGCGAGGTCGACGTGGAGAAGCTCGCCGCCCTCAAGCCGGACCTCATCCTGGTCCAGTTCTCCTCGGACGACTGGGCCAAGGTCGGCAAGCGGCTCGAATCGATCGCCCCGACCGTGTACTGGGGACTCGACACCGAGTGGAAGGCCTTCGCCGACGCCATCGCGCAGGCCAGCAACGTCACGGACTCGCTCGGCCGGCAGAAGGCGGCGTACCAGGAGAAGATCACCAAGATCCAGAAGACCTACGGCGAGATCATCGACAGCACCTCGTTCGTCGACGTCTCCCGGGGGGACTGGAGCGATCCCGGAACCTTCTACATCGCGGACATCGGCTGCTCCGAGATCGCGCGGGACGACATCGGCTTCAACCTCCCCGAGGCGGCCGAGGGCAAGGACCCCCTGGCCTACGAGTCCCTGCCGTTCGAGCAGATCGGCGAGCTGTCCGCGTACGACGTGATCACCTACCCCGTCGACGCCGACGGCCGTCCGAAGGAGCCCTTCGAGCCGGTCGTGAAGACCAACACCTGGAAGGCGCTGCCCGCCGTGAAGTCCGGTCGGGCACTGGGGGTCTTCTGCCCCGGCAACAACTCCTACGGGCCCGTCATCCAGTACCTGGACTCGCTCGACGGTGCGCTGGCGACCCTCTCCGGCAAGCTGTGACAGCCCTCGCCCTGCGGCAGGACGGTCCGGGCACCACGGCGGTGCCCGGACCGCCTCGTCGTCTGCTCGGCCTGGTCCTCGCACTGGTCGCCCTGGCGGCCCTGCTGCTGCTGAGCGTCATGATCGGTTCGACGGCGATCGCGCCGTCCGTGGCCTGGGACGCCCTGTTCCACTCCTCGGCCGGCATCGACCAGTTCGCGATCCGCGACTTCCGGCTGCCCCGCACGATCGTGGGGCTGGTCGTCGGCGTCGCCCTCGGTCTGTCGGGCGCGTTGATCCAGGCGCTCACCCGCAATCCCCTCGCCGATCCGGGCGTCCTCGGCGTCCACGCCGGTGCGTCGTTCGCGGTGACGGTCGCGGTGGGCCTGCTCGGCGTCCGCGACATCCAGGACTCCATGTGGTTCGCGTTCGCCGGGGCGCTGGTCGTCACGCTCCTGGTGCTCGCCTTCGGATCGACACGGCAGGGTTCCTCGCCGGTGGTCATGGTGCTCGCCGGGGTCTGCGTCGGCGCCGTGCTCGGCGGCGCCCGGGAAGCGCTCCAATTGACCGACCCGGACGCCTTCGACGCGATGCGGAACTGGAACGCCGGGTCGATCGCGGGTCGCCCGCTGGATGTCGTGTGGCCGATCCTGCCGTTCTTCGCGGTGGCGGTCGTCCTGGCCTTCGCCGTGTCGGGCCCGCTCAACGCCTTGGCCCTGGGTGACGAGCTGGCGGTCGCCCAGGGGGTCCGGCTGGTGCGCACCCGGGTGCTCGCGGTGATAGCACTCACCCTCCTCGCGGGCGGCGCCACCGCGATCGCCGGACCCATCGGATTCGTCGGACTCATGGTGCCGCACGTGGCCCGCTGGATCGTCGGCCCGCACCAACGCTGGATCTTCGCCTACAGCGCCCTCCTCGCGCCGAGCCTGCTGCTGGTCTCCGACATCCTCGGACGCGTCGTGATGAGGCCGGGCGAGATCCCCGTGGGCATCGTCACCGCCTTCGTCGGCGCCCCCGTCCTCGTCGCGCTGGTGCGGCGGAAGAAGTCGAGCGGACTATGAGCACGCACATTCCACGGGTGGACTTCGGGCGGCGGACGCTGGTGCTGAGGCACCGCCGGTTCGCCGTACGGCTGCGGTGGCGCTCGGTCGTCGTCTGCGCGGTGCTCGCCGTCGCGATCGCCTGCACGGCGGTGCTCGCGCTGATGACCGGCTCGTACGCGCTGAGCCCCGGGCAGGTGCTCTCGGCGCTGACCGGCGGGGAGACCGGCATCGTGCACGAGGTCGTGGTCGAGTGGCGGCTGCCCCGGGTGACCGCGGCGCTGGTGTTCGGGGCGGCTCTGGGTGTGAGCGGGGCGGTCTTCCAGTCACTGATGCGCAACCCTCTCGCCGACCCCGGCATCGTCGGGTTCTCCCAGGGCTCCTACACCGGCGCGCTGATCGTGATCCTGGTCGTCGACGGCACCTACGCGCAGCTGGTCGGCGGGGCGCTGCTGGGCGGGATGGCCACCGCCGTGGCCGTGTACGTCCTCGCGTACCGGCGAGGGGTGCAGGGGTTCCGGCTGATCATCGTGGGCATCGGCGTCTCGGCGATGCTCGGGTCGCTCAACACCTGGCTGGTCCTCAAGGCCGACCTGGACCAGGCGATGTCCGCAGCCACGTGGGGTGCCGGGTCGCTCAACGGCGTGTCCTGGAACCAGGTCGTCGTCGGCGGCGCCTGCATCGCCGGACTCCTGCTGCTGGCCGGGGTGCTGAGCCGGCCGATGCGGCAGATGGAGCTCGGCGACGACGCGGCGGCCTCGCAAGGGGTACGTGTCCCGGCGGTACGCCTCGGCCTGATCCTGGTGGGAGTGGCGCTGACGGCGACGGTCACGGCCGCGTCGGGGCCGATCGCGTTCATCTCGCTGGTCGCCCCGCAGATCGGACGCCGGCTCGCCCGCACCGCCGGGATCACCCTCGCGCCCGCCGCCCTCGTCGGCGCGCTGCTGTGTCTGGCATCGGACCACCTCGCCCAGCACGTGGCCCCCACCCCACTGCCGGTCGGCATCGTCACCGTCGTGCTCGGCGGTGGCTATCTCGCATACCTGCTGTTCACCGAAGCAAGGAAACGCCTGTGAACACGACCCCGGCCGACACCGCGCGCCTCCGTGTGGAGGCGGCGACGATCGGCTACGACAAGCGGATCATCTCCGAGCACCTCTCGGTGGCGATCCCCGACAAGTCGTTCACGGTCATCGTCGGACCGAACGCGTGCGGCAAGTCGACCCTGCTGCGCAGCCTGTCCCGGCTGCGGAAGCCGTCGGCCGGGCAGGTCGTCCTCGACGGTGCCGACATCAACTCCTACAAGACCAAAGAGGTGGCCCGCCGGGTCGGGCTGCTGCCGCAGTCCTCGATCGCGCCGGACGGGATCACCGTCGCCGACCTCGTGGCCCGGGGACGCTACCCCCACCAGGGGTTCGTCCGGCAGTGGACCGAGGAGGACGAGCAGGCCGTGCTCAAGGCGATGCGCCGGACCTCGGTCGCCGACCTCTCCGGGCGCCCGGTGGACGAGCTGTCGGGCGGGCAGCGCCAGCGCGTGTGGGTGGCGATGGCGCTCGCGCAGCACACCGACATCATGCTGCTCGACGAACCGACCACCTTCCTCGACATCACCCACCAGATCGAGCTGCTGGAACTGTTCACCGACCTGCACCACGTCGGCCACACCCTGGTCGCCGTCCTGCACGACCTGAACCACGCCGCCCGCTACGGCACCCACCTGATCGCCATGAAGGACGGCGCCGTGGTCGCCGAGGGCACTCCGGACGAGGTCGTCACGGCCGAGCTGGTCGAGGAGGTGTTCGGTCTGCGCTGCCTGGTGGTGCCCGATCCGGTGGCGGGCAGCCCCCAGGTGGTGCCGCTCGGCCGTGAACGAACCCGGCGGAGGTCCGCCGACCGGACCGGCGTGGAGAGTGCGCGACATGGCTGATCCGTCGATCGAGAAGCTCGCGACCGGTGAATGGAGCCCGGAAAGGTTCAGACGACACCTGGCGAAGACGGGTGCACCGCTCGTCGAGCGGGTCTCCGCGGACGAGGTGGAGGTGACGTTCGTCGACGAGCCGGGGGACGACACGGCGGTCACGCTCTCGGTGGTGATCGGCCCCAGAGTCGGCTTCAACCCGGTTCTCACGGAGTTCGCCCCGGTGGCGGGGACGCCGTTCCGCGTTCTCACCCTGCGGATACGTTCCGACCTGCGCTTCTCGTACGTCTTCGTACGACGAGGAACGACGGGCGAGGGCGAACGGGTTCCCGATCCGTTCAACCCGCCGCCGAGGTTCTCCACGTGCTCGGTGGAGCGGTTCTCCCGGGCCTCGGTGGCCGTGCTGCCCGACGCCGCGCCGCTGCCCTGGCTCGACCGGGCCGAGGCGCGGCCGGCCCCGGCGGTGGAAGCCGGCGTGCTGACGAGCGAGCTGCTGGCGGACGACCGCCGTGTCTGGGTCTCGATGCCCCCGGGAGAGTCCCCCGAGGGGAGCGCACTCCCCTACGTGATCCACCTGGACGGCACGCCGGACCACAGCGCGCCAAGCGTTCGGGACGCCCTGGTCCGGGCGGGACTCGTCCGGCCCTGCGTGGTGGTCCTCGTCGAACAGCCCGCATCGCGGCGCGACAAGGAACTGCTCTGCGACCCGGCCTTCTCGCACATGCTGGTCCAGGAACTGCTGCCGTGGCTCCACCACCGGTATCCGCTCTCGCGGGATCCCGGTGACGTCGCGCTGGCCGGCGAGAGCTTCGGCGGTCTGTGCGCCGGCTGGACAGCACTCCACCACCCGACGGCGTTCGGCAACGCCATCCTCCAGTCCCCGTCGTGCGGGTACCACCCGGACCTCAGGTGGGGCACCGGACCGGGTGAGCTGCTGCGCCGCACCCCCGTACCGACCCTGATCGCCGACTTCCTGGCGGCGGAGGCGGCACCGATCCGCGTCTTCCACGACGTCGGCGAGCTGGAGAGCTCGAACACCCACAGCCGCTGGCTGGACCACGTGCTCACCACCAAGGGCTACGCAACCCTCTACAGGGAGTTCGCCGGCGGACACGACTACGCCTGGTGGCGAGGGATCTTCGCCGACGCCCTGCTCTGGTGCTTCCCGCCCGTCTCCGGAGATCGGAGTGAGGCATGAGGAACAACGCCTCGCGTCTCCCGGGCGCCGACCCTGCGGGGCTGGGGCGCGGACCGCTGACCCGTCGGCTGCCGGTGCTCCTGCTCGCTCCCGACGAGCCGCTCGACGCCCGGCCGTTCGAGTCCGGGCCGGGCACCACCCCGGGCCGGTTCCTGCTGCGCGTGATCTTCTCGGTGCGGCGGATCAGCGTTCCCGCGGCGCTGCTGGCGATCGTGTGGCAGGTGGGCGAGTCCGCGGTCCCAGTGGTGACGGGACTGGCGGTCGACCGGGCCCTCGCGACCGGGGACGGGGGACAGCTGGCCCTCTGGCTCGGCGTCCTGGTGGCCCTCTACGCCGCGCTGACGACGGCGGCCCGGCTCTCGCTGCGGCTCACCGCCCATGCGGTGCAGGTACTGCAGCACCGGCTGCGCGCCACCCTCTCCACGGGTGTGCTGCACCCGGTCGGCGGCACCGGCCGTGCGCCGGACGCCGACGTGGTCTCGGTGATGACGAGCGACGTCGCGCGCCTGTCCAACGCGGTGATCCTGACGATCATCCCGGTCTCCAGGATCACCGCCATCGGATTCATCGCGGCGTCGCTGCTGGCGACGCACTGGCTGCTCGGGCTCGTGGTGCTGTTCGGGGCACCGGTCGCGGTCTGGTCGATGGGCCTGCTCAGCGACCGGCTCTCCCGGGACACCCGCGAGTACCAGAGACTGCTGGCCTCCACGGTCGGACAGGCCACGGACCTGGTCTCCGGCTACCGGGTGATCAAGGGGATGCGTGCCGAGGCCGAGGCGACCAGCCGGTACCGGCGAGCGAGCCAGGAAACCCTGGTCGGCGCCCGGCGCAACGCGGGCCTGCTGGGGAGGTTCCTCGTGGGCTCGGGCGTCGTCAGCGGCACGTTCGTCGCCGCGGTGGTGGGGCTGGCGGGCTGGTTCGCCGTGGACGGACAGCTCAGCGTCGGCGGGCTGATCACCGCCGTCGGCCTCGCCCAGGCGCTGCTGCCGCAGATCCAGGCGATCGCGAGCACGTCCGTCCCCAACCTCGCCGGTGGTCGCGCCTCGTCCGTGCGGGTCCTCGACGTACTGCGGGACGGCGCCACGCCGACCGCTGAACCCGGCGTGGCTCCCCGGCAGGAGATCAGCGCGCTGCCGGCGCTGGACGTACGGGTACCCGACGCCTCCGGGACCGGCGTGGCGATCCGGGTCGGGCCCGGCGAGCTCGTGGGCGTACGCGCCGACGACGCGACCGCCGCCCGCGTCGTCGGGGCGCTGCTGGACCCGCGGGCCCGGGGAGGGGTCGAGGCGCGGCTCGACGGGATCGCGGCGCAGTCCCTCTCCCCCGTCGAGTACCGCTCCCGGGTCACGGTCGCGCCGCACCGCGCCACGCTGTTCAGCGGCACCCTCCGCGACAACGTCGCCGTGGTCGCGGACTCGCCCGCGCGGGTGGACGCCGCTGTACGAGCCGCCGCCTGCGACGACTTCGCGGCCGACCTCGACGTCCCGGTCGGCGAGGGCGGCAACCGGCTCTCGGGCGGCCAGCGCCAGCGGGTGGCGCTCGCCCGCGCCCTCGCGAGCGACGCGCCGGTGCTCGTCCTGCACGACCCGACCACCGCGGTCGACTCGGTCACCGAGCACGCGATCGCGGGCCGGCTGCGCGGTGTCCGGGCAGGCCGCTCGACACTGCTGATCACCTCGGCCCCGGCGCTGCTCGCTGCCTGCGACCGTGTCGTCGAACTGTCCGACAACGTACCCGCGACCTCAAGGACGGCTCAGTGAGCGGCATTTCCGTCGTACCCCGGACCACGGCTTCCGATGCCGGACGGCCCGGACTGCCGGTGGCGAGCGGACGCGAGACGGCCGGGGAGGTGTGGCGGCTCAGCCACGGGTACCGGCTCCGGCTCGCCGCGACCGGGGTGCTGGGGATCGTCAGCACCGGCGTCGACCTGGTCGTCTCCGTGGCGATCGGATCCCTCGTCGACCATGTGCGGGCAGGCACCGCGAGCCTCGCCACCGTGCTGACGACCACGGTCGTCATGGCGCTCTCGGCGGTCCTCGGTGCCGCAGGCACCGCGCTGACGATCGTGCTCGCCACCCGCGTCTACCACTCCCTCCTCGCCACGCTGCGCGAGCGGCTGGTGGGCCGCGCGATGACGCTCCCCCAGCACCTCGTCGAGCGCGCGGGCACCGGTGACCTGATATCCCGGTCCAGCGACGACGTCACCGCGGTCGCCGACGCCGCCCCCGCCGTGATCCCGGTTCTCACCCTCACCCTCTTCACCATCGTCGTGTCGCTGGGCGGGCTCGCGGCACTGGAATGGCCCTACGCGGTCGCCTTCACCGTCGTGCTGCCGGTCTACGCGCTGGCCGTGCGGTGGTACCTGCGCGTCGGCCTGGGCGTCTACCGCGCCGAGCGCACGGCGATGAGCGCGCGCGCCCAGCAGATCCACGAGTCCCAGCGCGGCTACGCCACCGTGCTCGGTTTCGGGCTCGGCGAGCAACGGCACCGGGCCGTGATGACGGATTCCTGGCGCGTCGCGACGCAGTCCCTGCGCGCACGCACCGTGCTGAGCATGCTCAACGCCCGGCTCAACCTCGGCGAGTGCCTGAGCCTGGCCGCCGTACTCGTCGTCGGCTTCGTCCTCGTCGACCACGGCGCGTCGACCGTCGGCGGAGCCACCACCGCCATGCTGCTCGTGCTGCGCCTGCTCGGCCCGGTCAACCAACTGCTGCTGGTCGTCGACACCCTCCAGTCCGCCCTCGCCTCACTGAGCCGCATGATCGGGATCGCCACGCTTCCGCTCGGCCCCTCGGACGCCCCGGCGCGGGCCGCGAGCACCGCCGTCCACCTCGACGAGGTCTCGTTCCGCTACGGCGAGGGGCCACGGGTGCTCGACGACATCACCCTCACCGTCCCGTCCGGTCAGCGCGTGGCTGTCGTCGGCGTGTCCGGGGCGGGCAAGACCACGCTCGCCGGAGTCGTCGCCGGGACCCACCTGCCCGAGGCCGGGAAAGTAACCCGCCCCAGCCGTACCGCGATGATCACCCAGGAGGTCCACGTCTTCGCGGGCACCCTGCGCGACAACCTCACCCTCGCCGCGCCCACGGCCACCGACCACGACCTCCACGCAGCGCTGGAAGCCACCGGCGCCACGCCGCTCCTCGGCCTTCTCCCCGACCGGTTGGACACCCCGCTGGGTGTCGGCGGACACCCCCTCACCGACGCACAGGCGCAACAACTCGCTCTCGCCCGCCTGCTGCTCACCGACGCCGACCTGGTGATCCTCGACGAGGCGACCGCCGAAGCGGGCTCCACCGACGCCGGCCAGCTCGACCGCGCAGCCGACGCCGTCCTCGCCGGGCGCACCGCAGTCGTGGTCGCGCACCGCCTCTCCCAGGCGGCGGCCTGCGACCGGATCATGGTGATGGAACGCGGCCGGGTCATCGAGACCGGCACCCACGGAGAGCTGGTCGAAGCCGGTGGTGTGTACGCCGGGCTGTGGGCCGCCTGGGAGGCCGCCCGGTGACGACGACCGGGCGGATCGGACGACCGGGCGAGGATGCGCCGCAGTCCGCGGAAGTTGTCGTGCTGGGTCGGGCCGGGGCGGAGGACAGAGACAGCCAGGAGGTGACCAGCCGGGCGGTGGTACCAGGCGCTCGGTCAGCGGAGGCGTGCGGTTAAATCTGGCCGAGCGGACAACCTGACTGCGGTTTACCTCCGCTCGCGCGGAGAGCACCCTTCGCGACCTGCCCCTATCCGAGCCCGTTGCAGTTCCTTTGCCGAGCTTGGCCGCGCATGCTCACCGTCCTTTTCGTCGCGCGGCGAAGGCTCGCCTCTCACATCGGTGCCACGTTCGGCACCGCCCCGCCCCTCCCGTCATGCGGGTGAAGCGGCGGCAGGTTCGGTCGTCGCCTGCCGGCCCGGTAGTCGGCTGCCGACCCCGGTCGTCGAGGTGGCGGTGGCCGGTCAGGCGTCGGCGTCGACTTCGGGGTGGGTGAACCGCACGGGCTTGCCCAGCGACCGGGCGTAGGCGATTTCCGCCCGGGTGCTGTCGCCGATGTAGTCGCCGACGACCAGCACCTCGTCAGCGAGCCGGATCTTCGCCCGGTGCAGATCGTCGAGTCGAACCTTCAACGCCTCGGCCTCGGCAGGATCGGACCAGAGTCCGTGCGGCGACTTCATGTCGCAGCCCGGCTTGACGACGATCCTCCCGGCTGCGGTCTCCCGCAGATCGGCCTCGGACATCTCGGCCATGAAGCGGGTGGAGCCGCAGATCACGACGGTAGGCGGAAGGCTCAACAGGCCTTTCGCGTCGGCAAGTTTCTCCTCGGGGGTGAGCGGCGGCGGGTACGTCACTGGTTCCTCCTGACGGTACGGTCCAGACGGTGTGGCCCGAGGGAAGGGGCGCCTGCGGAGACGAGCACGAGGGGGCCCGAGTCCGTCTCCTGGCGAACGACGTGTCCCCCTCGCGCGAAACGGGCCCCGTGACCGACCTGAGGTGTGCCGGCTGTCCGAACGTACGGGGCGGGAGCTCGGGTGGTCCTCCGGAGAGGGGCGGACCACCCGACGGGAGCCGCGTCAGCGGGCCAACGCGCAGTCTCCGCACAGGGCTCCCTTGCGGTCGGGGGCGGCGCGGTAGATGAGGCAGCAGCTGCGGCGTCTGAAGGCTCCACCGGCGGCCGAGGTCGTGGTGGAGCGCAGCGGGGGGCGTGCGAGGAGAAGCGAGGTCAGGGTGCGGGTGGGGGTGGCGAGGTCCGGGCGGGAGGTCGTGATCATGGTCGCTGCTCCGTTGAGGGCCGAGGCGGTGTTCCCCCACAGGATGTGCCGGGAGACGGAGAACTCCCCCATCTCATCGGCAAGTTCGCGCAGCGAGCCGTCCAGCAGGCGGGTGCTCAGTTCGTCGGCGAGGCGCTCGGGGGGGCTTGTCGGGGGGCCCGCCGGGCTGTCGACGAGGGCGCTGTCGGGCAGCGAGAGAGGGATCGGCCCGCCGATCACCGGCTGCCATCGCAGCTCGGTGAGGCCGGGGGCGAGGACCTTGCCGTGCAGCACCGCGGCGGCCAGGGCCGGGGAGATCAGCCGGGCGGCCAGCCCCAGATGCGCGACGGAAGCCGCGACGCGCGTCTCCACCGAGCCCGGCGGCCGGCCGCCCGTCGCGGCCAGCCGCTCCCCGACCGCGGCGACACGCTCTTCGAGCAGCGGGCGGGACATCGGCTGCCAGGGGCCGCCCGGTTCCGTGCCGTGCGGATGGATCCGGAGGGCGAAGAACGGACCGAGCCCGGTGACCGACTCGCTCAGGGCGGTTGCCATGGCCATGCGGCGGCGCACCACCTCGGCCGGACCCGGGCAGTCGTCACGGCCGTCGGAGAGGGGCCTCGGCGAGAGGCACCCGGCCGTTGCGGGTTCGCGTCCGTCCTCCGCCGGGAGCGGGCTCACCGCGGGCCCCGTCGCCGACCGGGGGGTTCGAACGTGTAGAGGTCGAGGATTTCAGGGCGCGGGGCCACCCCCGGGCCTCCGGCACGTATCCAGGAGGCGATGTCCTCGGTCGCGCCGGGATCGTTGACCAGTCCCAGCCAGACGGGCCGGGCTCCGGCGGCGCGGCCCTCGGCTGAGGGCTGCACGACCACGACGTTGGCCTGGTCGCACACGTCCAGACAGTCCGATATCCGCACCGGGGCCTCCTCGCGGAGGCGGTCCGTCTGCGCCCCGTGATCGACTCCGGTCACCTTGCGGCTGCCGCAGCAGCAGTCCCGGCACACGACGACCCGGCAGGGCGCCGATCCGGCCGTCGCACCCCTGGCGCCGGGTACAACCTTGGTCTTCCGTACGTGAGCCTCTTCGGCCGGCCTTGCGGGCACGCCGAACCACCCCTCTCCGGGGAAATCCGCCCCGGTGTCCGTGGAGGAGGCGACCGCGTGAGTCTCCTGGCTCTCGGGTCGCCGCTCGTCCCGCCCTTCCCGCCCTACGAGGCAGTGGTACGCCGGGAGTCGCTCACCGATCACAGTGGCGGGACCGCTCCGGTTTCGCACCGGATTCCTCGGACCGCCGTCGCCCTGTCACCGAGCATCATCCCATCCGGAGCGCATGGTCGGTACGGGCAGGAGCACCGGCCCCAACTCGCCCCTATGATCATGTGCCTGACACATCGCCGTACCCGAGGAGTGCCACCGATCATGCGCATGACCCGTATCGCCACCACCGTCCTGGCCACCGCGGTCGGATTCGCCGGAGTGGTCGCCACCGCCCCCGGCGCCGCGGCCCAGTCGGGCTGCCAGTACAAGGTCGTCTGGCCGACCGCCGGGGTGTACGAGGACCCGAACCCGAACAGCGCCGTCGTGAAGACCAAGTACGCCGGTGACATCGTCGGCGCGTCGACCTGCGAGGGCGCCTCGTACAACGAGTACGGCTACGTCCTGGTCACCACCGACGCGGCGGCGGACGGCCGGGGCTGGATGCGCGAAGGGGCGGTCGTCGCCATCTGAGCCGTACCGATCGGAACGAACGTCCGGGGCGGCCGGGCTCCTGGTCCGACGCGGCCCCCGACCGACGCGACTCCCGGCCACCTCGGTTCCCGACCGACGCGACTCCCGGCCACCCCGGTTCCCGACCGCCGTGGCCCTGCGCGCGCACCCCGGCCGCAAGGCGCCCTATCTGCCCGGCTCCACCCCGTCCGCAGCTCCGGCAAGGAGACCGGCGAGGGCCTGGTCGACAACGGCGGGGGCGAAGTCCTCGGTGAGCTGGTCGGTGAGGTGGGGCAGGAGCAGACGGATGTAGCAGGCGCCCCAGATGAGGTCCACCAGGAGAGCGGGGTCGGCGTCCTCACGGATCTGCCCGCGGTCCTTCGCCTTCTCCAGCAGGGCGAACGCCTCCCGCCGGCGCGGGCCGAAGTAGTGGTGTTCGAACTGTCCGGCGAGTTCGGCGTCCGTCTGCGCCGCGCCGATGAGCTGGGCGAAGACGGGGCCGGCGGGCCGTTGGGTGGCGAGCCGGATGAACGCGGTGATGAACCGCGTCAGGTCCGCGCGGACGTCCCCGGTGTCGTCGAGTGCGACCTGATCCCCGACGGCGTGCCGGAATCCGTCCAGGGCCAGCGCACCGCGTGAGGGCCAGTGCCGGTAGACGGTCGCCGGGCTGACGCCGGAGGCGGCGACGACCTTCTCGACGGTGAAGCCGGCGACCCCGTGCGCCATCAGCACCTGGGCCGAGGCCTCCAGGACGTCGGCGCGGACCTCGGCCATCGGCCTTCTGCCGCGCCCCCGACGCGGGCCTGCCGGAGGAACTGTCATCGGTCTCACCTTCCACCCCGGTCGAAGCCACTCTCCGCCGCAAACTACTATATGAAGAGTCTGTTCATTTAAGCGGCCCGGCCGCGATCCCTCTCGAAGGAGCACCGTGTCCTCGGCATCCCTGTGGCGACGGGCGGCAGTGGCGATCTGGAATTTCTTCGCCCCTCGGTACACCCCGGGTTCGATCGCCCCGAACCTGGTGTCCGCCGCCGTCTCCTCGGTGACCGTCCTGACCGCCTGCCTGGCGTTCGGACCGAAGCTGGGAATGATCTCGCTCATGGGCGCCATGACACCGTTCTGGGAGACCGGCCGCCCCCTGTGGGCACGGGTCCGCAACAGCCTCCTGGTGGCCGCCGCGCTGACCGGCGCCATGTCGGTGGGGGTGCTCGTCGCTCCGTACCGCTGGGCGATCGTCCCGGCGAGCGTCGTGATCATCGTGGTGGTGGCCGTCCTCTACTACGCCTTCATGCTGACCCGTGGCCCGACCCCGGTGATGGTGTTCTACGCCGCCGTCCTGGGTACGTACTTCGGCGCCGACCCGACGGTGGGCTGGCAGATGGTCGGCGTCACCGCCTTCGCGGCCCTGCTCGCCTCGGTCCTGCTGCTGGTCCCGCTCCTCTTCGCCCCGCGCGGTCCCGAGGAGCGCGCCGTGGCCGCCGCCCGCCGGGCCGTGGCCGACTACCGGCTGACGGAGGCGGGCAGCCAGGCCGCGCGCCTGAGCCGGAACGCCGCCTACCAGGCGGTCAATGGGGCTCGGCTGACCCTGCACTCCGCCTGGCCGGCCACGCGCGGACAGCACCATCAGGCGCTCGCCTCCGACTTGATGGCGACCAACCGGGCCCTCGCCGAGACCGTCCTGGACCGTCTCGGCGCCGACGCCCCGTCGGCCGCGGACCCCGGCATCGGCACCACGCCCGGCAGGCCGGGATGGCGCTACCTGCTCGGCCACGCCCTGCGCGGCAACTCGGTGGAGTGGTTCACCGCCTGGCGGATGGGACTGGCCGCGGGCATCGCCGGCGTCATCAGCCTGGCCGTCGGCATCGGCCACCCCTACTGGGCCATCCTGACCGCCACCATCGTGATCAACCAGTGGATGGACCGGGTCGCCGCCACCCGGCGCGCCGCCCACCGCACCGTCGGCACGCTGCTCGGCGTCGGGGTCGTCTGGGGCGTCTTCAGCCTGCACCCCGGACCGTGGTGGACGGTCGCGGCGGTGGTCGTCTGCATGACCGGCCAGTACCTGCTCTTCCCCCTGAACTACGCCCTGGCCCTGGTCGCCATCACGCCCATGGCCCTGCTCGCCGTCGGACCGAGCGGCGGCGCCGGGGTCGCCGCCATCACCGCCGACCGCTTCACCGACACCTTCATCGGCGCCGCGACCGCCGTCGTGGTCACCTGGGGCACCAGCTGGGCGTTCCCCCGCCGCCTCGTCCGCTCCCAGTCCGCACGCGCCGCCACCGCCATCGCCGAGGTCCGGCGCACCACCGCCGAAGGCGCGTCCTTCGCTCCCGAGGGCCGCCGCGCCCGTGTGGAGCTCCAGTACGAACTGATCCATCACCTCAGCGTCCTGGAGCGCGCGGTCGCGGACGATCCGCGCCTCGCCGACCTCGCCCCCGCCGAGCACGAACTCACCGACGAGGGCTACGCGGTGCTCGGTCGGGCCTGGCAGAGCGGCCCTGTGCGGCAGGCGGCCTGACCGACGGGCCACGGTGAGGTGACCGACGGGCCACGGACGACGAGCCCGGCGAGCCCCGCCCGGCCCGGTCAGCGGGCGGTCGCCGCGGCTTTCGGCGCAGCCCCGGGCGCGTTCGGCGTCGGCACCGGGCGGCGGTGCGCCCAGGGGCGCGCCCTCTCGTACGCCGCCGCGGCGCGGAGCACGGTCCCGTCGGCCAGATGACGTCCGATCAGCTGGAGTCCCACGGGCAGATCGTCGGGGGTGCGGCCCGCCGGGACGTTGGTCGCGGGCGCTCCGGTGAGGGAGGCCGGGTAGTTGAAACCGATCCAGGCGGTGTCGCCGACGGTGCGGCCCGCGATGCGCTCGGGGCCGTGCACACCGACGGGGAAGGGTGGCACGGCGGCCGTGGGAGTGATCAGGAGATCGTAGGCGGACATCAGCGCGGCCATGCGATTGGTCAGCGCCTTGCGTGCGATGTTGGCGTCGGTGAGTTCCCGCGCCGTCCAGTCGCGCGTCATCCAGGCCACGAGGTGCGGGGACATCGCGGCACCGTACTGACCGGTGAGGCGTCGCATCCCGGTCAGGTCGGTCTCGGCGGTGATGATCGCCTGGAACGCCTCGGCGGGGTCGCTCCAGCCGGGGTCGACCTCCTCCACGGTGCAGCCCAGCGCGCGGAAGACGGACACCGCGTCCTCGGCCACCGCGCGTACCGCCGGGTCGACCGGCAGATAGCCGAGATCCGGGCTGTAGGCGATGCGGAGTCCGGCACATCCCTCCTCACGACCGCGCCGGGCGGCGGCCGTCCAGTCCACGTCGTGGCAGGGAATGGAGTGCCGGTCGCGTGGATCGGGACCGGCGAGCACGGAGAGCATGAGCGCGGTGTCGGCGACCGTACGGGTCAGGACGCCGAGATGCTCGATGCTCTCCCAGCCCGAGGCCCCCGGCATGCGTTCGTCGCGGCAGCCGGGCCAGACGGGCACGCGGCCCATCGACGGTTTGAAGCCCACCAGTTCGCAGAAGGCCGCGGGCACCCTCAGGGAGCACCCGCCGTCGCTGCCCAGTGCCACCGGCCCGAGTCCCGCGGCCACCGCCGCCGCCGATCCGGCGCTCGACCCGCCGGGGGTGAGATCGGTCCGCCACGGGTTGCGGCTGGGCGGGAAGAGCGGGTTGTGGCCCGCCGGGCTGTAGCCGAACTCGGTGGTGTTGGTCTTCCCCAGCACGACGGCTCCGGCTCCGGTGGAGCGCTCGACGACGATGTCGTCCTGGTCGGGGACGTGGTCGCGGTAGGCGGGTGACCCGAAGGTGGTGAGCAGCCCCGCGGTCGCGATGAGGTCCTTCACTCCGAGGGGTACGCCCGCCAGCGGGCCGGGAGTTCCGCCGCGGGCCAGGGTGTCCGCCAGCTGGACCGCCCGTGCGCGGGCCTGTTCGGGGGCGGGGGTGCAGAACGCCCCGATCAGCGGGTTGATCTCCGCCATGCGGTCCAGCACGGCGTCGACCAGCTCGACGGGCGAGAGCCGGCGGGCGGCCACGGCCGTGACGATCTCGGTGGCCGGGAGGAAGCAGAGGTCGTCGCGCTCTTCGGGGGTCACGGGGGGCCTTTCCCTGGAGGGGTGGACGGCGGTGGGGGACGGTGACGGCGGTGCACGCCGGTGGTGGACCGGGACGGGGGTGGGGGGGTCAGACGCGGGCGGGGTCGGTGGTCCCGGCCACGGCCACGCCGCGGGAGGCATCCACCGGGACACCGGCGGCGGTTCCCTCGGCGCGTCCGGGCCACCGGAGCCGGGCCCCGTACACGAGGGCCGCCACTCCGAAGCCGAGCACGGCGTCCACCGACCCCGGGTACACCTGGTGGAGGATCCAGGCGGCGACGGCTCCGGCCGCCCAGGCGACCAGCGCGGGAAGGACGAAGCCCGAGCCGTCCGCCCGGCGGGTCCTGTCGGGGGCCGGGCCGTTCTGGGCGGGCGCGGTGGACTCGTCGGCTCCGTGGCCGCGCCGCGACCGCAGCCGGTCCGCCGTCTGCCGCACGATCAGAACGGCGCCGATGGGCGGTACCAGAATGCCGAGGAGCTGGAGCCAGCTGACGATCGAGCTCCACACGCCGGTCAGCGCGACGACCGAACCGAGTACGCCGAGGGCGACCACGAGCGGGCGCATCCGCAGCGGGGTCGTCCCGGACCATCCGAGTGCGGCGTTGTAGAGGCAGTGCGCCGCGACCGAGCCGAGGTTGGTGAGGGTGAAGAGCACGGCGAGTGCGGTGATCCACGCGCCGTGTCCGGCGAGCAGCCCGAGGTAGGAGCCGCCGTCGGTCTCCGGCGCGGCGGCGCTCCCGGTCGCGACGACCGCGCCGCCGACCAGGTAGGCGACGGTGTTGGTGAGGGGGAAGGCCGACGCGGTGGCCCACACGGCCGAGCGGCCGTTCCTGCTCCAACGGGTGAAGTCGGCGGTCATGGTCCCCGAGTCGACGAATCCGGCGACGACGATGCCCACGGCGGACCAGAAGGTGATGCCGTGCCCGTGGCCCTCGAAGGCGAGCGCCTGGGAGACGCTCGCGCCCTGGTCCACCGCGTACCCGAAGGCGAGTGCTGCCGTGACGAGGAAGAGCGGCACACCCAGCAGACCGACGGCGGACAGGGCGCGGATTCCGGCGGCGGTGAGGCCGATGTAGACGGCGGCGCCGAGGAGCGCGCCCCACAGCGGGGCCCAGCCCAGGACCTGGTGCAGGGTCGTTCCGGTGAGGCCCACCTGGTACGAGAACCAGCCGATGACCACGGTGGCGAGGAAGCCGGAGACCAGCGCCCGGCCGCGGGGCCCGAAGACCGCGGCGGCCTGCTGGGCGAAGCTGCGGCCGGTCCGTCCCGCGTGGTGGCTGAGGGCACCCACGTAGGCGAAGAGGAGGAGGTTTCCGGTGAGGATCGCCCAGAAGCCCTGCTGGAGGCCGAGGTTGTAGACGATCAGGCCGCCGAACACGGCGTTTCCCAGGCACATGGGGAAGCCGGCCCACACCCCGGCCACGGAGAGCAGGCTCTTCCTGGCGTGGCGGGGTACGGCCGTGTGCTCCCACTCCTCGCCTGCGGTGTGGTGTTCGCGGTCGGTCGCGGCGGCGGTGGCCATGCGGTGTCCCTTCGGGGGTACGGACGGGGCGGGGGTGGGGTGGGTGTGGGGTGGGCGGAGCGGTGGGCCGGGGCGGCGCGGGGGCCGCCGCGCGATCAGGCGGTCACCGGGCCTCCGCGACGGGGACGCCCGGTGCGGTGGCCGACTGCGCGGTGGGGGCCGGGGCGGTCGTGCGGGCGAAGGTCGCCCAGTTCGCCACGAACGCGTAGACCGGGCCGAGCGCGTTCATCGCGACGGCGCTCACCCATGCCGCCCAGACGTTGCCGTGGTCGTAGCCGAAGCCGCCGAAGTAGGTGGCGAAGAACGAGGCGAACCCGAGGAACATGCCGGGGACGAGCGAGAGGGGCCGCAGGCGGCCCGCGTACATCAGCGCGGTGTTCAGTACGAGGATGACCGCCCCGAGCAGGGCGTTCTGGGCCAGTCGGCCCCCGCCGACGTGCGGGGCGAGGTGCTGGTCGGCGAGGACGATGGCCAGGGCGAAGGCGGAGCCGACCGGCATGGCGGCCCACAGGCGAGTGGCGTTGGCGAGGCTGGGACCGCCCATGAGGTGCAGTCCCGCCCAGGAGATGAAGATCGCCCAGGGCGGCAGGTTCAGCGCGGTTCCGCCGACGAAGGCGGTGGTCGCGGCGAGGACGGACGCGGTGATCTCGTGCGGAATGCGTTCACTCATGGCGTGCTCCTGACACAACGAAGGGGGGCGGGGTACGCGGTGCGGGGGTAACACGGTGCGATGCGCGGGGCGGAGGCCGGTGGCGGGCCGTACACCAGGGGCGCGAGCGGCTGCTCGGTCCGCGCCCGGGGTTCAGGCGGCCCGGACCCGCCGGGCGGCGGCCGTACCGCCGAGGGCGCCGGAGACGCCGGGCACCTCGGAGTCGGATGCGTCGAGGAGTTCGGTCGTACGGACGGTACGGGCGACGACCCGGCCGCGCTTGACGACCAGCCGCCGGTCCGGGCGGTCGGTCAGCACGTCCTCGTGTCGGCGGGTACCGAGGACCACCAGGTCGGCCCGGGCGCCGGGGTGGATCCCGTAGCCGTCGTGGACCCCGGTGACCCGGGCGGCCTCCGTGGTGGCCATGCGCAGGATCCGCGCGGTGTCGGACGGACTTCCCATGTGGCAGGTCTGGGCGAGCAGCAGGCCGATGTCGAGCATGTCGGCGTTGCCGAAGGGGGTGAAGGCGTTGCGGACGTTGTTGGAGGAGTACGCGGTGACCACCCCGCCGTCCAGCAGTTCGCGCACCGGGGTCACCCCCCGGCGCACGGCACGGGAGTCGGCGCGCCCTCCGATGTGCAGGTCGGTCGCGGGCAGCGCGACGACCGCGACCCCCGCCTCCGCCAGCAGGGCGACGACCTCGGCCCGTTCGGCGGGCGGGCAGGCGGCGAGCGAGGTGACATGGCCGAGCGTCACCCGGCCGCCGAGGCCGTGCCCGCGGGTCGCCTCGGCGATCGCCCCGGCCAGGGCGAAACGCCCGTCGGAGGTGTCGTCCGCGAAGTCCGCGTGCAGGTCCGCCGGCACCCCGAACTCGACGGCGAGGCCGAGCACGGTGTCGATGTGGCGGCGGGAGGCGTCGAGGTCCGCCTCGTTGTATGCACATCCGCCGATGACGTCCGCGCCCCGCCGGAGCGCCTCCCTCAGCAGGTCGTAGGTGCCCGGTGCGCGCTCGATGCCCTCCTGCGGGAAGGCGACGACCTGGAGGTCCACCAAGTGGCGCTGGGACTCCCTGAGTTCGAGCATGACATCGAGTCCGGTCAGGCCGCCGATCGGATCGACGTCCGGATGCGCGCGGATCAGGGTGGTGCCGTTGGCCACGGCCCACCGGAGCACCCGCAGCGCGCGGGCGCGGACGGAGGCGTGGGTGAACTCGCGCTTGAGCCTGCCGGTGACCTCGATGGCCCCCGCCAGCGTCCCTTCCGGGTTGATGGCCACACTGTCCAACAGCGCTTTGTCCAGGTGCAGATGGGGTTCGATGAACCCGGGCACGACCACGAGCCCGTCGCAGTCGAAGGTCTCGCGGGCTGGCGCCCCCGGGGCGGACTCGCCCACCAGGGCGATCGTGCCGCCCGCGACGGCGATGTCCACCGGCGGGCGGCCTTCGGCGATCAGTGCGCGGCGCAGTACGAGGTCGTACACGGTTGTCCCCTTCTGACGGCCCGGAGGTCCGGAGCGGAGCCGACGTCTCGGCGACGTCCAGAAGGTGTATACAGATGACGGGTTACGGCTTCCGACGTCTCGCGTGACGCAGCCGTTTCCGACACCTCGCCGCGCACCGCCGCACCCCGGTGGGCCCCGCGCCACCGCACCCCGTCGCGCACCGCCACACCCGGCGGCGCGACGGTGCGACGGCTACGGGACCTGACGGAATGTCAGCGTCTGCCGCGCAGGCGGTAGGCGGCCTGAGCGCGTCGGATGTGGTCGGCCACCCGCTCGCGGGCGGCGTCCGGGTCCCGCTCGCGCAGCGCCTCGACGATGGCCTCGTGCTCGGCCCAGGAGTCCGGTGCGCGCCTGGGGAGTTCCACTGAATACACCCAGGAGATCTTGTAGCCGAGCTGGGCGACGAGGGCCGCCATGGTCGGGCTGCCCGACGCCTCGGCCAGGACCTGGTGGAACCGGGTGTTGAGGGCGGCGAGCCCGGCCGAGGAGCCGGCCTCCAGGATCTGCCGGGCCTCCGCGAGCAGCAGTTCGAGCGTCGCGAGGTGCACCGCGGTGCGGCGACCGGCCGCGCGCTCGGCGCCGAACGGCTCGATCAGCAGCCGGATGCCCAGCAGGTCTTCGGCCTCCTCGTCGCTCAACTCGGCCACGAACGTGCCTCCGTAGGGGCGCGAGTGCACGAACCCCTCGGCTTCCAGGGTGCGCAGCGCCTCGCGCACGGGGATGCGGGAGACCCGGTAACGCGTGGCGAGGCGTTCCTCGGTGAGACGGTCCCCGGGCGTGAACACCCGGTTGATCACGTCGTTCCTGAGTGCGTCGCACACTGCCTGCCCCGTGTCCCGCCTCCGCACCGCGCCGACTTCGGCCATCGCTCCGCCTCTCGGGTTCCGGCCGGTGCGCGCAGAGGTTAACCGGCCTGTAACGGGTGTATGCAAAGGTCAGCGCCATGAGCGTACTTCAGCCCCACGACGGAGCGACCGAGGGTTCGTCCTACCTCGCCGCCGAACTCGGCACGACCGCCTGGGGGTTGCTCCCCAATGCCGCTTCCCGCCCCGTGCTCACCGTGGAGTCCGGCACCGTCGTGTGCCTCGACACGACGAGCCACGAGGGCATCCTGCCGGACCAGGGGCGCGACCCGGTGAAGTTCTTCGCCGAAGCGGGCGTCCGCGAGCGGGACATCCTGCGTGACGCCGTCGAACTCGCCGCGTCCGCCGTTCCGTTCGACGCGGAGACGCAAGGGCCCCACGTCGTCACGGGCCCGGTCGCGGTCCGCGGTGCCCGCCCCGGCGACGTGCTGGAGGTCGAGGTGCTCCGGCTGCGGCGCCGCACCGACTACGGCGTGATCAGCAACCGGCACGGGCGGGGGGCGCTGCCCGGCGAGTACCCGGTCCCCGCCCCGGGTCACGAGGACGGTCTGCCGGTACCGGCCGTCTCCCTGGTCGCCCACGTGGACCCCGACGGCCTCGGGCGGCTCCCGGTCGGCGACGGACGGGACGTCCGCTTCCCGCTCGCCCCCTTCCTCGGCATCATGGGGGTCGCTCCCGCGACGGACGCGCCCGTCCACTCGGTTCCGCCCGGCGCGCACGGCGGCAACCTGGACATACGGCTCCTGGGCGAGGGGGCGCGCCTCTTCCTGCCGGTCCAGGTGGCGGGAGCGCTCTTCTACGCGGGCGACCCGCACTTCTCCCAGGGCGACGGGGAGGTCGCGCTCACCGCTTTCGAGGCGCCGCTGCGCGCCACGCTCCGGCTGACCCTGCACAGCGACGCGCCTGCCCGGCGGCTCGCGTCGAGGCTCGCCGGACCGTACGCCGAGACCGCCGGCCACTATCTGGTCACCGGCCTGGACGAGGACCTCGACGAAGCCGTCCGCAAGGCCACCAGATCGGCCCTCGCCTACCTGTCGGAGCGCTGCTCGCTGCCCGGGGCGGTGGCGCTCGCCTACCTCAGCGCGGCGGTCGACCTTCGCATATCGCAGGTCGTCGACCGGGTGAAGGGCGTCCACGTCTGCCTGCCGAAGGCCGATCTCCATCCCCTGCTGACCGGCGCCGCCCCGTCCACGGAGCCGACACGATGACTTCTGCCCGCACTTCGTCCGCGGCGGATTCGGCCCCGCTGCCGCTCATCGGGCCGTTCGTTCCCTGGCTGCCCGTCCCCGACCTGCCCGAGCCCGCGGCGGCCGACGGGCTGTCCGGTGCCCGGATCGCCGTGAAGGACGTCATCGACCTCGCGGGCGCGCCGACCGGCAACGGCCATCCCCTGCTGCTCGCCGGTGCCGTACCCGCGACGCGTCACGCCGACTGCCTCGGCCGCCTGGTCGACGCCGGAGCCGTACCGGCGGGCAAGACGCACACCGACGAGCTGGCCTACAGCCTGGGCGGCACGAACGCCCACTACGGCGCACCCGCCAACCCCGCGGCGCCGGGGCACCTGTGCGGCGGCTCCTCCAGCGGGACGGCCGCGGCCGTCGCCGGAGGACTCGCCGACATCGGGCTGGGCACCGACACCGCCGGTTCCATCCGGGTGCCCGCCTCCTACTGCGGCCTGTACGGACTCCGTCCCAGCCACGCCCGCGCCGACCGCACGGGCATCAGCCCGCTGGCCCCCTCGTTCGACACACCGGGACTCCTCACCCGCTCCCTGCCCCTGCTGCGCGACGCCGCGGCGGTCCTGCTGGCGGGCACGGAGGGGGACGACCGCCCGCCGCTCCGGATCCTGGCACCGGCCGACCTCTGGTCCCTGGCGACCGGTGAGGTCCGCGCGGCGCTGACGCCCGCCCTCGCCCGGCTGGTCGGCGGACTCGGCCTGCCCGTCGACCGCGCCCCGCTCTTCGACGACCTAGCCCCGGTCCCGCACGCCGATGCCAGGGACGCCTTCAAGACGGTGCAGGCCGCCGAGGTGTGGCGGGCCCACGGCCCGTGGGTGGTGCGGGCCCGCCCGGTCTTCGGCCCCCACGTCACCGAGCGGCTGCGCGCCGCCGCCGACGTGGACGCCGCACGGGAGCGGGCCGCGCGGGCGCGCGTCCTGGCGGTCGCGCGGTGGCTCGGCCGCCGCCTGGACGGTGCCGTGCTGGCGATTCCCGCCACCCCGGCCCCGGCACCGGCCCACGCCGCTTCGTCCACGGCGGACCGGGACGCCCTCCTCGCGCTGACCTGTCTGGCGGGACTCGGCGGACTGCCCGCCCTCACCCTCCCCGGCCCCCGCGTCCGGGGACTGCCGGTGGGGCTCTGCCTGCTGACCGTCCCGGGCGGGGACGAACGGCTCGTCGCCGCGGGCATGGCGATGGAGCCCGGTCGTGCGTGAGGCGTGTTGCGGACGGGCGGGACTTGCGCGGAACGCTCCGGGCAAGGCCATCCCGGTGGATCAGCCCGGGGGCGCACCCGCGTGCCCGAGGGCCTGGGCGCGGAAGGCCGCCGGGGTGGCGCCCGTCCGCAGCCGGAAGAACTTGGTGAAGTCGCTCGCGTCCACGAAGCCGAGCCTTCCGGCGACCTCCTTCGCCGGGAGGCGGCTGTGCTGGAGGAGGCGTTTGGCCTCCAGCAGGACCCGGTCGTCCACGAACTGTTTCGCCCCGGCTCCCGTCACCGCCCGCGTCGCCCGGGTCAGGGTGCGCGGGCTGTAGCCGAGCGCCGCGGCGTAGTCCTCGACCCGCCGGGTCGTCGCGTGGTCGCGCTCCACCGCGTCGTGGAACCGCCGGAACACCTCGCTCACCGGACCGGGCCGGGGCGCCGTGCCGCGTACCGTCGCGAGCCGCAGGACCAGCACGGACACCAGGTGGCGCAGCACCTCGACGTGCGAGTCGAGCGGCAGGGTGGCCATCGCTCCGTACTCGTACGCGAGGTGGTCCAGTCCCCTGCCCAGCGCCTCCGCGCCCGTACCGGTGGGCAGCAGGGGTTCCTGCTGGTACGGGGGGTCCATGTGGGCGGCGGCGACGGTCGCCGGGGGCAGGAAGCCGCGCTGGAACAGGACGACGGTGCCGTCCGCCGTCACCAGGTCCGGGCCGAAACGCTGCACCTGGCCGGGGCGGATCCAGAGCCAGGAGCCGGGCGGCAGGTCGTGTTCCACGAAGTCCACCGCCATCCGCAGGGGGCGGGCGCGGACCGCGATCAGCTGGTGGAAGGCCGGGCGCAGGGGGGCGTACGGGTCGTTGCCGTGCCGCATGGACCGGTCGTAGAGGCCGGCGAGTTCCACCACCTCGACGCCGGTGGGCGCGCCCACCGCGGCCGTGTAGTCGAGGTCCCGGACCTCAGGTTGTCCGTTTCTTCCCATCGTGAGTCCCGAGGGTACCGCCGCCATCGGCGAACTGCCTCCTAGCGTGGGTAGCACCGACCGCGCGGACGTTCGTGCAGGTCATCGAAGGTGCGAGGAGTGAGCGGTGCGGCTGATCGTGGGCATGACCGGCGCGACGGGGGCCGCGATCGGCGTGCGGTTGCTGGAGAATCTGGCGGAGCTGCCGGACGTGGAGACCCATCTCGTCCTGTCCCGTTGGGCGCGTGCCACGATCGAGTTGGAGACCGGCCGGCCGGTGGCCGAGGTGAACGCGCTCGCGGACGTGGTGCACAGCCCCGACGACCAGGGGGCGACCATCTCCTCCGGCTCGTTCCGTACCGACGGCATGGTGATCGTGCCCTGCTCCATGAAGACCCTGGCGGGCATCCGGGCCGGTTACGCGGAAGGGCTGGTGGCCCGCGCCGCCGACGTCGTCCTCAAGGAGCGTCGCAGGCTGGTCCTGGTGCCGCGCGAGACTCCGCTGAGCGAGATCCACCTGGAGAACATGCTCGCGCTGGCCCGGATGGGCGCCCGGATCGTGCCGCCGATGCCCGCCTTCTACAACCACCCGCGGTCGGTGGACGACATCGTCGACCACATCACCGCCCGGGTCCTCGACCAGTTCGACCTGCCCGCCCCCGCCGCCCGCCGCTGGGAAGGCATGCGCGCCGCGCGCGCCTCCGCGCGGACCGCGCCCTGAGGCCCGTGGGCCCGCGACGCATCCCCCCTACCGACCACCCTTTTTGGAGCCCCCATGGCCTACGACGATCTGCGCAGCTTCCTCGCCACGCTGGAGAAGGAGGGACAACTCCTGCGCATCACCGAGGAGGTGCTGCCGGAGCCGGACCTGGCGGCGGCGGCGAACGCCACGGGGCGTATCGGCGAGAACGCCCCGGCCCTGTACTTCGACAACGTCACCGGCTTCACCGACGCCCGGATCGCGATGAACGTGCACGGTTCCTGGGCCAACCACGCCCTCGCGCTGGGCCTGCCGAAGAACACCCCGGTCAAGGAGCAGGTGGAGGCGTTCGCCGCCCGCTGGGACGCCTTCCCGGTCGCCCCCGAGCGCCGGGAGGACGCGCCCTGGCGCGAGAACACGCAGGAGGGCGCGGACGTCGACCTCTTCTCCGTGCTTCCGCTGTTCCGCCTCAACGACGGCGACGGCGGGTTCTACCTCGACAAGGCCGCCGTGGTCTCCCGCGACCCGGAGGACCCGGACGACTTCGGCAAGCAGAACGTCGGTACGTACCGCATCCAGGTCATCGGCGCCGACCGGCTGGCCTTCCAGCCCGTCCCGATGCACGACATCGCCCAGCACCTGCGCAAGGCGGAGGAGAAGGGCGAGGACCTGCCGATCGCGATCACCCTCGGCAACGACCCGGTGATCACCGTGGTGGCCGGTATGCCGATGGCGTACGACCAGAGCGAGTACGAGATGGCGGGCGCCCTGCGCGGCGCGCCGGCCCCCATCGCCACCGCGCCGCTGACCGGCTTCGACGTGCCGTGGGGCAGCGAGGTCGTCATCGAGGGCGTCATCGAGTCCCGCACACGCCAGATCGAGGGCCCCTTCGGCGAGTTCACCGGGCACTACTCGGGCGGGCGCCGCATGCCGGTCATCCGCGTGGACCGCGTCTCGTACCGCACCGACCCGGTCTTCGAGTCGCTCTACCTGGGCATGCCGTGGACCGAGGTCGACTACCTCGTGGGTCCCAACACCTGCGTCCCGCTGCTGAAGCAGCTGCGCGCCGAGTTCCCCGAGGTGCGGGCCGTCAACGCCATGTACACGCACGGCCTGATGGTCATCATCTCCACGGCCAAGCGGTACGGCGGCTTCGCCAAGGCCGTCGGCATGCGGGCGATGACGACACCGCACGGCCTGGGGTACGTGGCCCAGGTGATCCTGGTGGACGAGGACGTCGACCCGTTCAACCTGCCGCAGGTCCTGTGGTCGATGTCGGCCAAGGTCAATCCCAAGGACGACGTGGTCGTCATCCCCAACCTGTCCGTCCTGGAGCTGGCGCCCGCCGCCCAGCCGGCCGGCATCACCAGCAAGATGATCATCGACGCGACGACGCCGGTCTCCCCCGACGTGCGCGGCAACTTCTCCACCCCGGCCAAGGACCTGCCGGAGACCAAGGAGTGGGCGGCGAAGCTCCAGAAGCTGATCGCGTCCCGCGGCTGACCCGCGCGGCCCGCCGACCCCCGTTCCCCTCCCCCAGGAAGGACCTGTCGTGAACTCCCCCGTCATCTGCCCCCGTTGTGCCTTCGAGAAGGTCGGCAAGCTCGCCACCTCGCCCGTGCCCGGCGTCTGGGACGTGCTCCAGTGCGGCCAGTGCCTCTACACCTGGCGCACCACCGAACCGGCCCGCCGCACCCGGCGCGACGCCTACCCCGAGCAGTTCAGGATGACCCTCGCGGACATCGAGAACGCCATCGAGGTCCCGGCGGTCCCGCCGCTGCGCACCGCGGGCTGACGTCTCGTCCGACCGTGCGGGGCCGATCGCCCCGCACCCCGGCCGGGCCGCGGCTCCGTATCTCCGGAGCCGCGGCCCGGCCGCGCGCGTCCCGCGCCCCCAGGGCGCGTCCTGCGTGCGGGAGACCTCAGGCCTGCTCCAGCGCCTCCAGCACCACGCGTTCGCAGAGTTCGTGGGTGGCCAGCGCGTCCCGCGCGCTGAGCGTCACACCGTCGCGCACGGCGTCGAGGAACGAGGTCACGCAGCTCTCGATGCCGCGCTGGCGGGCGACGGACACCCAGTCGCCCCGGCGGCGCAGGCTGGGCTGGCCCTTGTGGTCGATGACGTCCGCGAGGTTGAGGACCTGGCGTTTGCTGTCCTGGCCGGAGACTTCGAGGATCTCCTCGGTGGAGCCGCCCCGGCGGTTCATCATGCCGAGGGCGGTGAAGCCGTCGCCGGAGAGTTCGAGGACGACGTGGTGCATCAGCCCGTCGGCGATCCTGGCCCGCACCGAGACCCGGTCGACGGGGCCCGGCACCAGGAAGCGCAGGGTGTCCACGACGTGGATGAAGTCGTCGAGCACCATCGTCCGGGGGTCCTCGGGCAGCCCCACCCGGTTCTTCTGCAGCAGGATCAGCTCGCGCGGGTGGTCGGCGCACTGCGCGTACCCGGGGGCGAGGCGGCGGTTGAAGCCCACCGCGAGACTCGTACCGCGCTCCTCGGCGAGCTCCACCAGCCGGGTGGATGCGGCGAGTTCGTACGCGAGGGGCTTGTCGACGTAGGTGGGGACGCCCGCTTCCAGCAGCCGGGTGGTGATCTCCGGGTGGACGGACGTCGGGGCGTGGACGAACGCGGCGTCGAGGTCCTGCGCCAGCAGCGAGTCCAGGGTGGCGTGGCGCTGCGCGGCGGGAATCCGGTACGCGGCGGCGACGCTCTCCAGCGTGGCGGGAGTCCGGGTCTGGAGGTGCAGTTCGATCCCCGGCAGAGCGGCGAGCACGGGCAGATACGCCTTCTGCGCGATGTCGCCGAGTCCGATGCAGCCGACCTTCACGAAAACTCCCTCACTGTGCGGTGCGCCCGTCCTTGATCCCGGCAGCATACGGGCGGGGCGGGGGCCGCCGTCGCGGGGAGGCGCCGACGGAACGCACCCGCCGGACACCACCGGGGACGATGATCGTTCCGCCGTACGAACGGGCGCCGGTCCGCACCGCGCTGACCGGGTCACTCGTGCGGGGCATTTGGCGCGTACGGACTCCCGCTCCGCGCCGCCCACCCGCAGAGTTACCGGGTGCAACGAACCAGAATGACCGTGGCCGCTTTCGTGGGCGTGGCTGTCGCCACCGTGTCCGGCTGTGTGACGGTCAACCCCGGCGGCCCGGGGGCGCCTCCGCCCCCGCCCGCGTCCAGCGGCCCCGCGCGGGGGGTGGAGCCCCAGATCGGCCAGCCGCCCGCGCGCGAGGCGCTGGACGCCGTGCCCGCCGCCTCCCCGTCCGCGCCCGCCCCGGCGGACGCGGCGCCGGCCCCCGTGTCCCGGCCGCACGTGCCGCCGCCGGGCGGAGTCCCCCCGGCGGCCCACCCCCCACCGCGCCCACCCGTCACGCTCCCCACCCTGACGGTGTCCGGGCTGCCCCGGGTACCGGCGTCCGGCAAGGGCGTCTGCGCGCTCGGGCGCGGATATGGGGGGTGGCCGGCCGGGAGCCCGCAGTCCCGGATCTGCGACCAGGCGTACGGCCACTGAGGCGGGGCCGGGAACAGCGGGCGGCCCCGCGCCCGTCCTGCCGGGGTGCGGGTCGGCTCAGTGCTCCCGGCCGAGCCGTGCCCCCAGCCGGTCGATGGCGGTCCGGACGCCGTTGCCCCGGCCCCCGTCGGGGAGTGCGTCCGCCGCCCTCCGGGCGCGGTCCAGGTGGTGGCGGGCGGCCTCGGGGCGGCGCAGCTTGAGGTAGTCCGCGGCAAGACCGAGGTGCAGCGCGGGAGAGAAAGCGTGCAGGGCGAGGAGATCCCGGCGCGGGGCGGGCCGCTCGCCGGTCAGCCCCTCGGCCGCCGCGTCCATCGCCCGCAGGTCCCAGGCGAGCTCGTCGGCCGGGTCGTCCTGGGTGTCGGCCATGTAGTGCGCGAGGGTGCAGCGGTGCAGCGCGTCGCCGTCCTCGCCCAGCTCGGACCAGAGAACGGCGAAGCGGTTGCGGGCCTCTTCGCGGTCCCCGCCGTGCAGGAGCATGACCGCCTGGCCGATCCGGGTGCCGACGGCGTCCGTCGACGACTGCTGCTCGGCCACGGCGGCCTCCCTCGTGCGGATGTGCGGCAACGGGGGCCGCGGTGCGGGAGCGGGGCCCTGCACCGGTGCGGGGACGGGGCGGGCGCGGACCCGGAGCCTTCCGGCGGGGCGTGCCGGACCGGGCTCCGGTGACGGGACGGACCCTGGGGTGCCGGCGGATCCTGACCGGTCCTGATCCGCCGGACACACCCTAGCGGCACCGGTGCCCGATCACGCTCAGGCGCGGCAGGACGGTCCCCCGGGGCCGACGTCCCCCGGTCCGTGGCGTCGCGGACCCGGGGACGTGCAGTCGCGGCCCGGGGACGGGCGGAGGCGCGGGATCAGCCGAGGTCGGGGATGCGCCAGTCGATGGGGTCGTGGCCCTGGGCGGCGACGGCCTCGTTGATCTGGCTGAAGGGCCGGGACCCGAAGAACCGCTTCGCGGAGAGCGGTGAGGGGTGCGCGCCCTTCACCACCACGTGGCGCGACTCGTCGATGAGCGGGAGCTTCTTCTGCGCGTAGTTGCCCCAGAGGACGAACACGGCGGGCTCGGGGCGCTCGGCCACCGCGCGGATCACGGCGTCGGTGATCTTCTCCCAGCCCTTGCCCTTGTGCGAGTTGGCCTCGCCGGCCCGTACGGTCAGGACGGCGTTGAGCAGCAGGACGCCCTGTTCGGCCCAGGGCATCAGATAGCCGTTGTCCGGGACGGGGAGGCCCAGTTCCTGCTGCATCTCCTTGTAGATGTTGCGCAGCGAGGGCGGCGTCCTGACGCCGGGCCGCACGGAGAAGCAGAGCCCGTGGCCCTGCCCCTCGCCGTGGTAGGGGTCCTGGCCGAGGACGAGCACCTTCACCCGGTCGTAGGGCGTGGCCGCCAGAGCGGCGAAGACCTGGTCGCGCGGCGGGTACACCGGTCCCTTGGCGCGCTCCTCCTCGACGAAGTCCGCAAGCTCCTTCACGTACGGCTTCTGCATCTCGTCGCCGAGGACGCCGCGCCAGGATTCGGGCAGCAGCAGGTCGGTGTCGGTCACGTCCACAACCTCCAAAAGGCATTCGGTTCTTGGAAAAGAACCTACCCGGCCCCTCTGACAGCGGGCCGGGCCGCCTCGTTCGCCGGACTACCAGCTGGCCTTGCGGTACAGCTCCCACATCTGCATGACGGTCTGCGGGTCGAGCGCGCGCTCGCCGCCGCCTATGTCCTCGCCGGCCGCGATGTAGAGCTTGCCCTGCCAGAGCGGCAGCAGCGGGATGTCCTGGACCATGATCTGCTGCGCTTCGGCGAACTGCTTGCTGACCGCGCCGCGGTCGCTCTCCTTGCGGGAGGAGGGCAGGAGCTGGTCGGTGATCTTCTTGTTGACGTACATGCCGCCGGTGGCGCTCTCCTTGCCGACGAAGGGCGCGATGAAGTTGTCCGGGTCCGGGAAGTCGGGGAACCAGCCGCGTCCGAAGACCGGGTACTGGCCCTTGTTGAACCCCTCCTGGAACGCGGTCCAGGGCGCGCTGCGCAGGGTGATCTTGAACAGACCGGACTTCTCCAGCTGCCGCTTGATCTCCTCGAACTCGGGTGCGGTCGAGGAACCGTAGCGGTCCGTGGTGTACCAGAACGTCATCTCGACCGGCTCCGTGATCCCGGCGTCGGTGAGCACCTCCCGCGCCTTCTTCGGGTCGGGGTCCCCGAAGGTGTCGAAGAAGCTGGTGGTGTGGGCGGCGATGCCCTTCGGCACGATGGAGTAGAGGGGCTCGGCCGTGCCCTGGTAGACCTTTGCCACGAGGGCGTCCCGGTCCACGAGGCGGGCGATGGCCTCGCGCACGGCCGGCTTGCCGGCGACCGGGTCCTTCGGGTTGAAGACGAGGAAGCGGATGTCGGCGCCCACGGACTCGACGAGTTGGAGGCCCTTGTCCTCCTTCTTGCCGCTCTGGAGGCCGATCACCTCGTCGGCGGTGAGGCCGCGGTAGGTGGCGTCGATCTTGTCGGCCCTCAGCGCCTCGACCATCTCGTCGGACTTCGCGTAGTACCGGATGGTGACGGAGTCGTTCTTGCGGTTCGCGAAGCCCTTGTAGCTGTCGTTCTTCTTCAGCTCCGCGACGGTGTGGGGCTCGTAGTGGTCCAGCACGTACGGCCCCGAGCCGGTGACCGCGTTGCCGGTGCGGAGCTTGTCCTTGGGGTACTGCTTCGGCGCGACGATCGACATGGCCGGGGTGGCGAGGACGAACGGGAAGGTGGCGTCGGACTTCTTCAGGTGGAAGATGACGAGGTCGTCGCCCTTGGTCTCCACCCGGTCGAGCGAGCCCAGCAGGCCGAGCGGGCCGCCCTTGGCCTTGATCGCCAGGATCCGGTCGATGGAGTACTTGACCGCCTCGGCGTCGAGCGTCTCGCCGTCCGAGAACTTCAGGCCGCTCTTGAGCTCGCAGCGGTACGCCATGCTCGTGGAGTCGGTGAAGACGCACTCCGCCGCGTCGGGCTGGGGCTTGGTGCTTCCGGTGGGGAAGGACACCAGGGTCTGGAAGACGTTCCGCATCAGCTCCCAGGAGTTGTCCCAGGCTCCGGCGGGGTCCAGGGTCGAGGGCGAGCTGGTCGTCCCGACCGAGATGTGCTGGTCGACGTCCGAGCCGCTGCCGGAGAGCGCGCTGCAGCCGGCGACGAGTGACAGGGATGCTAGGGCTGCAGCAGCCTGCAGACTGGCCCGGTAGAACACGTGCACGCTCCTCGATCAGCCATGGGTCGGCAGACCATACCGCAGCGCCCCGCCGGGCCAATCACCAGGCCCGGCAGGGCACTTGCTTCAATCGGGGCGAACCGTGGCAGCCTGTTCAGCCCACTCCGGCATTCAGGAAGATTCCCCCGTCGATCACGAGCGTCTGCCCCGTGATCCAGCCCGCCTGCTCCGAGGTGAGGAAGGCGGCGGCCCCGCCGATGTCTTCCGGAACTCCCAGCCGGGCCATGGGATATGCGGCGGCCACCTCGGCCTCGCGACCCTCGTACAGCGCCTCGGCGAACTTGGTCTTGACGACGGCCGGGGCGATCGCGTTGACCCGGACGACCGGCGCGAACTCGTGGGCCAGCTGGAGCGTCAGGTTGACCATGGCGGCCTTGCTCATGCCGTACGCGCCGATGAAGGGAGACGCCGAAATCCCGGCCACCGAGGCGATGTTGACGATCGCCCCGCCGTTCTGCGCCTGCCACGCCTTCCAGGTCCGCTGGGCGAACCCGAGTGCCGAGATCACGTTGGTCTCGAAGACCTTGCGCGCGACGTTGAGGTCGAGCTCGGCCATGGGCCCGAACACCGGGTTGGTTCCGGCGTTGTTGACGAGGTAGTCGACCCGGCCGAAAGCCTCCATGGTGCGCTCGACGGCCTGCGCCTGGTGCGCCTCGTCGTGCGCCTTGCCGGCGACGCCGATCACCCGGTCGGAGCCCAGCCTCTCGACGGCCTCCTTGAGCGCCTCCTCGCCGCGGCCCGTGATGCAGACCCGGTCGCCGCGGGCGACGAGCGCCTCGGCGACGCCGTACCCGATGCCCCGGCTCGCGCCGGTGACGAGCGCGACCTTTCCGCTGTCCTGCACAGTCATGATGTCCCTTGCCCCTCGGGTCAGTTGAGCGGGCCGCCGGCGACGTACAGCACCTGGCCGGAGACGAAGCCCGCGTCGTCGCCGGTGAAGAAGGAGATGGCGTTGGCGATGTCGTCCGGGCGGCCCACGCGCTGGACGGGGATCTGCGTGGCGGCGGCGGCCTGGAACTCCTCGAAGCCCATCCCGACGCGGGCCGCGGTCTGGGCGGTCATCTCCGTCACGATGAAGCCGGGCGCGACGGCGTTGGCGGTGATGCCGAACTTGCCGAGCTCGATGGCGAGGGTCTTGGTGAAGCCCTGGAGACCGGCCTTGACGGCCGCGTAGTTGGCCTGGCCGCGGTTGCCGAGCGCCGAGGAGGAGGAGAGCGAGACGATACGCCCGAACTTGGCGTCCACCATGTGCTTCTGGACGGCCTTGGCCATCAGGAACGCCCCCTTGAGGTGGACGTTCATCACGATGTCCCAGTCGGACTCGCTCATCTTGAAGAGCAGGTTGTCACGGAGCACGCCCGCGTTGTTGACCAGGATCGTCGGCGCACCGAGCTCGGCGACGACCCGCGCGACGGCGGCCTCGACCTGCGCGGCGTCCGACACGTCACAGCCGACGGCGAGCGCGGTACCGCCGGCGGCGGTGATCTTCTCGACGGTGTCCTTGCAGGCGGCCTCGTCGAGGTCGAGTACGGCCACGGCGCGGCCCTCGGCCGCCAGGCGCACGGCGGTCGCGGCCCCAATGCCTCGCGCCGCTCCCGTCACGATGGCGACACGCTGCTCGGTGGTGGACATGCTGGGTTCTCCTCGCCGTTGGGTCGCGGCCCAGCCCACACCGGCCGTGCCACCGCGCCGGAGATTCCCGGTACGGCCCACGGTCCCGTTTGCTGAGCAAGCGCTTAGTACTGTTGTGGTTGCGACGCTAGAAGCCCTGGCACTCGGTGTCAACGGCCACGACACCCAGGGGTGCATGTCACACCCGAAGGAGACGAAGGAGGGGCCGCCCGCGACTGTCGCGGGCGGCCCCTTCGGGAGGTGCGGTACGGAGTCCTCAGCGGACGAGGAGATCGAGCAGGCGCTCGACCTCGGCCGCCGGGTCGAGCGTCAGGCCGGTGTGCACGGGTCCCGGCTGGACGACCGTGGAACGGGGGGCGATCAGCCAGCGGAACCGCCGCCCGGCGTCGTCACCGGCCGCCTGACCGGCCGCGTCACCGCCGCCGCAGACGTTCTCCACCGCCCGCAGCGCGGCCCGCACCCCGACCACGTCGGCGGCGGGGTCGAGCGCGCGCAGCTTGCTCTCGTCGAGGTGGGTACGGGCGGCGACGAAGGAGTGCGCCCGGCTGTAGACGAGCACCCCGGCGTTGAAGCACTCCCCGCGCTCGACGCGGGGGACGACGCGCAGCAGCGCGTACTCGAAGACCTCGCGTGTGCTCATCGGGTTTCGTCCTTCTCCGTCGCGCGGGGGTTCGTCGCCTGGGTCCTCGGGGCGAGGCGGTCGGCGAGCCAGCCGGGGGCCTTGGACGGGCCGGTCGGTGCCGGAGCGTCCATGACGATGCGCTCGTGGATGGTGGCGGCACGGGCGAGCAGAGGCGCCACGTACGCGCGCCGCAGTTCGTCCGTGGAACCGAACCCGGGCTCGCCGAGGAGCCACTCGTCGGGCACCTGGGCCGTCACCTCGGTGAGCAGTTCCTCGGTGACGAGCGGCGCGAGGGCCGCGGCTGCTGCCGCGACGTCCGGGCCGGCGGGCGCCAGCACGTGGTCGGAGGCGTTGTACGGCTTGGCCGCCGACGCCTGGGCGCCCGGCCAGTTGTGGTGCCAGATCATCGTGGCACCGTGGTCGATCAGCCAGACGTCGCCGTGCCAGACCAGCATGTTGGGGTTGCGCCAGGAACGGTCGACGTTGTTGATCAGCGCGTCGAACCAGACGATCCGCCCGGCCTCCACCGGGTCGACGTGGTACGCGAGCGGGTCGAAACCCAGGGAGCCGGGGAGGTAGTCCATCCCCAGGTTCAGTCCGCCGCTCGCCTTGAGCAGCTCCTGCACCTCCTGGTCGGGCTCGCCGAGCCCGATCACCGGGTCGAGCTGCATGGTCACGAGCTCCGGCACCCGCAGCCCGAGCCGTCGGCCGAGCTCCCCGCAGATGACCTCCGCCACCAGGGTCTTCCGCCCCTGGCCCGCCCCGGTGAACTTCATGACGTACGTACCGAGGTCGTCGGCCTCGACGATCCCGGGGAGCGAGCCCCCCTCACGCAGGGGCGTGACGTAGCGGGTCGCTACAACCTCTTCGAGCACTTTCTCAGGCCACCGATCTCTTCAACCTTGCAATCCACGGACGACTTCTCCGGAGTGTAGAGGCAGGGATCACGGGTCGACTGCGCTGGGGAGAACCTGAGGAGTTTCGGCAGGCGAGCCGCTCCCCCCAGCAGGCCGTCGACAGCGCCACGCCCCTTGCTGCCGGCTTCCGGCATGAAGTGAGCATAGTAACCGAGGGTGATCGCCGGCGAAGAGTGTCCGAGCCACCGAGCCAGGGTCACGACGGACTCCCCGGCTTCCAAAATGATCGAGGCGTAGGTGTGCCGAAGCACGTGGAAACCGTCCTTCGGGGCCGCCGCCCACTGCCAGGGTTTCGCCCCCTCGGCACGTGGCGGGATGACGCCCGCCTTGGCCAGGGCTGGCTTCCAGGTGTAGGTATTCCAGGTGTTCACCGCGACGGCGTTGCCGAAGCTCGTGGTGAGCAGCAGGGAGAACTTCTTCCTCTCCCCGTCCGGCTTCGCCCACGGCAGCTCCACCTCTACTGGCGAGAACGCCTCGATGTGACGCTTTCGGCGACGGCCACATATCCAGCACGGTACGGATATGAGAGGTGACGACAGGTCAGAAAATCCAGCACCCATCCAGCACGGTAAAAACTAAGGGGCCTGACCCCGAAGAGTCAGACCCCTTATGACCTGCATGTTTGCCAGATCAGCGAAGTGGCGCAAAGTCACCCGCTACACATTGAGCGTTTTCAGCGTTGCCTCTCGAGGGTGAGGACGGCTCTGGCGATGACGCTCATTCGGTTGGGGCTGATGCGGGATCTGCGGATGATCTGCCAGGACTTCGGTCGTGCCATGCCTCGTTCGACGGGTGCACGGGCTGCGGACAGGGCCCGGTTCGCGGTCTGCTCGGTGGGCGTGAGTTCGCCGCCTGGCGGGCGGCGCTTGGCGGTGGTGACCCAGTCGCCGGCACCGATATAGGCCATGTCGGCGAGGATCGGGATGTCCTGGCGTTCGCAGATCCGAAGGATCTGGTGGGTGCGTGCGGCAGTCAGGTCGTGGGTCCGGCCCGGCAGCGCCGGCGACAGCCAGAGAATCTCCCCGCCGGGATCTGTGACGACCTGCACGTTCACCCCGTGCCGCTTGTGTTTCGACGAGTAGTCGGCCCTGCCGTCACCGACGCGGTCGCACTCGGCGAGCGTGCCGTCCAGGAGAACAAACTCCGGATCGTGTGCGCGCAGCGTCTTCAGCAGGCCGGGTGCCTGCTCGGCGAGCAGGACGGTGACCGCGGTGACGTAGGCAGGACCGGTGCCGACCGATATCCCGAAGGCCGCGGCGATACGAGCCGGCGTTTCGTGGCGGCGCAGGTGCACCAGCGCGATCAACGCCCGCCGGTGCGGTGGAAGCTTGCACCGGCGGTCACCTTCACGGGTAACGATGAGCATCGTGACCCACTCGACCAGGGCGTGAGGCAAGTCGAGTACGGCAGGATAGGGAACCAACAGGGCTCCTGTGCTGATGAGTTGAGACGTCGAACACCTCCCTCAACGGCACGGGAGCCCTGTCCGTTGCGCACCCCGAACCCACACCGCCCCGTCACCCGATCAGTGGCCACTCTGAAAACACTAACTGACAGGCGCGAGACACTAAGTCAACCCAAATTTTAGCAGACTATCACACACCATAAGCCAAGCCG
Source organism: Streptomyces sp. NPDC060184 (assembly GCF_042728795.1). NCBI lineage: Bacteria > Bacillati > Actinomycetota > Actinomycetes > Kitasatosporales > Streptomycetaceae > Streptomyces > Streptomyces sp. NPDC060184. The sequence goes on from NZ_JBHWYX010000023.1 coordinate 49,747, forward strand.
AATACAGGGCATTTCAAATCAATAGCTAAATATCGGAATTTATCAAGCACAAGGCGAAATTGCCCTGGCTGAATGACTCCGTAGAACCTGCCGAATCGTTTGGCATTGATGACGTCGACTGGTACATCGACTTCATGAAAAGGGATCCGAAATACAAGGGTCTTGACATCAAGCCAGGATTTCAGCTGCCGCACCCGCTAGTTGGCCCCGGAACCAAACGCGGGCAGTTCTTGGAATTGGAAAATTCCGATTTCTTTGACAAAAGCGGAACTGGAGTCGTCACCTATCAAGCCTTCTATGTCGCCACCTCACACCCCCAACCCGATCCGAAGCCCGTTCGCGTTCGAGTTCCCACCCCAGTCAAGGTTGCGGGGGGAGTGGGGTTGTCACTCGGGACACTCTGGTGGGTAGGTAAGCTGGCCTCGCCACTGTGCGGGCCTGCTGCCCCTGCCTGCGCAGTCGCATTCTAGTCAGACCCCTCCCGGCTGGGCGCATCACAGAGCGGATGCGCCCAGCCGGGCCTCACTAGCCACAAGCGGTTTACAGTCGAGTGGAGTTGCCATGGGTGCATCTAGATGGATCTATTTTTCCGAGACAAGCCATGACTCTCAGGCTGCACTGGATGAGCTCCGCGAGCAGGAATTCCAGAAATTCTGGGTAAATCAAGACCCATCACTAAAGACGCTCACAGACTTGATGGGCAGCGATATCATGGAAGAGCAGGGGGGACGCACTCGATCATCGATGTCGACCAGGTCATTGGAGTGAGGGATGAAGATCACGAGGAGAATGGCACCGTACGAGTCATCACACCAGAGGAAGTGATGGAGTACTTTGGCGAGACGAAGCCCACACGTCCCCTCGTTGAGCGCGTATACGAAACCTACGACTCAGATCTCCCGCCCATGTTTCGCGGCAGCGGGTGCTGCACACCAATTTATGATGAATACGGAAATCCGCTGGGTTTCGCATTCTGGGGAATGACGGGGGGTTGATTCATGCGTTCAATTTTCATTTCGGGGATGAGGCGCCGAAATGCACTATCCCGCCTTGTGACGGTAAAAGACCTCCCTCAGGGCTGGAGGCTGATGGACGAGCGAACCTGGCCGACAGGACAGAAGAGACCAAGAACCTCGTGGGGCGAGAGGGCCCGCAGAAGCGGCAGCGTTACCGCTTGGCGGTCGTTTCACGACGGCACTGCACGATGGATGTGGATTCAAACCACGCCTCTAGCCACACAAGACGATGCCACTGCCGCCCTTCAAGCAGCGAATAAGCGCCTGTTGGGTAATCCATCTGCGACAGTACGCGTGGTCAGCGAAATTGATGTCAACATCCCGCCGATCAATGGAGCAAATTCCTTGTGGGCACGCAGGCAGCAGGTGCGTCCCCTGGCCGGTACGGGAGAGGAGGGGGTTGCTTTGCTGCTGGGTGCTGCCATCGACTGCCACGTTCTGGTGCTGGGCCTCAGTGGCACCCCCTCTTGGGATTGGGAATCGGCTTCCGACATCGCATCCCGACAGGCAGCTCTACTCACCGGCAAGTCCCACTGAACCCCTTTCATCCTGTTCCGCAGGAGTGAAATGGGCTGGTCAGCGGGTGTGGTGACGAGGTAGGACCCCTCGTCGTTGGCGTGGTAATTCCACTCATCACACCGGCGACCTGAGGGGCCCTGTTGGTTCCGTATCCTGCCATGCTCGGCGTCCCGCACGAGCTCGTCGAGCATGTTTCCTGGCTGCTGTACGAGCACCATCTGAGTGGACGTTAAGTGAGCCTTCGCCAACTTGAAGTCGCAGGTCAAGAGGCTGGTGTGACCGGTCGTCAGGGCGCTCATGCTGGTGGTGGGCGGGAGCCTGCGGCGAAGATCATCCGTCAGCGGTTGATTTCGAGGTTCGTCAGGACGAGCAGAGCTCGCAGGAGCTGGGTGGCGCGGGCGGGGTCGGTGCGGAGTTTGGTGAGGGTTCGCCAGTTCTTGAGGTGGGCGAAGCCGTGCTCGACCGGTGCGCGTCCGACGGCGAGGACGCGGTTGGCTTCCTTCTGGCCTGGGGTGAGCTTGTGGGTGCGGGTGGCGGCGTAGCCGGTGACGATCACGGGGTCGAGGATGTTGTTGTCCAGGCCGCGGAAGCCGAGGTCGGCCAGCGCCCCGAGGCCTGCGGCGCGCAGGTGGGCCAGGATGTGGTCGTGGCGGGCGGCGGTGTTGTCGTGGGTGCGGCCGGGCCGGGCAGCGGATATCCAGATCAGGCGCCCGTTCTCGTCGGTCAGGGCGAGGAAGTGCAGTCCATGGCTGCGGTGCTTGCCGGAGTAGTTCCGCCGGTCGGCCTTGCCGGTGCGGCGTCTGGTGCGGATGAGGGTGCCGTCGATCAGGACCAGCTCCCCGCCCTGCTTGGCGACCTTCTTCAGGACGCGGTCCAGGCGCGGGGCCTGCGCGGCGAGCAGTCCGATCAGCTCGTCCCGCCAGCGGCGGACCGTGGACTCGGACACGTCGTTGCCGCCGGCCATGTCGGCCAGGCGCTGGTCGTGACGCAGTACGGCCAGGACGATCACCGCGATCTTCCCGGGCGGCAGGATCCGCCACCGGGACCGAATTGTCTTCAGGTGACGCCGTAGCAGGTCGGCGAGGTGGTTGACGGTGCGCGTGGACAGCGGCAGACGGCACTGGTAGACAAGCGGGCAGGTGCCCTCGGCGCGCTTTTTGGCATTCGTCACACAATCCCAACGGCCGCCGGGGGCAACCGGGTCACGCCCGTGCCAAGCCGCTTCGGGTGGCGGTGCTGCTCGTCACAGGCGGGTGGTGAACCGGCCGTCGGGGAGTTTGCGGAGCCAGCCGCGATCGACGAGTCTGACCAGCTTGCCGCGCAGCGGTTCCAGCTTGGACTTCACGCTGACGTCCACCCCCACTGCCTCGCCGACCTCGCGGGCCATGACCGGTCCGGCGGCCTGCCGCACGGCGGTGATGATGCGCTGGTAGTCCCACGGCAGCGCGTCCTCCTCCACTCCCGGTTCGCGGTGCGGGATCAGCATCACCGCCCGGCCACCCACCTGCCCCGGCATCGGCCTGGCGGAGGCGCGTTCCTCGGCGAGCTGCCCGGCCATCCGTTCAAGAACGCGTTCGGCGACGGCGAGTTCGTCCCGTTCGGCCCGCACTTCCGCCAGCTGTCTGGCCAGCTGTTCTTCGAGTTCGTCCAGTTCCGCACGCCGCGCGGTGATCCGTTCCAGCAGCTCGGGATCCAGCATGCACCGGATCGTAGAGGGCCGTTCGGCCCCGGCGGGCAGGAACTGGAGTGCTCGCCGCTCCAGGGCTGGGTAAGGAGCTATGGGCGGCTCGTCATCAGTGTGCCCAAGGCAGACGAACCGCCTCGATTTCAGAGTCGTTGAGCAATGCGTCGATGAGGGCTGGTGAACCGACGACCTTGGTGGCCCACAGGTCGTAGTCGGTGCAAAGGACCCAGGAGCGGTCATCAGCCCAGAGGTTGGACGGGCTGAAGTCAGCTTCGGACTGGTCGTACAGGAGCTCGGCGTCGCCGAGCCGGCCCCCACGCACGTGGAGGTTGTCGAAGTCGGTGGCTCCGAGCGTCAGCGGGTTGTAGTAGGCAAGGCAGCGGGTGTCCGGGCCTGCGGGGCTGTACTGGGTGAGGGTGGCGATCAGCCGGTTCCAGGTCTCCCGGTCCAGGCTTCCTTCGGTCGGCGGGATCATGCTCAGTGGCCAGCTGCCCTCCTTGTTGGCTGAGGGGAAGCAGCGGTAGGAGGGCATCAGCCCGTCGGGCACCATCAGGTCGCCGGTCCGCCGGGCAAGCTCGGTCCATCGCAGCCGCCGCCAGCCGGGGCCGGGGTGCCGGGCTCGGCCCAGACCTCTCCCCGTGGCGATGCTCACGGCGTCGAGGTCGATACCCGCGACGATATGGGGCTGGGTGCTCCCGTCGGCAAGACGTGCCTGGTGGTACCCGTCGTACGACACTTCGGTTGATCCATGCTCGTGCTCGTACATGGAGTTGAGCACCCACACCGCGTCGGGCATCGCCGGAGGCATGAACCCGGTTAGGCCGTCGCCACACAGCTCCAGCAGCCAGTCGGTGGCCCCAGGCGGTACGAGCGGCCACAGGTTAGACATCGGGTTCGGTTCCTCGGACATCCGCTCATGCTCCCAGGCGCGAATCCGCCCTTCTGTGAGGGGCCGACATAACGAGACGTACCTCAAGAACCGAGAGCCGACCGCTGGTAAACGATCTACACCACAGACAACCGCCCACGACCAGCACGAGTACCCGGAGGACCGTTCACACCAGCCCTCTGACCTGCAACTTCAAGTTGGCGGAGGCTCAGTGAGTGTTTTCAGAGTGGCCACTGATCGGGTGACGGGGCGGTGTGGGTTCGGGGTGCGCAACGGACAGGGCTCCCGTGCCGTTGAGGGAGGTGTTCGACGTCTCAACTCATCAGCACAGGAGCCCTGTTGGTTCCCTATCCTGCCGTACTCGACCTGCCTCACGCCCTGGTCGAGTGGGTCACGATGCTCATCGTCACCCGTGAAGGTGACCGCCGGTGCAAGCTTCCACCGCACCGGCGGGCGTTGATCGCACTGGTGCACCTGCGCCGCCACGAAACGCCGGCTCGTATCGCCGCGGCCTTCGGGATATCGGTCGGCACCGGTCCTGCCTACGTCACCGCGGTCACCGTCCTGCTCGCCGAGCAGGCACCCGGCCTGCTGAAGACGCTGCGCGCACACGATCCGGAGTTTGTTCTCCTGGACGGCACGCTCGCCGAGTGCGACCTCCGCCCCCTCACCGCCATCGACGAGAAGACCTCATCGCCACCCGACTCGGCGCGGACACCACCCGCATCATCCCCGTCTGGACCGACACCGACGGCCGACTCTGGCTCGACCGCAAAGCACGCCACCGCCCCCTTCCCACTCACATCAGCTCTACCGACACCAAAACCATCCGCGACCTGATGTCCCGCACCGTCCAAATCGACCACCGCTGGCTCCAAGGACGCTACCCCGACACCGACACCCCGACCGGCTGGAGAAACATCGGCGCCCTACGAGATGTCCTCCTCCTACCCCAACGCACCACCCGCACAGGCACACAGCCCTACCGACTCAACGGCCAGACCATCCACCTCCACCCCCTCGACGGCCTCGTACGCGACTAACGAACACCCCACACACACTGCACCCTGACAAAAGGACAGATTCGAACCAGGAACTCCCTGCGCAAGCAGAGGTAGCCCGTCCTTGGGCCATGCGAAAGCGACCAGCCAACCACCTTCTCCGCTCCAGCGGAGGTAGACCGTGGCGCGGGATCGCGCTCGACCCCAACACGTCGTCCTCTCCGCATGAACGGAGGTGAGCCGTACTCCTCCCCCGGTCGTCACCGACATCCAACTCGTGGCCCTGTGGGGGCCCGTCGTCGGCTCCGTCCCCGCCTACATCAACCACGGCAAACACGCATGACCCAAACACCTGAAGGGCACGGCCACTCATGTCCTCGATGATCGTCATCTCGGCCACCGCCGTCCCCGACCACCCGCGCGGCGCCCTCACCCACTGGCTCCTCGAAGTCACCCCCGAGCTCTACGTCGGCACCGTCTCCGCCAAAGTCCGCGACGAACTCTGGGCCGCCGACGCCGCCCGCACCCACGACGGCATCGCCGTCCTCGCCCACCCCGCCGACAACGAACAAGGCTTCACCCTCAGGACTGCGGGCACCCGCCGCCGCGAAACCGTCGACTTCGGCAGGCTCACCCTCGCCGCCCTCCGTAGAGAAAGTCAAGAAATGGCAAACCCCCTCTAACGCCGCAGGTCAAAAAGGGGTCCTCTCCGCGCCAGCGGAGGTGAACCGGGCGAGCGCATCGATCCCGTCAACTACTACTGGTCCGCCCCGCGCGAGCGAAGGTGAGCCGGGAAGGCGGGACCCCACCGCACCCTACGTCTCCCCGATGGGCCCGCCAAGCCCAACTCGGTGGGCCTACTGCGCTGCGTAGCTCTCAGGCCGCCCTCGCGGACACTGCTGACGCCCTCGGACCACGAAGGCCCCGACTTCGGCACTGCGCGCCTCTCATACGCCAACTGAACCTCGCTGGTCGACCTTTACAGCATGCGCCATTCCGGATCGGAGACAACCACCGTTTGCCTCCCCAGTCCCCTCGGTCAGCGGCAAATGGGCGCACGACGGTGCAACAACCCAGCGTGACACCGGCGTAGCCAGGCACACCTACCTGCTCCCGGGCGCAGCACTCGCTACACGTGGGACCGCTGGGGAGAATCTGGGGAGTATCGAAGGCCCTGGGGAGCGTGTGGGGAGAACCGGCTGCACAACCCAGAACGAAACCGAAAGGCTGGGAAATACTCATCCTTGCAGTTCAGAGACCTAATGAGCCATGAATCCGCAGGTCAGCGCCACCATGTGGGCAACTTCATGACGTACGTACCGAGGTCGTCGGCCTCGACGATCCCGGGGAGCGAGCCCCCCTCACGCAGGGGCGTGACGTAGCGGGTCGCTACAACCTCTTCGAGCACTTTCTCGGGCCACCTATTCTTGTCGACCTTGCCAAGAGAGCATGGTAACTCAGGGTGACCGAAGGGGGCTGGGTGTCCGGACGGCCCCTTTTCCGTCTCCGGCCGTACGACGGTCCCGCGAAAACCCGCCCGAGCCACCGCGCCTGCGCCGCAGAAGCCCGGCACGGTCACGGTCCGAGCCGCCGCCCGGGGCCCGTCGGAAGGTCGGCGGCTTGGATGCGGGTCGCGTCGAATGCGAGGAAGTCGTCGACGTCGAGCTTACGCATGACGAAACCGACCGACCTGGCCAGGTCCGCGCGGGCCTCCGGGCCTCGCCTGCGGGGCCGGCTGATCCGGTAGCGGCGTCCGCCCCGGCTGATCGCTCCGCCCTGCGCGGCGACGATGTTCAGCGCCCAGTCCGCGTCCGCGTCGTAGGCGAGACCGACGATGAACCCCGTACCGGTCCGGAAGGCCTGGACCGGCATGTCGAACGGGGTGCCGCTGCGGCGGCCCCGGTGGTGCAGCACGGCGAGCGGCGGAACCCGTCGCGCGAGCGGCCTCAGGACGGGGTTGAGGTACTTCGGGAACCGGGAGAACCGGGTGAGGACGGGCATGCTCTCTCCTCCCTGACACGGCTTCCCACCTGACTCGGCGGCACGGAATCGGCCTCGGCCGGACACCGCCGGGCACCGTCGACACCGCCGGGCCCTGCCCTCCCACGCTACCGCCGACGGCTCCGGCGGTCGCCCGCGTCGATCAGCCCGGCCGGCTCCACCCCGGCCGTCCCGGCACCCGGCCTACTCCCACCCCGGCCGTCCCCCCGGTCGTCGCGCCGAGGGCCGGATGCGGTACGAAGTCGGATGTGAACGAAGAGATCCGACCCGCGACCGTTCGCGTGTTCATCGCCCTCGCCCCGCCCGACCCCGCCAAGGAGGAGCTCGAACGGGAGCTGCGCCCCGCCTACGGCACGCACCCGCGGATGCGGTGGAACCGGGTCGAGGACTGGCACATCACCCTGGCGTTCCTCGGCGAGCTCCCGGTGGAGACGGTTCCCCCGCTGCGCCCGCTCCTCGCGGGCCTGGCGGCGGCTCACCGGGCGCCCCGGCTGGCACTGCGGGGCAGCGGGAGCTTCGACGACCGGGTGCTGTGGAGCGGGATCGGCGGGGATCTCGACGCGCTGCACGGGCTCGCCGCCGACGTGCGGACCGCCGTCCGTGAGCATGGGGTCGACTTCGTGGAGCGTACCTTCCGGCCCCATCTGACCCTGGCCCGTGCCCGTCGGGGCGACCTGACCTCGGCGGGCGAGATCGCGGCGGGGCTCGCCGGGTTCAGCGGCGGTGAGTGGCTCGCGGCCCGTCTGCATCTGGTCGGCAGCAACGCGGGCCGCAGCAGCGGGCCGATCCACTACCGCGACATCGAGGCGTGGCCCCTGGGCGACGGGCGGGCGGCGGGGACGGCGGGCCCGGAGACCTCCTGACGCCTACGGTCCGATGCGCGCCCCGGCGGCGGTGCCCCCGTGCGCCGTGGTCACCTTCGCCACTTCGAAGCGGCGCCCGGGGCGGTCCCGTAGACTTCGGACACTCGCCGGTGACCGGTCAACGCAGCCTGTGACAGCGGGTATTGATGGTGCGTCAGGGGTGGGGAACGGGACGGGCGAGACCGTTGTGGACGGTGTGGGCGGCGGGTACGGCGTGCGGGACGCGCCGGGCCGCCGGGCTCGTCAGCACGGGGGGTACGGGACCGCTCGCGGGCCGGATCGGCGGCGCGGGGCGGCCCGTTGGAGATGGGCGTCGTTCACAAGGAGTGTGCCATGCCATCAGTCATCGTGGGCCGTACGGGCCCCTTCGCCGGCCAGAGCGTGGTCCTGGGGGCCGCGCCCCTGACGTTCGGGCGCAAGGGGGACAACGGGGTCGTGATCGTGAGCCCCAGCGCCTCGCGGCTGCACGCCGAGATCGTCAGGGAGGACGGCGCCTACGTCCTCCACGACCGTGACAGCAGGAACGGCACATTCGTCAACGACCAGCGCGTCACCCGCCACGTACTGCGCCCGAACGACTGCGTGCGCATCGGTGACGAAACCTTCCTCTTCGAGGCGCAGGACGTCATGGAGACGGTCATCGACCTCTCCCAGCTGCATCTTCCCCGGCTGAACGCGGCGGCCAACCCCGGCATCCTGCGGGTCACGGTCACCGGCGGCGGTCCGGTGGGGCTCGCCTTCGCACTGGCCCTGGAGGAGACGCTGCGCGGACGGGTGGCGATCACCGTCTACGACGGGCGGTGGACCCGCAAGGGCTCCGAGGTCGTCTGGAAGGACGAGTCCCAGGGCAACGTCCGCCGCCTGCAGGTGGTGACGGTCCAGAGCCGGCAGTACCTCGCGCTCTCCGAGGAGGTGCGCGCGGCACTGTTCGGCGACGACAGCGCGTACTCGGAGATGTGGCCGGTGGGGCCGGACTCCGTCGACGGCCGCCCGCCCCGCAACATCCGGATCGCCTACATCGAGGACCGACTCCTCGCCCTGGCCAACACGCGGCCGGCGATCCAGCTCGTCCCGCACCGCTTCGACCCGGTGGAGCGGAAGAGCCGGCTCGCCCAGGAACATGTCCTGGTGATCGGGGAGGGCGGGCGTTCCCGCACCCGCGACCACTTCGCGGACCGTTTCGGGACGGCCGACTCGTCCATCTACTCCCTCGACGGCGAACACCTCCAGGACGTCGTGCTGGGGCTGCGGGTCAAGTCGCGGCTGTCGGACCCGATGAGCGTGCTGCTGACCGTTTCGCAGAACCGGTTCTTGCTCAACTCCCTGCGGGGCGAGGGCTTTTTGAACATGCGGCTCACCCGAGAGGAGGCCAAGGGTGTGATCGGCATCGACCCGGTCCGCCAGGTCTTCGAGGAGTGCATCGCGGCGCGTCCCTGCCTGATGAACCGCGAGGAGGACAACGAGTTCCGCTGCTCGACGCACGGGACGCTCTTCCTGCCCGCCCTGCTGCGCAGTTCGCCCCTGTGGAAGGAGATCCGGCAGGGCCTGAACCTGTTCGGGGTGGCCGAGGACGATCTCTCCGCGATCACGTCGTTCCGGCTGGACATGGTGCAGCGCCCCCGGTTCACCGCCCAGCTCCTGCGCCCGACCGCGACGACCCCGGGAACGTACGGCTTCCTGCTGGGCGACGCCGCCAACGCCATCCACTTCTGGCCCGGCCGCGGACTCAACAGCGGGCTCGCTTCGGCCACTTCCCTCGCCCGGTCGCTGGGCCGCGTCTGGCGGGGCAAACCCCTGCGCGACGCGGACTTCATCCGGCACGAGGCGGCGATGTCCATGCTGCAGTACCGGCACAAGAGCCGGGCCTGGAACGCGATGGTGACCACCGACGAGCAGGGCGTCACCCGTGCCATCAAGGACATCATCGCCCGCAGCGCGGAGTCAGCGAGGGAAGCGGAACAGGACACCGGGCGGGAGGCGGGCAGGGCGTCGGAGCGGAACGATCTCGACGAGCTACTGGACCGCATGGCGGCGATCCGCGACCGTCTCGCTCCCCGACTGCCCGGCATGCCCACCATGGAGCAGCTCCGCTCCCACCTGGCCTCGGTCGCCCCGGCCACGCTGCGCACCCTCCAGGAGAGCGGGGCCTGGGACACCCTGATCGTCGGCGGCGAGGAGGCCGACATCGACCTCTTCTACCAGTCGGACTCGCCGGTCTACGTCCCCCGGCCCGACGGTCCGCAGCCGGCCGGCGCGTACCAGGCGGGTCCGCCTCCGGCGGGTCCCCTTCCCGCAGGCGCCCGCGCCGCCGATCCCCGGGGTCTGCCCTCGGCCGGCGTCCAGTAACGCGTGTCGCAGAAGGAGCGCCGTCCGCCCGGAGAGCGGGTGCGGCGGCGCCCGGTGCGTGCGATCGCAAGGCGGCGGGGCCGCGGAAGGGTCAGGCGGTGCGCCCGCGCAGTCGGTGCGAGTGCGAGGGGTAGACCCCGAGCACCCGCACCTCGGAGGAGAAGAACCGCAGTTCGTTCAGGGCGAGAGCGACGTGCGGCTCGTCGGGGTGACCCTCGATCTCCACGTAGAAGCGGCTGGGGCTGAGGCCCGCGCTCATCTGGTAACTCTCGATCTTGGTGAGGTTCACGCCGCTGGTGGCGAACCCGCCGAGCGCCTTGAAGAGCGCGCTGGGAATGTTGCGCACGCAGAAGAAGAGGCTGGTCATCGTGGTGCCGTCCGGTTCCGGCCAGGATCCGGAGTCGCGGGAGAGCACCACGAAGCGGGTGGTGTTCTCGGGGTCGTCCTCGACCTCCGGGCGCAGCACGTCCAGCCCGTACAGCTCCGCCGCGGCGGGCGGGGCGAGGGCGGCGTGGCGGGGGTCGCCCAGCTCCGCCACCTCGCGGGCCGAGCCGGCGGTGTCGTCGCTGACGTGGGTGCGCCAGCCGCCCTCGCGCAGCAGCTTCCGGCACTGGCCGAGGGCGTGCACGTGGCTGCGTACGCATTCCACCTGATCGAGCGAGGCGCCCGGGACGCCCATCAGGTCGAAGCGGATCGCGAGGAAGTACTCCGCGACGATGAACAGGCCCGACTCGGGCAGCAGATGGTGCACGTCGGCGACGCGTCCCGCGGCGGAGTTGTCCACCGGGATCACCGCGACGTCGGCGTCGCCGAGCGTGACCGCGTCCAGCGCCTGCTCGAAGCCCGTGCAGGGCAGTTCACCGCAGCCCGGGAACAACGCGTGGGCGGCGGTCGCCGAGTTGGAGCCCGGTTCCCCCTGATATGCGACGATCGTCACCTTGTATTGCCTTCCACCGTGGAGCCTTCTGTCACGGGTGGCGGAGTTCCCTCCGCGTGACCGCATGTAAGCAGTATCAAAGTACGGGCCCGGTCCGGGCACACCGGGTGCGGGAAGCCGGGGTCCGGAGCGGGTCCGGGCACGGACACGGCCGTACGGCCGCCACGCCGGGCTCCTCCGGTGCGGCGGCCGTACGGTGTCGGGCTCGGCCCCTCAGGCTCCGGGCCCCCGCGAGCCCCCGGCCTTGCGCGCCCGGCGCGCCGCGAAGACTCCGGGCTCGGCCCGCATGTGCGGCGGTACGGCGAACTTCGGGGCGTTGAAGAGGATCACGCACACCTCGCAGAGCGCCAACGCCAGAATGATCAACACGTCCACGACGACGACCCACATGGACACCGGGTCGTCGGCGCCGGGGTCGGACCCCGTCAGAAGCAGCACCACCACGCCCCACAACGTGAGCACGGTGATGCCGGTGGACCGCACCATCCCTCTGCGCGTGTCTGGACCGAACGGCAGCGAGGTGAACGCCCCTTCGAAGAAGTCGGCCACGCCCGGATCACGCCAGAGCTGAGCGGCCTTCCAGGTCATGAAGCCGTTTCCCACCAGGAAGAAGCCGAGAACGCCCACATACAGAACCATCGTGCGTCATCCCTCTTTTTCAGGGCCCCCGGAAGGGCACGGGTGGGCTCCGGGGTTCGCGAAGACGGTGCTCCGCTCCGCGCGCTCGCCGACGACCTCGACCCGCTGACCGGGATCCTTCGCCGTGGCCAGATCCTTCTGGCCTTCTGCCGGCCCCGTAGACGCGGCGCGGGCGGCTGCCGCCCGCGCGGCGGGCCGGGGCCCGGCGACCGGAAGCGCCGCCGACAGCATGTCCGGTCCCGCCGGCGCGGACACCGTCCTCGTAGGCCTGTCCGTCAAGCCGCCGAATCGGCGTCCCACCATGCCCACCGCGCCCCCGCCCCAGACCGTACGTGTACGGAACAACTGCCTGATGAGATCACCACCGTTTCGACATCACAAGCTCCTGATCATGGAGGCGAGGCAATGACTGACGTCCCGTGCTGTGCCTGCAGCTATACAGGCTTCACGCACAAGACATGAATCAGCCATCCTTGAGATGGCAACCGCCCTCCCTTCCCGACGCCCGCAGCTCGGGTGCACGAGCACGTCGGCGTCGATTTCCGGCCCTCCACGCCTCGGCGGCACCGGCACGTCCACACCGCCGGGACGACGGAAGACTCAACGCAATCCGCAGGCCGACGACGCGCGGAACGACCGCAGCGCGACGGCCGATCACCGTTCACGCACCCTCGACACCCCCTCAGCGCCGCCCACCAGGACGAACGCCCCGTGCGGCACGCCGGTCGCACGCCCGCCGGGCCCACAGCCGTACCGGATCGACACCCACCCCGACCCGGTACGTCCACCGGCAAGTCAGCCGCATCCGCCCGGACTCCTCGACGACCAGGCCGACTCGGAGTCCAACGGTCAAACCGGCCGTATCACGGGCGATTGCGGCCACTCCCGTCGACTCCGCCCAGCCCGGCAGGAATACCGACACCGCGGGCCGGGACTCCGAAGGCGCACACAGAGGTCTCGCCCATCTCATTGACAGGGACACGCCCCCGCGACACTCTCGGGAGAGCGCTCTCCAAGACCGGCCGCGGGAAGCCGGTCTCCCCTCAGCACCCGCCAGGAGCCCACGTGTTCAGACCACCGCTCGCTGTTCTCGGCCGCCCACGGGCCGGTCGCCGACTCGTCTCCCTCACCGCCCTCGGCGCCCTCGTCGCGTCCTCGCTGACCCTCCTCGCGGCACCGGGCGCCACGGCCGCCGACACCCTGCTGTCCCAGGGCCGGCCCGCCACCGCCTCGTCGCAGGAGGGCGACGGCTACTCCGCCGCCGCGGCCGTCGACGGCAACCTCACGGGCACCCGGTGGGCGAGCCAGTGGAGCGATCCGCAGTGGATCCAGATCGACCTCGGCGCCACCGCCGGCCTCAGCCGGGCCGTCCTGACCTGGGAGGGCGCCTACGGCAAGTCGTACGAGATCCAGGCGTCCGACAACGGCACCGACTGGCGGACCTTGCGTACGGTCACCCAGGGCGACGGCGGCACGGACGACCTCGCCCTCTCCGGTTCCGGCCGGTACGTCCGGATGCTCGGCACCGAGCGGTCCGGCGGATACGGCTACTCTCTCTGGGAGTTCCAGGTCTACGGCAGCACCGGCACCACTCCCCCGCCGGCCACCGGCGGCGCCGTGAAGGTGACCGGCTCGCAGGGGAACTGGCAGTTGCAGGTGGGCGGCCAGCCGTACACCGTGAAGGGACTGACCTGGGGCCCGTCCGTGGCCGACTCCCCGAAGTACCTGCCGGACGTGAAGTCCATGGGCGTCAACACCATCCGCACCTGGGGCACGGACGGTTCGACCAAGCCGCTGCTCGACGCGGCGGCGGCCAACGGCATCCGGATCATCAACGGCTTCTGGCTGCAGCCCGGCGGCGGCCCGGGCAGCGGCGGCTGCGTCAACTACGTCACGGACACCACCTACAAGAACAACTCGCTGGCGGAGTTCGCCAAGTGGGTGGAGGCCTACAAGTCGCACCCCGCGACCCTGATGTGGAACGTCGGCAACGAGTCGGTCCTCGGACTCCAGAACTGCTACAGCGGTACGGAGCTGGAGAACCAGCGCAACGCGTACACGACCTTCGTCAACGACGTGGCCAAGAAGATCCACTCGATCGACCCGGACCACCCGGTGACCTCCACCGACGCGTGGACCGGCGCCTGGCCGTACTACAAGCGCAACGCGCCCGACCTCGACCTGTACGCGATGAACTCGTACGGCGACGTCTGCAACGTGCAGCGGGACTGGGTGGCGGGCGGCTACACCAAGCCCTACATCATCACCGAGACGGGCCCGGCCGGTGAGTGGGAGGTCGCGAACGACGCGAACGGCATCCCCGAGCAGAAGACCGACGTGCAGACCGCCGCGGGGTACACCAACGCGTGGAACTGCGTCACCGCCCACCGGGGTGTGGCGCTCGGCGCGACGATGTTCCACTACGGCACCGAGCACGACTTCGGCGGGATCTGGTTCAACCTGCTGCCCGGCGGGTTCAAGCGGCTCTCCTACTACGCGGTGAAGCAGGCGTACGCGGGTTCGACCGCCGGGGACAACACGCCGCCGGTGATCAGCAACATGACCGTCTCGCCGGCCTCGGCGGCCCCGGCCGGCAAGGAGTTCACCGTCCGCGCCGACGTCCGCGACCCGGACAACGACCCGGTGACGTACAAGATCTTCCTCAGCGGCAACTACGCCAACGGCGACAAGGGGCTGGTGGAGGCCGCGTGGCGGTCCACCGGCAACGGCACCTTCGCAGTGACGGCTCCCGAGAAGCTGGGTGTCTGGAAGGTCTACATCCGCGCGGAGGACGGCCACGGGAACGCGGGCTTCGAGACGAAGTCGGTGAAGGTGGTGGCGCCGCCCGTCGACGGCACCAACGTGGCACTGAACAAGCCGACCACGGCCTCCTCCTTCCAGGCCTCGTACGGCGACTGCCCCTGCACCCCCGCCAAGGCGACCGACGGCAACCCGGACACCCGGTGGGCCAGCGACTGGAGCGACCCGCAGTCCATCCAGGTCGACCTGGGCGCCCCCACCGCCCTGCGGACGCTCCAGCTCCAGTGGGACCCGGCCTTCGCCTCCTCGTACGAGGTGCAGCTCTCCGACGACGGGGCCACCTGGCGCACCGTGTACACGACCACCACCGGCAACGGTGACATCGACACCGTCGCGCTCGGGCAGACCGCCCGCCACGTCCGCCTCGCCCTGAAGGCCCGGGGCACCGGCTGGGGCTACTCGCTCCACGAGTTCGGCGTGTACGCCTGACGGACGGCGCTGCCCGCCCCCTCCTCCGTGCCGCCGGTGCCCGACCGGCACCGGCGGCATCCCATCCCCCTCCAGCGGAGAGGCACTCCATGAAAGGCACGAAGAACAAGAAGGGCGCCGCGAGACGGCTCTCGGCGATCCTGGTCGGCACGGCCCTGGCCGCCACCGTCCTCGGTGTCGGTTCGACCCTGAGCGCGCTCCCGTCCGGCGCGGCGTCCACCAGCGCGGTGGCGGACGCGGGTACGGCGGTCTCCCCCCACATGGGGCACGTCGCCGCCGCGGCCTCGGCCGCTTCGGCCGACGACGTGGACGGCGACGGCTACATCCCCGCCGTCCCGCCCGTCACCGGCGTGACCCCGTCGTGGGCCACCCCGACCCCGCGGTACTTCCACGAGTTCCAGGCGAACTGTTCGGTGACCCACACCGCGCCGGACGACCCGATCGTCTTCCCCGGCCAGGCCGGGGCGTCCCACGACCACACCTTCATGGGCAACACGACGACCAATGCCCAGTCCGTGACCGCCTCGCTGTACGGCGGCAACACCACCTGCAAGGTGCCCGGCGACTCCTCGGCGTACTGGATGCCGTCGCTCTTCAAGGGCGACACCAAGATCCTGCCGATCGGCCAGCAGGTCATCTACTACAAGGCGGGCGTCACCGATTACACCAGCGTCCGCCCCTTCCCCAAGGGGCTGCGCTACGTCGTCGGCAGTCCGCTGCAGAGCGCGGAGCAGTTCCGCGCGCTCAAGGGCTGGGTGGAGGGCTGGGAGTGCGGGGAGTCCTTCGGGAACATCGACTTCCCGGCCACCTGCCCGGCCGGTAGCCAGCTCAACATCCGCATGCAGGCGCCCAGTTGCTGGGACGGTCTGCATCTGGACACGCCGAACCACCAGGCCCACATGGCGTATCCGGTCGTGAAGCCCGGCACCAACGACAACGTCTGCCCGGCCGACCACCCGGTGGCCCTGCCGATGGTCGAGTTCAAGATGGCGTTCCCCGTCGACGGGGACATGTCGCAGGTCAGGCTGGCGAGCGGGCGCGGCTACTCGTTCCACTACGACTTCTTCAACGCGTGGAACGAGCCGACGCTCAAGGCGATGGTCGACCACTGCATCGTCGGTGGTCTGCAGTGCGACGCCCGCGGCTGGGACCAGAACCACCCGGAGGCCGGTGCCGCGCTGACCGCGGACTACCGCCTTCCGTAGACCCGCAGACCCGCAGACCCGCAGATCCACAGATCCACAGATCCGCAGACCGCAGATCCGGCGGACACGGCATGCGGGCAGTCTCCGCTCGCCGTGTCCGCCCCGCGAACCCCCGGCCCGCCCCCCTATCGCCCCGCTACGGGGCGGGCCGGGTCACGCGGTTCGGACACACCGTCAGTTCTGGTGTCGGCATCTCGAATTGTGGTTCCCCCGCGGCCTGTTACCGGACCGCGCCCGCTCAGGCGGAGGCGCGCACCACGAGTTCGGGGTCGAAGATGACGGCGGTGGGCTCGGTCCGTGTGCCCTCGATCTCCTCCTGGAGCAGACAGGCCATCCGGGCCGCCATCTCCTCCATGGGCTGCCGGACCGTGGTGAGCGGCGGTTCGGCGGCGAGCGCGGCGCTGGAGTCGTCGAACCCGACGACCGCGACGTCCTCGGGGACCCGGCGGCCGAGCTCCCGCAGGGCCTCGCAGACGCCGCGGGCCATCACGTCGTTGGCCGCGAACACCCCGTCGATCGACGGGTGTTCACGCAGCAGCCGACGGAGCGCGGCAGCCCCGCTGTCGGCGGTGAACCCGCCTTCGGCGACGGGTACGTACGGATGGCCGTGGCGTTCCATCGTCTCGCGGAACCCGGCCAGCCGGTCCTGGGCGGCGGGCAGGTCCAGGGGTCCGGTGATGGTGGCGACCCGTCGGCAGCCCCTGGCCAGCAGGTGTTCGGCGGCCATCCGGGCGCCGTCCCGGTGCGCCAGGTCCACGTAGGTGACGGGGGCGGGGACACCGGGGCGGGCGAAGAGCACGCAGGGCAGTCGCTCCGCCGCCAGCAGGGCGGGCAGCGGGTCCTCGGCGTGCGTGGAGAAGATCAGCGCGCCGTCCGCCCGGCCCTGCCGGAGGTACTCCGCCACGTCGCGCCGGGCCGCGTCCGTCTCCGCGAACATCAGCACCGGGTACATCGACCGGGGCCGCAGGAAGCCGACGACCCCGCTGACGACCCGTCCGAAGAACGGGTCGGCCAGCGCCTGGGAGGCGAAGAGGTTCTGCCCGTCCTCGGAGTCGTCCCCCGCGCCGGAGACCACGAGGGCGAGGGTCCGGGCGCGCCGGGTCACCAGGGCCCGGGCGGCTCCGTTGGGGGCGTAGCCGGTCCGCGCGATGGCGTCCCGTACCGCGTCCTGGATGGCCGGGTCGACGTTGCGGATGCCGTTGACCACGCGGGACACGGTGGCGCGGGAGACGCCCGCCTCCCGCGCGACGTCTTCGAGCCTGGGGGCGCGTCTGGTCATGCCGGTACCCTACCGGCGGTCCGCGAACGCCCGTCAGCGGTACGGGAAGCGCTCTCCGACGGGGTCTCCGTCCGCCGTGCCGGGGACGTCCACGGTGGCGGCCAGGGGCAGCCGCCCGGCGGACGGCCCCGCGTACACCTCGTACGTGCCCGGCTCGGTGAGCCACGCCTGTTCCTTCGGGGACCAGTGCTGCAGGGCGCGGTGCGGTACGCGTACGGCGGCGGTGACGGTCTCGCCCGGTGCGGCTTCGACCGAGGCGTATCCGGCCAGCCACCGTACGGGGCGTTCCACCGCCGAGCCGGGCCGGGCGAGGTACACCTGCACGACCTCCCGGCCCCGCCGCCCGCCGGTGTTGCGGAGCCGTACGGAGACGGTGAAGGCCGCCCCGCCGCCGGCCGTTTCCCCCTCCGGGCGGTCGAGGACGGCCGTGCCCTCGCCGTCGGCCGCTTCCTTCTCCCCGGGGACGGACGCGCTTGCGTACTCCCAGGTGGTGTAGCCGAGCCCGTGGCCGAACCAGTAGGCGGGCGTGCGGTGTTCGCGCAGCCAGGCCCGGTGGCCGATGTGCGGGCCTTCGGCGTACCGCAGCACGCCGTCCACCGGCCGGACCGCGCGGACCGGGGCGTCGGCGAGGGTGGCGGGCCAGGTGGTCGGCAGTCGGCCGCCCGGTTCGGCGGCGCCGAACAGGACGTCGGCCAGTCCGGTCCCCGCCTCCTGCCCGGGGAACCAGGTCAGCAGGACGGCGGGGGCCGCGTCCCGCCACGGCATCTCCACCGGGCCGCCGGAGTTGACGACGACGACGGTACGCGGCTGGGCGGCCATCACCGCGCGGACGAGTTCGTCCTGGTCGCCGGGGAGCGCGAGGGTGGTCCGGTCGTGGCCCTCCGACTCGCTGTCCTGCGTGGTGCCCACGAACACCACGGCCGCGTCGGCCGCGCGGGCCGCGTCCACCGCTTCCGCCAGGGCGGTGGCGCGGTCGGGCCTCGGGGGCGCGGCCGTCACCAGGGTGGCGCGGCCGGTCCCGTCGGCGAGTTCGCGGCGGGCCACGACCAGCACGGGCCGGCCGGCGGTGAGCTCGGTCTCCCCGTACTGGCTCGGCGGGTTGACGTGCACCACGGCCGGGTCGTCGGTCTCGCGCGGGAACACCCCGTCGACCAGCGGAGCCCCGTCGACGGTGAGGCTCATCCGGCCGAACCCCCCGACGCCGAAGGTCCAGGTCCCGCCGGTGCCGGGGAGCAGCCGGGCGCTGATCTCCACGGTGTGCGCGCCGGGCGGCAGAGGGGGCTCGATCTGGCGGCCGGACTCCCGGTGCCCGGCGTACAGTTCGGCGCCGTCCGCGCCGAGCACTCGCAGCAGCGCGCCGGGCCGGCCGTCGCGCGGGTCGTGGCACCCGGGGCCGCCGAGGAAGGGGGGCGCGCCCAGGACGGGGCCGGGCGCGTGCACGACCCGGGCGGTGGGGGCGAGCGCGTCGCGGAGGGCGTCGAGCGGGGTGGAGACGTGCCGGGGGTGGACGCCCGCACTGCCGCCGCCCTGCACCCGGGGGTCCGCCGCCTGCGCCCCGATCACCGCGAGGGAGGTGAGCGAAGCCGGGTCCAGGGGCAGCACGCCCCGGTTGCCGAGGAGCACGCATCCGGCCGCGACCGCGCGCCGCAGCAGGGCCCGGGGATCCTCCGAGCGCGACGGCTCCTCCGGGGACCGCGAGGGCTCCGCGGGGGTCGTGGGGGTCGCCGGGGTCGCGGGGGCCGCCGGGTCAAGTGCGCCGACCCGGTCGGCGAGCCGCAGCAGCCGGACCACCTTCTCGTCGATCGCGGCCATGGGGACGCGTCCCTCCTCGACCGCCCGGAGGAGGCCGTCGGCCCAGGGGCTCTCGGGGCCGGGCATCGCCAGGTCCAGGGCCGCGCGGGCGGCGGGCACGGTGGAGCGCACCGCGCCCCAGTCGGAGACGAGGACGCCGTCGAAGCCCCACTCCTCCTTGAGCGGCCGTGCCAGCAGTGGGCTCTCGGCCAGGGTGGTGCCGTCGACCGCGTTGTAGCCGCACATCACCACCCGTACCCCGGCGGCGCGTACGGCGGCTTCGAAGGGGACGAGGTAGACCTCGCGCAGGGTGCGCTCGTCGAGGTCGACGGAGACGGTGAGGCGGTCCGTCTCGGAGTCGTTGGCGACGTAGTGCTTGGCGGTCGCGGCGACGCCCCGCGCCTGGATGCCCCGGATCAGGGCGGCGCCGGTGCGGGCGGTCAGCTCGGGGTCCTCGGAGTAGCACTCGAAGTGGCGCCCGCTCAGCGGGGACCGGTGGAGGTTGAGGGTGGGCGCCAGTACGACGTCCACGCCCTTGCGCTTCGCCTCGGCGGCGAGCAGTCCGCCCAGGCGTTCGGCCAGCTCCTCGTCCCACATCGCGCCGACGGCCGAGGCGGACGGCAGCAGCGCGGAGGTGTTCCGCTCGTCCCAGCTCTCCCCGCGCACCCCGGCCGGCCCGTCGGACATCGTCATCCCGCGCAGCCCCACGGCGGGCTCGTCGGCGGTGCGCCAGGTGGTGGCGCCGGTGAGCAGCCGTACCTTCTGGCGCGCGTCCAGCGTGTCGAGCAGCCGGTCGATCTCTTCCTGCTTCACCGAGTTCCCCCTCGTGAGGCGCTCTCCGCAGGGTGTGGAGAGCGCTCTCCGAGAGCATCGCCAAAAGCCCCGCGCGTGTCAACGCACCGTGAGCGCCACGCCGGGACTCCACCACGACGGAACGGCCGCCCTGAGGCTGCCCGGCCCGCCCTTGGGGGCTGTCGGTTCACAGGGGAAACGGACCGAGCACGCGGAGCGGGCTCACACGCGTGCCCGGTCCACGCTTCAGGCCGAGACGCACCTGCCGCTCAACCAGGATTTCAGCTCCTTCGGCCACGTGGTGGCCATCGGAACCGAGGTGGTCGGCAGGCCGTAACGGCTCAGCCTGTTCAGCCAGGTCGCGTAGTTGCCGGAGGCTGCCGGGGCCGGCTCCTCCCAGCCGATTCCGTCGACCCAGCGCGGGTGGTTCCTGAGCACGACATCCAGGCCCGCCGCCTCGACCCGCTTCTCCAGTTCCGCCTGCAGGTCGGGGTTGTCGCTCCCTGTGTAGATCATGATCTGCTGTGAGGCGATCCGTTCCTCGATGGGGGCGATGACCTCGTTCCACGCGGTCTCCCGGATGGAGGCGTCCTCACTGAGGAGTGACTGCCCGGCCTCTCCCTTGAGTTCCACGAAGGCGGCCATGTGCTGGCTCCTGGCGCTGTCGAGCCATTCCCGGAAGGTGTACACGGTCTCGCCCTCGTACGGGCCCCGGTCGATGGTCCGGCCCTTGAGCTGGTCGGCTCCGGTGGCCCACCAGATCGCGTTCGCGTCGGCGTCCGGCCCCGTCAGACCTCTGGTCGACGTGTTGTGCCACATCACGCCCTTGGTGCCGTTCTTGGTGAGCTGAAGGTCCGCCTCCACACCGGCCGCTCCCCAGCTCTTCTGCTGGGCAAGCCCCTCGGGGTGATTCGGCTGACGGACCTGGTCCCGCTCCCCGCCCTTCTCCCCCGTCGGATAGCCGCCGTGGCCGAAGATCGTCGGGCAGACCGGCAGCCCTTCCGAGTGGCGTTCGATCGGACGCGTCCTGTCGAAGATCCACCCCGTCCCGGCTTCCCAGCCGTGCAGGTCACCGGCGAGGGTTCCGTCCGCCTGGGCGGTGAAGGTGATGGTCTTCACCGCGCCCGACCGGAGGTCGGTGTAGCCGTAGACCGTGGCGAGGTCGTCGCGGCCGTCACCGTTGTAGTCGCCGGTGACGATCTTCATACGGGACCGCTCGTACCAGCCGGCCGGCCGGTTCAGGATCTCGCGGCGATTGCCGAACTTGCCTTCGGCGTCGAAGTCGAAGCCGATCAGGGCGTCGTGCCCGTCGGCGTAGTCGTACCAGGCGGCGATGGAGTCACGGCCATCACCGTCGAAGTCGCCTGAGTGCACGGTCGCCCGGCTGAACGTCCAGCCGGTGGCGGACTCCCAGCCGCGGACCGGCTCGGCGAAGCCTCCTCCGGGCTCGCCGGTGAAGGACATCAGCGTCACGGTGCCGGAGGCATAGCCGTACAGCACACCCAGGTCGTCGCGGCCGTCGCCGTCGTAGTCGCCGGTGGCGAACTTCATGCGCCCGACCTCCCATCCGTCGGCCGCGGTGCGCGCGAAGGACGCGAAGGGACTGGCGAAACCGCCGTCCGTCCGGGCGAGGAAGGTGAACAGCTTGTCGTCGCCGTTGCGGTAGTCGTACCAGGCGGCGATGTCGTCACGGCCGTCACCGTCGAAGTCCCCGGCCTCGGCGGTGACGGCGTCGAAGGTCCAGTTGCCGGGGTCCGCGGTCCAGGAGGTGAGGCGGGCGCCGAACGTCCCGTCCCCCTTGCCGAGCCAGGTGAACAGGGACACCTTTCCGTCGTCGTAGCCGTAGAAGGCGGCGACGTCGCCCGTCCCGTCACCGTTGAAATCACCGGTGACGTACTTCATGTGCTCGGCCCAGTAGTTGCCCTCGGCCGCCTCCCACCCCTTGAGGGGCGCGGAAAGGCTGCCGTCGGGGGTGGCTGCGAAGGTGTGCAGGGCGTCGCTGCCGTCCGAGTAGTCGTACCAGGCCACCACGTCGCTCCGGCCGTCACGGTTGTAGTCGTGACGGGGAACCCGCTCGGCAACGGCCCGCACGGTGGCCACGCGCGCCGCGCCGCCTGCGGCGTCGTCGTTCCCGGGAGCCACGCCGCCGACGTGCGGCAGTTCCGTGAATCCGACCGCGGCGGCCCCGGCCCGAGCGACCGCCCCCGGCTCGGCGCGCACCTGGGCGCTCGCACTGCCGGCGCCCGTCTGCAGACCGAGCAGGGCGCACACGACAGCGACGCACACCATCCCCGTGGATCTCTTCATTCGACTGCTCATCCCCTTGTCGCCGTCGGCTGCTTGCCGCTTCGGCCACCCGCCGAAGCGAACGCCCGCGCTCTGCGGACGCGCTCTCCGGACCCGCTCCACGGACACGATCTGCGGGCACGATCTGCGGACACGTTCCCGCAGGGCGGCCCCGAGCGAGGGCGCCACACCTCAAGAAGTGAACGCATGTTCGATATAACGGCTCCGATGTCGATTCGACCACCACCCCGGCGCCATGTGCCAGCCGTTATCGGGTCGTTCACTTCAAGCCATGGCCGAAGAGCGACGGCATGCGGCACCTGCGCCCGCGGGTCGGCCTCCGCACCGGCCGGTCGGCCCGACCGGGCCGCTCACCAGGGCCACTCGACAGGAGCCGCACAAGCCCATAGCGGACATTTACCGCGACAAAGTTGCCCTCACCACCGAAAGTGTCCGGGATGCGGACAACGGCCTTGCTTGTTGACTGTATGCGAAATACGGTCTGCGATATTCCTTGATGACCCCCAGGTGGGAGGTAGGCCCCCGTGCGCCGAAAAGCGGTTGCCTTCGTGGCAGTTGCGCTGGTGTCACTCGTCTCGGGCTGCACGTCGCTGCAGTCCTCGGCAACCGAGGTCGGAGGCGTACGGAAAACCGATGAGCGGCCCGTACGCGACGGCGGGACGCTCACCGTCGCGCTCAACTCCGACCCGGACAAACTCGACCCCAGCCTTGCCCAGACCCTCGTGGGCCGCACTGTCTTCGCGGGCATGTGCGAGAAGCTCTACGACATCGACGAGAACGGCGCCCTGGTGCCCCAGCTCGCCACGTCGTTGCCCGAGGTCTCGGCGGACGGACTGACCGTCACCCTGCCCATCCGCAAGGGCGCGAAGTTCAGCGACGGCACCCCGCTCGACGCGGCGGCCGTGGTCACCTCCCTGCTGCGCCACCGCGACCTGCCCGGTTCCGCGCGCGCCACGGAGCTCGGCCCGGTCCAGAAGGCCGTGGCCGTCGGTTCGTCCACGGTGCGGATCACGCTCGACCACCCGTACACGCCGCTCACCGGCGTCCTCGCCGACCGGGCCGGGATGGTGATGTCCCCGACCGCGCTGAAGAAGTACGGCAAGGACTTCACCAACCACCCCTCGTGCGTCGGCGCGTTCCGCTTCGTGGAGCGGGTCGGCGGCGACCGGATCGTGCTGGAGAAGGACCCGAACTACTACGCGGCGGACAAGGTCCACCTCGACAAGGTCGTCTACAAGCCGATATCCGACGGCAACGTCCGCCTCGCCAACCTGCGTTCGGGCGACGTCCAGATCGGCGACCAGATGGGCCCGGTCGACGTGCAGAGCGCCCTCACCGAGCCGAACCTCCAGCTCTTCAACTCTCCCTCGCTGGGGTTCCAGGGCATCGGCGTCAACGTGGGCAACGTGAACGGTCTCGGCGAGAAGCCGGGGAAGATCGACACCCCGCTCGCCTCGGACGTGCGCGTCCGCGAGGCCTTCGACCTCGCCATCGACCGCGACCTCCTCAACACCGTGGTCTTCCAGGGCATGTACGAACCGGCCTGCGGCCCCATCTCCCCGCAGTCCGGCATCGCCCCCGGGGTCAAGCCCGAGGACTGCCCCAAGCGCGATGTCGCCAAGGCCAAGAAGCTGCTGAAGGAAGCCGGGGTGAAGCTCCCGGTCAAGGTCGAGCTGAAGACCTCCACCACTCCCGAACAGGGACGGGTGGGCCAGGTGCTCCAGGCCATGGTCAAGGAGGCGGGCTTCGAGCTCTCCCTGCGTCCCACCGAGTACACGACCATGATCTCGGAGACCGACGAGGGTGACTACGACATCTTCACCAGCGGCTGGTCCGGCCGGCTCGACCCCGACGGCAACGTCTCCAACTTCCTGAAGACCGCGGGCGCCATGAACGCCTACGGCATCGGCGACCCGGCCCTCGACAAGCTGATCGACGAGGGCCGCTCCATCTCCGACCCGGCCCGGCGCACCGAGATCTACGACGAGATCACCCGGCGCGTCCAGGACGACCACTCCATGATCTACCTCTACCGGCAGAAGAACTACGTCGTCGCCTCCAAGGACGTCGCGGGCGTCCGCGTCTTCGGCGACGGACTGGTCCGGGTCACGAACGCGGGGTACATCCGTTGACGAAATTCCTGCTGACGCGCCTGCGCCAGTCGCTCATCACCCTGATCCTCGTGAGCATCGTGGTGTTCGCCGGAATCCGGGCGCTCCCCGGCGACCCGGCGCTCGCCCTCGCCGGCGAGGAGCGCAGCCCCGAGGCGCTCGCCGCGATCCGTGAGGCGTACGGCCTCAACGACAACATCGTGGTCCAGTACGGCCGGTTCATCGGGCACGCCCTCACCGGGGACCTCGGCACCTCGTCGCGGACGGGTCTTCCGGTCTCCCAGGCCATCGGCCAGGCCCTCCCGGTCACCCTCGAACTCGCCGCGCTCTCGCTGCTGCTGGCGATCGTCATCGGCATCGGCGCGGGCGTGATCGCCGCCGTCCGGCGCGGCAAGCCGGAGGAGTGGCTGGCCAACGCCATCGCCCTGGTGGGTCTTTCGATCCCGACCTTCTGGCTCGGCATCGTGCTGGTGCTCGGATTCGCCATCGCCATCCCGGTGTTCTCCGCCTCCGGATACGTGCCCTTCGGCACCGATCCGCTCGACAACCTGCGCCGGATGGTGCTCCCCTCGATCGTCCTCGGCTCCGGCCTCGCCGCCGTGGTGATGCGCCAGACCCGCGGCGCGATGCTCGACTCGCTCTCCGCGGACTACGTCCGCACCGCCCGCGCCAAGGGGCTCTCCCGCCGCGCGGTCGTCGGTGGGCACGCCCTGCGCAACTCGCTGGTCACCGTCGTCACCGTGCTCGGCCTCCAGCTGGGCCACCTGATCTCCGGGGCCGTGGTCACCGAGCAGATCTTCGTGCTGCCGGGCTTCGGCAAGCTCACCATCGACGCCGTCTTCACCCGCGACTACGCCACGCTCCAGGCGGTGGTGCTCTGCACCTCGGCCGCGTACATCCTCATCAACCTGCTGGTCGACGTGGTCTATTCGGTCATCGACCCGCGTATCCGGCTCGGAGGTGCCAAGTGACGACCGCACTCGCCACCCCGGCGCAGGCCACCGCGCGGAAGGCGGGCGGCGGCAAGCTGCGCGCCCTGCGCAAGAACCGCCTCGCGCTGATCGGCGGCATCATCGCCGCCGTCTTCGTCCTCACGGCGCTCTTCGCGCCGCTGATCGCCCCGTACGACCCCGCGCAGCCGGACTTCACCAACGTCCTCGACGCGCCGAGCTGGTCGCACTGGCTGGGCACCGACGACCTCGGCCGCGACCAGCTCTCCCGGATCATCCACGGGACCCGGGCGTCCATGCAGGTCGGACTGCTCGCGGTGGTGCTCGCGTTCCTGATCGGCGTGCCGCTGGGCCTCGCGGCCGGCTACTACGGGCGGCTCACCGACAGCGTCGTCTCCCGGATCACCGACACGATGCTCGCCTTCCCGTTCCTGGTACTGGCCGTCGGACTCGCCGCGATCCTCGGCCCGTCACTGACCAACGCCACGATCGCCATCGGCATCTCGCAGATCCCCGCGGTCATCCGCATCACCCGGGCGGAGACGCTGCGGCTGAAGCACGTCGACTACGTCGCGGCGGCGGTGGCCAACGGCGGCGGCGACGGCACGGTCCTGTTCCGGCACATCCTGCCGAACGCCACCTCGGCGCTCATCGTGCAGGCCACGGTCGGCATCCCCGCCGCGATCATCAGCGAGGCGCTGCTGAGCTTCCTCGGCCTCGGTGTGCAGCCGCCCGCGCCCTCGCTCGGCGTGATGCTCTCCGGCGCCCAGTCCTTCCTCGCGCTCGCGCCGTGGCTGGCCGTCTTCCCGGGTCTGGCCATCGTCGCCGCGACGCTGGCGTTCAACCTGCTCGGCGACGGACTGCGTGACGTCCTCGACCCCCGCGGAGGCACCCGATGACCGAGACCCTCTCCCCTCCCGTGCGGGACACCGGCCCCGGTGCCGAGCCCGTGCTGAGCGTCCGCGATCTCACCGTCGCCTTCCCTTCGGAGCACCGCACGGTGCACGCCGTCGACGGGGTCTCCTTCGACCTCGCGCGCGGTGAAGTCCTCGCGCTGGTCGGGGAGTCGGGCTGCGGCAAGTCCGTGACGTCGATGGCGACCATGGGCCTGCTGCCGCCCACCGCGCGGATCGGCGGATCGATCCGGCTGAACGGCCGCGAGCTGGTCGGCGCCCCCGAGAAGGAACTCCAGAAGATCCGGGGCAAGGACCTCGCGATGATCTTCCAGGAGCCGATGACCTCGCTGAACCCGGTCCTCACCATCGGCCGGCAGATCGGCGAGGTGATCCGCAGACACCAGGGTCTGGGCCGCAAGGAAGCCAAGGCGCGCGCGGTCGAACTGCTGGCCCTGGTCGGCATTCCCGCCCCGCACCGCAGGGTCGACGAGTACCCGCACCAGCTCTCCGGCGGCATGCGCCAGCGCGTGATGATCGCCATCGCCGTGGCCTGCGACCCGTCGGTGCTGATCGCCGACGAGCCGACGACCGCGCTCGACGTGACCGTGCAGGCGGGCATCCTGGACGTGCTCCAGTCGCTGCGCGAACGTCTCGGCACCGCGATCGTCCTGGTCACCCACGACCTGGGCGTGGTCGCCGACGCGGCCGACCGCGTGCTGGTGATGTACGCCGGCCGTCCGGCCGAACAGGCCCCGGTGCACGACCTGTTCGCGAGTGCCCGGCACCCGTACTCCCGGGGGCTGCTGGGTGCGGTGCTCCGGCCCGGTGGCGAGGGCAAGCGCAGGCTGCCCGAGATCCCCGGCATGGTGCCGAACCTCGACACCCGGCCCGACGCCTGCACGTTCGCGCCCCGGTGCGCCCGCGCCGACGACACCTGCACCGGCAAGCGGCCCGGCTTCGACGCCGTCGCTCCCCCGGCCGGCCTCTCAGCCGGTACGGACGCCGCCCACCGGGTGGCGTGCTGGCACCCCTTCACCGCGGACGAGACCTCCACCCCCGTGCCGGCCGGCGCCGCGCGCCCCGACCAGGAGACCGGACAGTGACCACTCCGCAGACCGTCCCCGCACCTCGCGCGAGTGGCGAAGACCCCTCGGACCCGCAGCACCCGGTGCTTGAAATCACCTCTCTGCAAAGGCACTTCGGCGCGCCCGGCGGTGGCACCGTCCGGGCCGTGGACGGTGTCTCGATCACCATCGGGCACGGTGAGGTCGTCGGCCTCGTCGGCGAGTCAGGCAGTGGCAAGTCGACCGTCGGTCGCTGCGCGGTGCGCCTCGACGAGCCGACCGGCGGCACGGTCGAGATCAACGGCACCGACGTGACGCACATGTCGCGCCGCGCCCTGCGCCCCCTGCGCAAGGACTTCCACCTGGTGTTCCAGGACCCGTCGTCCTCGCTGGACCCGCGCATGACGATCGGTCAGATCATCGGTGAGCCGCTCCGGTTGCACGGGATCGCGCGCGGCGAGGCGGTACGGACCCGGGTCGAACAGCTCCTCGCCCAGGTGGGGCTCCGCCCGGAACACGCCGACCGGCACCCGCACGAACTCTCCGGCGGTCAGCGCCAGCGCATCTCCATCGCCCGCGCGCTCTCCTGCGACCCCGATCTGGTGGTGGCGGACGAGCCGACCTCGGCGCTCGACGTGTCCGTGCAGGCCTCGGTGCTCAACCTGCTGGCCGACCTCCAGCGCGACCGCGGCTTCGGCTGCCTCTTCATCACCCACGACCTGGCGGCGGTGGAGTTCCTGGCGGACCGCATCGCCGTCATGTACCTGGGGAAGATCGTCGAACAGGCACCGACGGCCGAGCTGTTCGCCTCGCCGAAGCACCCGTACACCCAGGCGCTGCTCTCCGCGGCGCCGGTACCGGACCCGGTCGACCAGCGTTCGCGCAAGCGGATCGTGCTGAACGGCGAGCTCCCCAGCCCGCTCGACCCGCCATCCGGCTGCCACTTCCACACCCGGTGCCCGCTGGCCACCGACCGGTGCCGCACCGAGGCACCCGTGCTGCGCGAGCTTCCCGGCGGCCGGCAGGTCTCGTGCCACCTGGTCGCGGACGACGGTACGTCCCCGGACGCGTCCGCGGACGTACCCGCCCCCGGCACAACCCCGGACACGACCGCGGGGGCGGCCACGGAGACCCCGTAGCCACCCCGTATTCTCCGCGCACCACCACTCGAACACCGCATCGCATCCGCACGCGCACCCGCACGCAGCAGCAAGGAGCCGCATCCATGTTCACCACCCGCCCGACCCTCCAGGGCACCTTCGGCATGGTGTCCTCCACCCACTGGCTCGCCTCGCAGTCCGCGATGGCGGTCCTGGAGAGCGGCGGCAACGCTTTCGACGGCGCCGTCGCCGCGGGCTTCGTCCTGCACGTGGTCGAACCCCACCTCAACGGTCCCGCGGGCGAGGTGCCGATCATCCTGGCGCCGAAGGACGGCGACGTGCGGGTGCTGTGCGGCCAGGGGCCCGCCCCCGCCGGGGCGAGCGCCGCCCACTACCGTTCCCTCGGCCTGGAGCTGGTGCCCGGCACCGGCCCGCTGGCCGCCGCCGTCCCCGGCGCGTTCGACGCCTGGATGGTGCTGCTGCGCGACCACGGCACCCGGACGCTCGCCGAGGTGCTGCGGTACGCGATCGGGTACGCCGAGGACGGGCACGCCCCCGTCGAGCGCGTCGGCCAGACCGTCGAGACGGTCCGGGAGCTCTTCGAGAACGAGTGGAAGTCCTCCGCCGAGGTCTACCTCGCCGACGGCGCCTCCCCGCAGCCCGGCAAGCTGTTCCGCAACCCGGCGCTCGCCGCCACCTGGCGGCGGCTCGTCGACGAGGCCGAGAAGGCCGGCGGCGAGGACCGCGTCGCGCAGATCGAGGCCGCCCGGACCATCTGGCGCGAGGGCTTCATCGCGGAGGCGATGGTCCGGCAGGCCGCCCGGCCCACCATGGACACCACCGGTACCCGGCACACCGGCACGCTGACCGCCGCCGACCTGGCCGGCTGGTCCGCCACGTACGAGGCCCCCGCCACGTACGAATGGAACGGCTGGACCCTCGCCAAGGCCGCCGGCTGGAGCCAGGGCCCCGCCTTCCTCCAGCAGCTCGCCCTGCTCCCCGAGGAGCTGCCCGCGTACGGCTCCGCCGAGTACGTGCACCTGCTCATCGAGGGCTGCAAGCTCGCCATGGCCGACCGTGAGGCCTGGTACGGGGACGCCGCCGAGGTGCCCCTCCAGACCCTGCTCTCCCCCGAGTACAACGCCGAGCGCCGCGCCCTGATCACCGACCGCGCCTCGCGGGAGCTGCGTCCGGGCAGCCCCGACGGCGGCACCCCGGTCCTCAGCGCCCACGCCCACGCGGTCGCCGCCGGTGAGCCCGGCTTCGACGCCATGGGCCTCGCCGCCGCGGGCGTCGGGGAGCCGACCGTCGCCAAGGACGGCGCCACCCGTGGCGACACCTGCCACGTCGACGTCGTCGACCGGTGGGGCAACATGATCTCGGCGACCCCGAGCGGCGGCTGGCTCCAGTCCAACCCCGTCATACCCGAGCTGGGCTTCCCGCTCGGAACCCGGCTGCAGATGGCCTGGCTGGACGAGGGTCTGCCCAACACCCTCACCCCCGGCCGCCGCCCCCGCACCACCCTCACCCCGTCCCTCGCCCTGCGCGACGGCGTCCCGGTGCTGGCCTTCGGCACCCCCGGCGGCGACCAGCAGGACCAGTGGCAGGTCCACTTCTTCCTGGCGGCCGTGCTGCGCGACCGGGTGCGCGGCGGACTCGACCTCCAGGGCGCGGTCGACGCCCCCAACTGGCACAACGACAGCTTCCCGGGCTCGTTCTACCCGCGCGGCATGCGCCCCGGCAGCGTCACCGTCGAGGAGGGCATGGACCCGGAGGTCGTGGAGGAACTGCGCCGCCGGGGCCACGAGGTCACGGTCGGCAACGCCTGGTCGGAGGGCCGGCTCTGCGCGGTCGCCCGCGACCCCGAGACGGGCGTACTGTCCGCCGCCGCCAACCCGCGCGGCATGCAGGGATACGCGGTCGGCCGCTGAACCGGCCGATGTGAAACGCGACTTGACGGCCCGTCCGGGAAGTTTCCCGGACGGGCCGTCGGCGTGCAGAGCCATCGCGTTCCACGGGCCCCGGGTCCAGGTGGACCTCAGGCCCGGATGCGGCTCAGGCCCGGATGGGAGTCAGGCCCGGATGAGAGTCAGGTCCGGGTGGGCCTCAAGCAGACGCCCGCGGACGCCTCCGGGAAGGTCGCGCCGTCCGCGTACGGGTCGAACTCCTTCCCGCCCTTCACCTTGGCCCGCTCCTTGTAGAAGAGCGGGTGGATGAACCCGTCATCCGGGCCAGGACAGGCGGTGTTGGCGATCACGTGGCCGGCGGGTCCCAGCAGAAGCTTCCCCTCCCGCACCGTCGCGGTGAGCCGGCGCCGTACGACCACCCTGGCCGCCTCCGGCCGGCCGGGGACAACCTCCCAGCCGTCCTCGGGTTTTGTGACCGCGTAGACGAAGGTGTAGTCGGCGTGCACCAGGAGGCCCCCGCCCGGTGCGGCCTCGTAGGTCATCGAGCCCTGGTCCCTGACACCCCCGAGGACAAGGACCTCCTCGGGGTCGAAGCGGGTGAACGCCTCCAGCGGGCTGCGACCCTCCGTGGGGTGGGCGACCGCGGTTTCGAGTCCGGTCCGGGCCGGGTCGTCGGGCGCGAGAAGCGCGAGGGCCTTCTCGGGGACCTCTCCGAGCAGGACCTCGTCGGAGACGTTGGTCTCCCTCAGGAAGTCACGTACGACACCGAGGCCGGACGTGACCTGTTCCTCGCCGAGCCCGTCGACGGGGTGGACCGGGGGAAGCGGCATGCCCCAGTCCTCGTCCGCCTTGTCCCATCCGGACGCGGGAGAGCCCCGGAAGGGCGAGGAAGTGGTGGCGGGCCAGGAATCGGGCCACAGTGCCTCGTTGAGGGCCCCCGCCGCGAACGGCTCCTCGGCGGGCCGTTCACCGGAGGTGACGTCGACCAGCCAGAACGTGAATCCACCGGCCAGGACAACCCCCGCTCCTGCCCAAATCCCTATCGTGCGGCGCCGTTTACGACGGTCCTGCCGCAACCGCTCCTCGCGGGCCGGGTCGTTCCGCTCGGCCTTCAGCCGGGCCGTGAACTCGTCGGCGTCGATCGACATGCTGTTCCCCTCCCCCGGGCCGCAGCCACTGCGGCCCGGGGGAGATCCTGCCACGCGCGGACCGGGGCCCCGCGCCACGCCAACCGTGTTCACCAGGAGGCCGGTTGCCGTCTGCGGCACGGTCCGCGGACTCAGGAGGACGCTCACCGGCCGAGGGAGTCGCGATCACCTCTCAGTGCGCCGCGAGGCGCTCCACCAGCCCGATCCCGCGCGCCAGCAACTCCCGCTCTTCCTCGCTCAGTTCCGCCTCGATGGCCCGCGCGAGCCAGTCGGCCCTGCGCTCCCGCTCCTCCTCCAGGAGGGCACGCCCCGCGTCCGACAGGTCGACCAGGCTCTTGCGGCCGTCGGTCGGGTGAGCGCTGCGCGTGATCAGCCCCTGCTCCATGAGCAGTCCGACGGCCCGCGCCATGGACTGCGGACGCACCCGCTGACCGGTCGCGAGCTCGCTGGTCGTCATGGCGCCGTTACGGTCCAGCTCGCCGAGCACGGCCACCTGACCGAGCGGCATCTGGTCTTCGAGCTTCACGCGCCTGGTGAGCTTCCCCATCGCTGTGCGCAGTTCGGCAGCGACGGCGGCGGATTCCGGGAGGGGCATACCGCACTTTATCGCAGACGGTGAAGGCCGATCCGCACGGCGGCACCCCGCAGCACGACTGCCCAGCACGACTGCCCAGCGGGACGGCACGGCAGAACCGCACGGCACAGCCGCCCAACAGAACTGCACAGCGCGACTGCCCAGCAGAACTGATCAGCACAACTGCACAGCGCAACTGCACAGCATTGCTGTAGAGTCCTGCTCGCCGGGTTCAGCGCCACCGTCGTCGCAGCAGGACCCGGCGTGGACCAACGGGAAGGACTCCTCCCATGACCGCCATCGCTTCCGTCACGGGCCGCCGGGTACTCGACAGCAGGGGCAACCCCACCGTCGAGGTGGACGTGGAACTGGCAGACGGCTCACTCGGCCGGGCCGCAGTGCCCTCCGGCGCCTCCACCGGGGCCCGCGAGGCCGTCGAACTCCGCGACGGCGACCCGGCCCGCTGGCACGGCAAGGGCGTCGACCGTGCGGTGCACCACGTCAACACGGAGCTAGCCGCCGCCGTCATCGGCCGCGACGCAGAGGACCAGGCCGGCCTCGACGCCGCCCTCGTCGCCACGGACGGCACCGCCACCAAGGCCCGGCTCGGGGCGAACGCCATCCTCGGCATCTCCCTGGCCAACGCCAAGGCCGCGGCGACCGCCCACCGTCTGCCGCTGTACCGGTACCTCGGCGGGTCCGACGCCCGACTGCTGCCCGTCCCGATGATGAACATCGTCAACGGAGGCGCGCACGCGGACAATCCCCTGGACTTCCAGGAGTTCATGATCGTCCCGGTCGGCGCCGCCACGTTCGCCGAAGCCGTCCGGATGGGCTCGGAGGTCTTCCACACCCTGCGCCGCGACCTGCTCGCCGCCGGGCACTCCACGGGCGTGGGCGACGAGGGCGGATTCGCGCCGTCCCTGCGTACGGCCGAGGAGGCTCTGGACTTCGTGGTGGCCGCCGTCGAGCGCACCGGGTACCGCCCGGGTACGGACATCGCCCTGGCCATGGACCCGGCCTCGTCCGAGTTCTTCCGCGGCGGCGTCTACGACTACGCCGGGGAGGGCGTACGGCGATCACCGGCCGAAAACGCCGACTACCTCGCCGAGTTGATCGACGCCTACCCCATCGTCTCGATCGAGGACCCGATGGCCGAGGACGATCCGGAGGGCTGGCGGGACCTCACCGCGCGCGTCGGGTCGCGCTGCCAACTCACCGGGGACGACGTGTTCTGCACCAACGAGATCCTGCTGCGCGAGGGCATCGCCTCCGGCATCGCCAACTCGGTTCTGGTGAAGGTCAATCAGATCGGCACTCTGACGGAGACGCTGGCCGCGGTCGACACCGCGCACCGCGCGGGCTACACCGTCGTCATCTCGCACCGGTCGGGCGAGACCGAGGACACCACGATCGCGGACCTGGCGGTGGCGACGGGCTGCGGGCAGATCAAGACGGGGTCGCTGTCCCGCTCCGACCGCACCGCCAAGTACAACCGACTCATCCGTATCGAGGAGGAGTTGGGCGGCAGCGCACGGTACGCGGGCGCGCGGGCGCTCCGCCGGTAGGCCGCACGGCCACGCACGCCCGGCACCCGGCACCCGGCACCCGGCCACCCACGCCGGGCGGACGGCGGCCTCCCGGCCTCAGACCCGCAGCACCCGGGAGAGGTAGGCGGACAACTCCGGTACGGCGTCCGGCCCGAGGCGCAGGGCGAGGTACCCGTCCGGGCGGACGAGGAAGCCGGTGGGCCCATCGGGGCGGTAGATGCGGCGGAACTCCGCCCCGCCGTCGCTCCAAACGGGGACCCTGGTGTTCCCGTCCGCCCGCCCGCCGGAGCCGAGTACCGCGACGATGGGCACCCGGCGATGCGTACGCCGGGAGACCTCGGCGACCGCTCCGCCGAACCGGTCCAGCGCGGCGGCGTCCGGTCCGTACAGCACCAGGGTGTGGTCCGGACCGCGCCGCAGCAGGTCGAACAGCCGCACCGGGTACGTCGCGAGGGGGCCGACGAGCCCTCCGCAGTCCGGTGCACGGTCACCGGAGTCGGGGGCGCCGCTCACCCCGAAGAGCGCTCCGGTGAGCGGGCCGTCCCGGTAGCCGACGAGGAGTTGGGCCTCGCGCATCATGATGTGGGCCGGATCGTCGGAGCCGGTCCGCACGCCGCCGCCGGTGGCGTGCGCTACGGTGCGGCCGACGACCTCCTCCCCCACCGGTCTGCGCTCGGCGTCGTAACTCTCCAACAGCGCCGGGGCGTTGAGCCCCGACGTCGCCAGGGCCAGCTTCCAGGCGAGGTTGACCGCGTCCTGGATGCCGGTGTTCATGCCCTGGGCACCGGTCGGCGGGTGGATGTGCGCGGCGTCACCGGCGACGAACACCCGGCCCTCGCCGTACCGGTCGACGATGCGGTGGCTGATGCGGAACACGGACGACCAGCGCATCTCCGAGACGGTGGCCGGTTCGGGTGCGAGCCGGTCCACGACGGCCTGGATGTCGGCGAGTCCGGGGCGCGGCCCCTCCTGCGCCCCGTGGGCGACGCGGCCCGGCGGGCCGGCCGCCGTGGAGAGTCCGGGCGGCACCAGCATCGACATCCGGTAGCGCGAGCGGCCCGGCAGCGGGATGCAGACGAGCAGGTCGTCGGGGATGCCGTCGTCGCCCAGGTGGGTCGAGCGGACGCTGTACCCCGGGGGCATGCTCCAGTCGGTATCCACGTCCGCCAGCATGTACTCCTCGGCGAGCGCACCGCCCTCGAAGGTGAGCCCGAGCCCCTTGCGGACCGCGCTGTGGGCCCCGTCGCACCCGACGAGGTAGCGGGACCTGATGTCCCGGGTCGCGCCGGACGCCGTCAGGACGGTGCTCCACACACCGCCGTCGTCCTGGACGAAGGTGACCAGTTCGGTGCCGCGCTCGACTCGCGTGCCGTGCCGTTCCAGGTGTTCGGTGAGGATCCGTTCGGTCTGGTACTGCGGCAGCGACGCGAACGTGTACGGCACGTCCGGTGGCAGTTCCAGGTCGATACGGCTCCGCTCCTCGCCGTTGACGTAGGCGAGCTGGCCGCGCATCGGGACGGCGGCGTCGAGGGCGTCGTCGATCACCCCCGCGCGGTGCCACAGCTCGAAGGTCCTCGGCTGGATTCCCACCGCCTTCGCGTGCGGAACCGGGGCCTGGAGTCTGTCGATCACCCGGCACGCGACGCCTCGGCGGCGCAGCTCCAGTGCGGCGGTCAGCCCGACCGGCCCCGCGCCCACGATCAGTACATCGGTGCGCACCACGGTCTCTCCCGTCCCACGAAGGCCCCCGGGGTCCGTTCCCATCGTCGCCCCGCCCTCGCGGCCGGGCGACTCGTGGACCGTCGCGGCGCAGCGGTGCGGGGTACGTGGGAACGGGCGGGGAGCGCGGCGCGGGCTCGGGCCCGGCGGGCCGGACCCGGGCCGAACCTGTGAGTGTCGGCCTCCCAGGAACGCGGGTCCTGGCCGGTACGTTCCCGTGGTCCAGCCCGCAGTACGACGAAGGGAATCCCCCGGCATGAGCACGACGCAGGAACACGCACCCCAGGAACCCGGAACGCCGGAACGCGGACCGCAGGGGCGAGGGCTCCGGCCCGGGAGACGTGCCGTGGTGGTCGCGGTGGGCGCGGCCGGGGCGGTGGCGGCTCTCAGCGCGTGCGGAGCGTCCGGCACGTCGGACGAGACGGACGGCTCCGGCGCTTCCGGCGGCTCCGGCGCTTCCGGCGCGAAGAGCGGCACGGTTCTCGGCAGCACCGGTGATGTCCCCGAGGGCGGCGGCAAGGTGTTCGCGGATCAGGGTGTCGTGGTGACCCAGCCGACCGCCGGGCAGTTCAAGGCCTTCTCCGCCACCTGTACCCACCAGGGCTGTGCCGTGAGCGGGGTGACCGACGGCGCGATCACCTGCCCCTGCCACCAGTCCACCTTCGATCCGGCGACGGGCGAGCCGACCGGCGGTCCGGCGACCGTCGCCCTGCCCGCGAAGCGGATCACGGTCGCGGACGGATCGATCACGCTGGCCTGAGAAGAGCCCGGGAGCGGCCGAGAATGCCTCCCGAGAAATCCTGAAGGAGTCTCCCGAGAAGGGCCGGTCCCCGGCATTGCGCGGCGGCGCCGGGGACCCGATGATCCTGGGATCGGACGATCCCGCTGGGACGACGGGAAGGTGAGGATGCCCCATGGCCGCCGCTCAACGACGAGGCCGCCGCATCATGATGACCGACGAGGAGCGCGACGCCTACCTGAGGGAGCAGCGCACCTGCCGGGTGGCCACCGTCGGTGCGGACGGTCAACCGCACGTCGGGGCACTGTGGTTCGTGTGGGACGGCACCTCGATCTGGCTCCACTCGCTGACCCGCAGCCTGCGTTGGGAGCACCTGCTCCACAATTCCCGGGTGGCGGTGGTCGTCGACGACGGTGACGCGTACGGGGAGTTGCGCGGCGTGGAGCTGCGGGGCAGGGCCGTTCCGGTGGGCGAGGCGCCGCGCACGGGCGAGCCGTGCCCGGAACTCGCCTCCGTGGAAAGCCTGTTCCCGATGAAGTACTTCGGGATCGACGCCATGCCGCACGACGGCCGGCACGCCTGGCTGCGGATCACCCCGAAGGCCGTCGTCTCCTGGGACTTCCGCAAGCTGGCGGGCCTCGGCTGACCGCCGCCGGACCGCGGCCCGGTCCCGTCGGGCCGCTCAGCCGTAGCTGATCGGCCGGGCGGGGCCGGCCGCCGCCGCGACCGCGTCGGCGAGCGGGCCGATCTCGGCCGGGGTCAGCGGCGACACGGTGATACGCACCCCCTGCGGGGAGTTCGTCCGGAACCTCGCGCCGGGCGCGACCGCCCATCCGGCGTGCAGCAGCCGGGTGACGGCTCCGGTTTCGTCGCTGACCGGCACCCAGACATTCATCCCGGTGCGGCCGTACGCGACCACGCCCCGATCGGCGAGCGCCGCGACGAGCGCCGAGCGACGTTCCCCGTACGACCGGGCGACCACAGGTGTGTCGACGGCGCCCGTGCTCCAGAGATGGACCACGGCACGCTGAAGCAGTCTGCTCACCCACCCGGGCCCGAGCCGCTGCCGCCCCGCCACCCGGTCCGCGGTGATCGGGTCGCCGGTGAGCGCCGCGACCCGCAGGTCCGGCCCGTACGCCTTGGACACCGACCGGACGACCGCCCAGTGGCGGGTCGTTCCGGCCAGGGAGTGGAGCGGCACGTCGACGAAGGCGTGTCCGTGGTCGTCCTCCAGGAGCAGGACGTCGGGGTGCGCGGCGAGCAGCGCGCGCAGCTCCCGTGCCCGCCGCTCGCCGATCGCGGCACCGGTCGGGTTCTGCGCGCGAGCGGTGACGACGAGGGCGCGGACGCCCGCCCGCAGGGCCCGTTCCACGGCGGCGGGTACGGGTCCGTCCTCGTCGACCCCGATGGGTACGGCGCGCAGTCCGATCGCGGGGACCAGGTCCAACAGGCTCCCCCAGCCCGGGTCTTCGAGTCCGACGGCATCCCCGGTCTTGAGGTGGGCCGCCAGTACCCGCTCGATCGCGTCCAGCGAGCCGGAGGTGACGACGATCTCACCCTCGGGGACGCCGTCGGCGGCGAAGGCCGCGCGCGCGAGGGCAGCGAACTCGGGCAGCACCGGCAACTCGCCGTACAAGCCCGGGTTTTCACCGTGCGTCCTGACCGCCTCCCCGAGGGCGTCGGCCAGTTCGGGCAGCAGGGCGGGGTCCGGGTTCCCCTTGCTCACGTCCCGCACCCCCGGGGGCGCCTCGACGCGCAGCGAGCCGCGCGCGGTGGTGGCGGGGCGCGGGCGCACCCGGCTGCCCCGGCGGCCGTCCGTCTCGATGACCCCGCGTTCGCGCAGGGTGCGGTAGGCGGCGGCGACCGTATTGGGATTGACCTCCAGTCGCGCCGCCAACTCCCGCATGGGAGGCAGAAGTTGTCCGGGCGCGAGCTCACCCGAGCCCACCCCTCGCTCCACGCTCGCGGCAATATCCGCCGCACGCCCGCCTGTGATCATGTACTCTCCTAGCACAAACAACATTATGCACTAGTGCAATGGAGGACGCAATGTCGGAGACCGTCGCGCCCGTCGACCCCCAGGCCGCGGAGGAGGCCACAGAGGCCGCCCGGGCCGAGGACCGCGTCCCCTACGCGGCGACCGGGCGCACCATCCCCACCCGCTCCAAGGAGCGGGCCTCCTACGATCCCGAGGTCGTGCACCCGATACTCGACAGCTCGTACCTCTGCCACCTCGGCTTCGTCCGCGACGGCGCCCCGGTGGTGCTGCCGACGCTGTACGCCCGGGTCGGCCGGCGGCTGTACATCCATGGCTCGACCGGTTCACGGCCGCTGCGGATGGCGAACACCGCGGACCCCGGTCTGCCGGTCTGCCTGACCGTCACCCAGGTCGACGGGCTGGTCCTGGCGCGCTCCGCCTTCCACCACTCGATCAACTACCGCTCGGTGGTGGCACACGGCATCGCCCGCACCGTGACCGACCCGGAGGAGCGGCGGACGGCGCTCGACGCCATCGTGGACCAGGTCGTCGCGGGCCGGTCCCAGGACTCGCGGCCGGCCGACGCCAAGGAGCTCGCCGCCACTGCGGTGATCCGGCTGGACCTGGAGGAGGTCTCCGCGAAGCTCCGCACCGGCGGGCCCAACGACGCACCCGAGGACCTCGCACTGCCGTACTGGGCGGGCGTGGTACCGGTCGCCCGGACGTACGGCGAACCGGTCCCGTCCGACGACCTCGACCCGTCGATCCCCCTCCCGGAGTACCTCGCGGCGCGCTGAGCCGTGCGCGGGAACGTCCGCGCGGAGCCGCATACGCGGAGCCGCCCGGGCGAAGCCGTGCGCCCCGAGCCGTACGTCCGGAGCCGAACACCCCGAGCCGAACCCCGGCGCGGCTCCGGGCGCGCACCCCCACGACGGGCGGCAACAGCACC
Source organism: Streptomyces sp. NPDC060184 (assembly GCF_042728795.1). Classification (NCBI taxonomy): domain Bacteria; kingdom Bacillati; phylum Actinomycetota; class Actinomycetes; order Kitasatosporales; family Streptomycetaceae; genus Streptomyces; species Streptomyces sp. NPDC060184. The sequence goes on from NZ_JBHWYX010000023.1 coordinate 88,950, forward strand.
GGCGGCGCCGCCCGTTCGCCCTACTCCTCGCGCTCGGCGGACCGACGGGCGATCCCGCTCCGCACCGACGCGCGCAGCTCGTCCTGGGTGAAGCCGAGGTCGCGCAGGATGCGCGCCGCCGGGCTGCCCTCGACGCGGATCAGGCCGAGCAACGTGTGTTCCGTACCGACCCAGTCGTTGCCGAGCTCGGCCGACGCGCGGATCGCCTGCTCGATGGCCTCCTTGCCCTCCGGCCGGAAGGCGATGTGCCCACGCTGCGTCTTCTCCCCGACCGGCGGGATCACCGCGTCGATCGCCTCGCGGACGCGCTGCTCCGACCCGGCTTTCGCCGTCAGCACCTCATGGGCCAGGCCCCGCGGCTCGCCGAGCAGCCCGAGCAGGATGTGTTCGGTGCCGATGAACTCGTGCTTGTACGTACGGGCGGCCTCCTGAGCCAGCACGATGCTGTGCCGGTTCAGATGGGTGTACCGCTCGAACGGGTTGGGGGCGTGGCGCTGCTGGGCGGCCTGCTTGGTCACCCCGATGGCGGCACCGATCTCGGTCCACGACGCGCCGCGCTGCTTGGCCTTGCCGACGTAGTGGTCGATGAGCTGCTCACCGAGGTCGGAGAGGGTCTGCGCACGGAGGTGCGCCTCGCTGATACGGGCCAGGGGGTCGACGTCGGGGAGTTCCTGGTCGAGACGGGCGATCAGGTCGGCGAGGCTGATGTTGAGTGGCGTCATGCGTCAAGCGTAGATTGACGCCCTTCGACCGTCAATCCGTAATTGACGATCACCCGGGTGCATCGGAACGAGCCACGGAAGAAGAGCGCACCCCGTGACGGCGAACGGCCCCACGGCCGCCGTACGACAGGCACGGCCCATGACGACGAACGGCCCCACAGGCGCCGCACGACGGACACGGCGAATGACGGCGAACGGCCCCACGGCCGTCAGGCGGACGCCGCCCCGCCGGTGCGCATGCGGTCGACACCCTCTCCCGCCGCGCCCCGCGCACCGGGGTCGACCGGCCCCGAGGCCACCGGCCCCGACGGGGCCTTCGGGGCCGAGGACTGCGCGATGTAGGCACCGGCCAGTACGACGAGTCCGCCGACCAGCTGAGGCCCGGACAGGTGCTCGCCGAGCAGCACCCACGCGAGCACGGTCGCCACCACCGCCTCCAGACACGCGACGACCCCGGCGACCTGCGGGGAGAGCAGCCGCACGGAGACCACTCCGGTCAGGTAGGCGAGCACGGTCGCCAGCAGCACGACCCAGGCCAGCAGGAGCCAGGCCGGAACCCCGTGGCCGTTCATCCGGGTGGTGGAGCCGAGCACCGACCAGTCCATGCCCCAGGGGCGGGCGGCCAGGGTGAGCAGCACCGTACCGACCAGCAGCCCGTACGCGATGACCCCCACGGGATGCGGCGGCTCGCGACGCTCTCCGCCGCCCTCCTGACCGGCGACGGGCGCACCCGGGTCCGACAGGACGAAGTAGCCGACCTGGCAGCAGGCCGCCCCGAGGGCGAGCAGCAGGCCGAGGGGGTCGAAACGCAGCCCGGACCAGACCTCGACGACACAGGCGAGCCCGGCCGCCGCGAGCAGCACCCCGAGGGCGGCGGCACGGGTGACCGGCCGGCGCCGCACGAACCGGACCCAGCCCAGCACGAGGGCGGGCGCGAGGTACTCGACGAGGAGGGCCACGCCCACCGGGATACGGGAGAGGGCGGCGAAGTAGCAGGCCTGGACCCCCGCGACGGCGAACAGCCCGAAGCCGGCCAGCAGCGCGGGCCGCTCCCTCAGCAGGTTCCGGTGCCGCCAGGCTGCGGGGGACAGCACGAGCGCCGCGCCCGCCACCCTGAGCCACACCACGTGCAGCGGATCGAGACCCGCCTCGATGAGCGGCTTCGCCGCCACCCCCGAGCCACCGAACGCGAACGCCGAGGCCAGGGCGAGTCCCAGACCGGCGCTTCTCCCCTGAGACGCCTGCATCGGCACATCATGTCAGGCGCATTCGCCCCGGTCACCCCTGTCGCCTCCCCTTTCCGGGACGACCGCCGGGCCCTTCGCCGCCGGAACGGGCCACGGGTGCTCCGGACGGGCCGCGGACGCCGATCCGCGCACATCCTTGCCGAGCGATAGTTTCCGATATATCGTTGAAGCATCGGTACGAACGTACTGGTCATCCGAACAACGGAAGGAGCGCGTCATGCGTTCACACGGATTCGACAACGAGCGCGGCCGAGGCGGTCGCGGACAGGGCGGCCCCGGGCGTCCGGGTCGCGGAGACTTCGACGGCCGGCGCGCCGCCTTCGGCCCCTTCGGGCCGCAGTTCGGCAGCGGCCCCTTCGGCGGAGGACCGTTCGGCGGGGGCCCCTTCGGCGGCGGCCGGGGAGGACGGGGCGGCGGCCGGGGGCGGGCGCGGCGCGGTGACGTACGCGCCTCGATCCTGGCGCTGCTCAAGGACCGCCCGATGCACGGTTACGAAATGATCCAGGAGATCGGCGAGCGCAGCGGTGGGGCCTGGCGGCCCAGCCCCGGTTCGGTCTACCCGACGCTCCAGCTGCTGGAGGACGAGGGCCTGATCGTCAGCGCGAGCGAGGGCGGCAAGAAGCTGTTCACGCTCACCGAGGCCGGGAGCGCCGAGGCCGATTCCGGCCCCGACGCGCCGTGGGAGGACGCCGGACGAGGTGTCGACTGGGAGAGCGTGAACGAGATCCGGCAGGCCGGGTTCGGCCTCATGGAGGCGTTCGGCCAGGTCTGGAAGACCGGTTCCGCCGACCAGCGCCAGAAGGCGCTCGCCGTCATCAACGACGCCAAGAAGAAGCTCTACCTCATCCTGGCCGACGAGAACTGAGGCCGTGCGTACGAGGACGGCCGAGTTCAGGGCCCCGCGACAGTCCCACCCGGTGTGAGCGGTGGTCGCGGGGCCCTTTTCCGTCGTCCCGCCCGCACGACCGGTCGTGACCTGCCCGCGGCGGCAGGGAGCGGTCTGGTCGGGATCCACGGCCACCGACGCGGGGTCCCTCCTCGCCCTGGCCAGGGCGCTCGACGTGCCCGTACCGTCCATGGTTCCCGATGAACTCGCAGGCCTCCTGGTGCGGTTGGTCGTCGGCCCGCACCATGCGCTGCTGCACGCCGTCGGCAGTCTCAGCTCCGCTCTCGCCGGTCGCCTGCTCGAACGCCGGCCGAAGCTGCGTCCGCTGCCCACGCAGGACGCCCGCCCCTGGTGAGGAGACCGCTCCCCAGGAGTTCGCGGAGACGACCGGGGCCGATGGCGAGCCTCAGGACGAAAACCCGGTGCACGACACCGGCCGGATTCGCCAGACTCTCGCGCATGACGCCCGAGATCACTCGCATCAATCCCGAACAGCTCCATCCGACCCCGGGTTATCACCACATCACGGTCGTGGAAGCGGGCCGGACGGCGTTCCTGGCGGGGCAATGCCCTCTCGACCGTTCCGGCGCGCTGGTCGGGCCGGGTGACATCGACGCACAGATCGACCAGGTGGCCGCCAACGCCCTCGCGGCCCTGAGCGCGGTCGGCGCCCGGCCGGACCACGTCGTCCGTTCGGTGATCTACGTGGTCAGTACCGATGGCGGGGCCCTGGGCGCGGCCTGGCGACGCCTGGTCGGTTCGTCGATCGGACCTGCGTTCACCACCGCGAGCACGCTGCTCGGAGTCGTACAGCTCGGCTTTGCCGGGCAGTTGGTCGAGGTCGATCTCACGGCGGCGCTGCCCACGTGAGCGAACGGCGGCGGACGGAGGCCCGATCCACGCGGTCCGAGCGGACCCGTCGGCGCCAACTGATGGATGCAGCAAGGGGAGCGGCCGGGCGGTGCCGCGTATCCTCGGCCCCGTGCCACGCAAATCCGGAAGCTCTCGCCGCCTGGTCGCCGACGGGCGCACGTACCTCTGGTGGCAGCGCCACGGCCACCGCAGGGACGAGCACGGCCGGCCGTTCGACTGCCGCCAGGTCCTCACGCTCTCCCCTCAGCCGTCCGGCACCGGCGGGCCCCTGCGCATCGTCTTCGCGAGTGGGCCCGACCGGTACGTGCCCGGCGGGTTTCCCCTGGGTTCCGGGGACGTGGGAGCGGTCCGGGGCAGCTCGCTGAATCTGCACGAGCCGGGCGCGGTCCGCTCGCTGCTCGACGCGGCGAGGGCTCACGGGTGGCGGCCGGACGAGCGGGGGCCGGTGGAGATCGACGGCTGGCTCCTGCTGGACGCCGCAGCCGCCGCGCGGGCGACGCGCGCCGAGGAGGCGGGCGGGGCGAGCCCCTGAGAACCGTCCTCGGTACGGTCGCCCCATGAGAATTCGTATCGTCGACGCGTTCACCGACCAGCCCTTCGCCGGCAATCCCGCCGGTGTCGTCCTGCTGGACACCGAGGCCTTCCCCGAAGCGGGCACGCTTCAGCGGATCGCCGCCGAGGTCAATCTCTCGGAGACGGCCTTCGCCCATCCCCTGCCGCCGGGCGGAGACGCCGACTGGGCGCTGCGCTGGTTCACCCCCACGACGGAGGTCGACATGTGCGGGCACGCCACGCTGGCCACCGCGCACGTGCTGCACACGACGGGGACGGCATCGGGCGCCGTACGGTTCGCCACCCGGTCCGGGGTGCTCACCACCGTCGCCCGTCCCGGCGCCGCCTACACGATGGACTTCCCCACCTCCTCCCTCACGCCCGAGCCTGAGCCGGAGGGTCTGGCCCGGGCACTGGGCGCCGAGCCCGTCGTGGTCCTGGCGACCGCCGAGCACATCGGTGATCTGCTGGTCGAGCTCGACGACGAGGCGACGGTACGCGGGCTGACGCCCGACCTCGCGGCCCTCGTGCGGTGTTCGCGGCGCGGTGTGATCGTCACCGCTGCCGCCGAGGACCCCACTCTGGGGTACGACTTCGTCTCCCGGGGCTTCTTCCCCCGGGTCGGCGTCGACGAGGACCCGGTGACGGGCAGCGCTCACACCGCGCTCGCCCCGTTCTGGTCGGCCCGGTTCGGCCGTGACGCGCTGACCGGTCTCCAGGGCTCCGCCCGGACCGGGCTGGTCCGCACCGAACTGCGCGGGGACCGGACGCTGCTCACGGGCAGCGCCGTGACCGTCATCGACGGAGAACTCCTCGCCTGACGGACGGCTGAGCCGAGCGGACGGCTTGAGCGGTACGCGGCAGCGTGCGCCGGGACGGGCGGCACGCACGAGGCAGCGCTCCGGCGTGGACGACCGGCCCGGAACGCCGGCCCGGAACGGCCCGGCGAGGGATCCCGCCGCATCACCCGCAAAAGCCCCCGCCGTCCGGGACACGATGCTCTCCGACCCCACCCGCACCGCCCGTTGCGCCCGCGACCGAAGCCCGGCCGCGGCGCGGTGCCTCAGGGCGTGGGCAGCCAGTCCACCTTCCCGGCGAGCAGCGCGTACCCGACGAAGGCCCCGATGTCGAGGAGCGCGTGCGCGGCCACCAGCGGGCCGACCCGGCCCCAGCGCCGGTAGAGCAGGACGAAGACGACGCCCATCACCATGTTGCCGAGGAAGCCGCCGATCCCCTGGTACAGGTGGTAGGAACCGCGCAGCACCGAACTGCCCAGCAGCGCGGCCCGGGGCGTCCACCCCAGCTGGTCGAGCCTGCGCAGCAGGTAGCCGACCACGATGACCTCCTCCAGCACGGCGTTCTGCAGTGCTGAGAGGATGAGTACGGGGAACTTCCACCACACCTCGGGGAGCGACTCGGGCACCACCGTGAGGTTGAAGCCGGTGGCCCGCGCCACGAGGTAGAAGGCGAGTCCGGCGCTGCCGATGCAGGCCGCCACCGCGACGCCGCGCCGCAGATCGGAGCCGGGCCGGGTGCGGTCGAAGCCGATGGTCCGCAGGCTCGCGCCCTCCCGGATCAGCAGGTGCGCCACCAGCGCGACGGGTACCAGAGCCGTTGCGATCCCAAACGTTTGCCATGCCAGATCGAGCCATGGACGTCCCGGCGCGTACGAGCCGTTGAGGGTGGCCGCCTGGTCCTTCAAACCCCCTGGTTTCGTCAGTGATCCGACAAAACTGATGAGTGCGGAGACCCCGCTCGCGCCCAACGACAGCGCGAGGACCAACACCGTCTCGGACCGCAAAGTCCTTCGGGAAAGCGACTCTTGGGGACAAGAATCAGCCACACGCCCCACCTCCACCGGTACACCGCCTTTAGTTCTGCAATCGCGTCCCATGCCACCCGCCGCACCGCTAGGGTCTCGAAAGCAAGTACGAAGATCATGCGCGACAGGCCGGGGGACGAGCACCATCACCGATGGTGTGGTCCCCCTTTCCTTGTTTCATTCTCAAGGAGGGCACCACCGACATGGGACGTCACAGCTTGCCCGACCGCTCCGCGGCGGACAGACCCGGGGCGGCGTCGACACCGCCCCGCCGCCGCGCGATCGCCGTCACCGGCGCACTCGCGGTCGCGGTCGCGGCCGGGACGGCGGTGGTCGCGCGCGGCGGCCTGATCCCGTTCTCCGAGCCGTGCGGGAGCGACGCGGTCCGGCTCACCGTGGCCGCCTCGCCCGACATCGCCCCCGCCGTGCGCGCCGTCGCCGACCGGGCGCGCGAGGACGAGGTGCGTACGGACGGCCGCTGCATGGACGTCCGGGTGGTGGCCGCCGACTCGTACAAGGTCGCCAACACCGTGGCGGCCGGCGGCAAGGCCCCGTACCAGGTCTGGCTTCCGGACTCGGACCTCTGGCTGGACCGGGCGAAGGGGGCCGGGGACGGCATCCCGCTCACGCCCGGCGATTCGGTGGCCACCTCCCCGGTGGGGTTCGCGGTGGTGCCGTCCGCGGCGAAGGCCCTGGGCTGGCCGGACAAGCAGCTCGGCTGGGCCGAACTGGTCGCCGCCGCCCTGGGGTCGGACGGTGCCGTACGGCTCGGGGCGGCCGATCCGGCCCGCAGCGCCACCGGGCTGCTGGCGCTCGCGGCCATCGGCGCGGCCTCCGCGGACCAGGGCGGCGACAGCGACACCCGGGCCGCGCAGACCGCGAAGCTCCTCTCCGAGCGGATGTCGCGGAGCGACCCGCAGGCGGCCGGGACACTCGCGCACGACGATGTGGCCGCCGAGCGGAACGACGTAAAGCGGAACCAGGCGCTGATCCTGTCGGAGCAGGCGGCCTTCACGCACAACGAGAAGGCCGGAGCGGGCGGCAAGGTCGACCTCTTCTACCCGAAGGACGGGGCTCCGCAGCTCAACTACCCGTACACGCTGGTGGACGAGACGGCGATGAGCGTGGAGCAGAGCCGGACCGCGCTGCGCCTTATGACGCTGCTCCGCGAGAGCGGGGCGGGCGGGCCCGGCGCCGTCCTGCCCGCCCACGGGTTCCGGTCCCCCGACGGCGACGCGGAGGCGCGGGTCGTCCGGGCGGCGGGCGGCGAGGACCCGCAGCCGTACGCCGGGGCTCCCGCGACCGCGCCCACCGCCGCCGAGCTCCAGGAGGTGCTCGGCATGTGGACCATCACGGTGCAGAGCGCCCGGCTCTCCACGGTGGTCGACGCCTCGGGCTCGATGGCGACCCCGGTCCCAGGCAGCGGCGAGTCGCGGATGGAGGTGACGAAGGAGTCGCTGCTGCGGGCGCTGAGCCAGTTCACGGACGACGACGAGATCGGCCTGTGGGAGTTCGCCACCACGCTCGACGGCGAGAAGGACTACCGCGAGCTGACCCCGACGCGCCGTCTCGGCGACCGCACCGCGAACGGCACCACCCATCGGAAGGAACTCGCCGCGGCGTTCGACGAGTTGGAGCCCGTGCCGAACGGCGCCACCGGGCTCTACGACACCACGCTCGCCGCGTACCGGGCGGCGGTGGCGAGCTGGGTGCCGGGCAAGTTCAACGCCCTGGTGATCCTGACGGACGGCTCCGACCAGGACGACCACGGCATCTCGCGCACCGGCCTGGTCCAGCAGCTCAGGGCGCTCGCGGACCCGGAGCGCCCGGTGCCGATCCTCGCCATCGCCGTGGGTCCGGACGCGGACCGCGAGGAGGTCGCGGAGATCGCGAAGGTGACGGGCGGCGGCGGTTACGAGGTGAGCGACCCCGCCGAGATCCAGTCGGTCATCCTGCAGGCCATCATGACGGCCAGTCAGGCCGGCGTCCCGGAGTAGACGGCGGCGGTCCACCCGGCCGCGGCACGGGGCGTCCGCACCGGCCCGCCCGGCAGGCGTACGACCCGCGCGGGCACGGGGCGGCGGACTTCCCCGACCGCCGCGCGCCCGCGCTCACGGCTTGGGGAAGCCGACGGGCCAGGTGTGCACCGGTTCGCCGCTGCGCGCCAGCTCGCCGTACCTGCGGGTGGTGGCCGCGAGAGCGGCTTCCCGTCCCAGGCCCGCCTCCTGCGCCCGGTGGTAGGTGTCGACCTGCCAGGAGGCTCCGTTGGTACGGCGGCGGCACCGCTCCTCGATGATGCCGAGGTACCGGTCGCGGTCGGCGGGCTCGATGTTCCACGCGTCGAGCCCGGCGGACGCGAGGGGCAGCAGTTCGTCCCGTACGAGCTTGACGGCGGGAACCTTCGCGACGCCGCCGGACCGGCCGGGGCGCGGCCAGAGCAGTTCGGCCTCGATGCCGTACCGGCAGGCGTTGTCGAAGTTCTCCTCGGCGGCCTCGAAGGAGAGCTTGCTCCACACCGGGCGGGGTTCGTCGGCGAGCGCGCGCACCAGCCCGTAGTAGAAGGCGGCGTTGGCGAGCACGTCGGCGACGGTCGGGCCGGCGGGCAGCACCCGGTTCTCCACCCGCAGGTGGGGCGCCCCGTCCGCGACTCCGTAGACGGGCCGGTTCCAGCGGTAGATCGTCCCGTTGTGCAGGACGAGTTCGGCCAGTGTCGGTACGCCCCCTTCGTCGAGCACCCGCAGCGGGTCCTCGTCGGAGAGGATCGGCAGCAGCGGCGGGAAGAAGCGGACGTTCTCCTCGAAGAGTTCGTGCGCCGAACCGATCCAGCGTTCCCCGAACCAGGTCCGCGGGCGCACTCCCTGGTTCCGCAGTTCGGGCGGCCGTACGTCCGTGGCCTGCTGGAACAGTGGCGGCCTCGATTCGCGCATCAGTTCCTTGCCGAACAGGAACGGCGCGTTCGCGCCGAGCGCGATCTGCACCCCGGCGACCGCCTGCGCCGCGTTCCACACGTCGGGGAACCGCGCGGGGGTGACCTGGAGGTGCAACTGCACGGAGGTGCAGGCCGATTCGGGGGCGATCGACGGGGACGCGCACACGAGGTGCTCGACGCCCTCGATGTCGATCGCGAAATCCTCGCCCCGCGCGGCGACCATCTCGTCGTTGAGAAGGGTGTAGCGGTCCACGTCCGAGAGGTTGCCGAAGACCAGGTCGTCCGGTCCCAGCGTGGGAAGAATTCCGATCATGACAATGCCCGCGTCGACCTCGGCGGCCTTGCGATGGGCATAGGCAAGACCCGTGCGCAGCTCTTCCGCCAGCTGATCGAAAACCCGGCCGCTCAGCCGGTGCGGAACGATGTTCACCTCAAGGTTGAACATCCCGAGTTCCGTCTGGAAATCACGGCTGGCGATCCGCTGGAGCACCTCGGCATTCATCATCCGGGGCGTGCCGTCCGAGGCGGCGAGATTCAGCTCGATCTCCAGCCCCATGAAATTTCGGGGACGGTCGAACCTCCGCTCCTCCAGCAGCCTCTCCAGCCCTTCCAGACACCGGGTCAGCTTGCGCCGGTACGCCGGGCGGTCGGACAGGTCAAAGGCGTGCGCCACGACCTTCTCCCCCATCGAAGAGTCCCTCCATCAGTGGCGGCCCGCGGCCAGGTCGCTCGCATCTCGATCGATAATGCCCCGCAGAGGTGATCCATAACGCCTGCGGAAGCGTCCGGCACCGGATAGGCTGGGGCCGCTCGGTCATCAGGCACATTCCGGAGGCATGCGGCGGGCGGCTCATTCTGACCCGCGTTCCCTTCGCACAGGTGGCGGAAACACCGATCTTTTTGAGCCGACCGCGAAATGTGAAAGCCCGCAGGCGGAAGCTGGGGCACCCATCGCGAATCACCAGAAACTCCGCATTTCAAAGACGCAAAAGGTCCTTGCACGTCATATGACCGACAGCTAGTGGAAACACCGGGCGAACACTTGTCATATAAACTCCGCTGACGAGGCCGATTGTCGATGCGTCCAGCCGTCGACCAGCCTCCTTCTGACGTCCCGCACGCCGACAGCGCCGTCTGCACCCACCCACGCATCACCGTGTCTCCGAAGCGAGAGGCGACCCACCATGCCGCTGCATGTTCCCCCGGCCCCCGCGCCCGCACTGCGCAGCGTTCTCACGGCACTCGGTTCTCCCACCGCGGTCCGCGAAGCCCACACCCCCGCTCTGCGCTCCGTCCAGGGACCGCTGAGCCCCGAACTCCCCCTGCCCGTACACGTTCTCGACCGGTCGGCCGCGGACGCACCCGCGCCGGCGACCAGACTCACCGGCTGGCGGTTCCTGATCCGCGCCGAGTCGGGTGTCGTCGCCGCCGCCGACACCGTCCTCACCGCGGACGGCTGGGCCTTCTCGCACTTCTTCGAGGGCCCCTATCTCGCTTCGACCGAACGCGCCCTGCGCCAGGCCGAGTCGACGGCGACGCTCCACCAGCCGAGGCTGCTCTCCGTACCCGAGCTCTACATGCTCACCCTCTGGCTGCACGGTGACACCGGAGCCGACCCGGCCTCCGGCACGGTCGCGCCCAACGACATCCTCGTTCCCCTCGCGCCCGCACCGACCGGGATCGCCGCCCACCGGCCCTACCGGGCCGCCGATCTGCTCCCGGTGCTCTCCCTGCGCATCGCGCCCCGCCCGGGGCCCCTCGTCGGCTCGGCCTGACCCGCCGCTCCCGCAGGCCCGTCCCCGCCTCGCGCGGGGGCGGGCCTTCGCACGTCCGCCCGCTCGGCGCACACCCCGGCGAGACGCGCCCATGGCCCACTCGGACTACCCCGGACCCCCCGAAGAGGCGGGGGTCGCGCGGTGAGCCGTCCGCGCGGGTGACACCACGGCGGAGCGTGAAACGAGCTGAGCCGAAATCCCTGCGGAACGCGGCGCGTGGCGCAACACTGAGACCGACCGGCCTGTACCAAAGGGCCGTTCGGCACTCACCCGCACACCCCGCGTCCACCACTCGACACAGCGAAAGAACCCTCCATGTGCCAGCATCAACCCCCCTGCCCCACCGCCGAATCAGCCGCCCGGGAGGCCGCCCGGCTCGTGGCACACCACCCCGAGCAGGGCTGGAGCCTGCTCTGCAACGGCGTGCTGCTCTTCGAGGACACCGGCGAACTCCTCCCGGACGGACAGATCATCGCCCCGCACCGCCCGCTGGCCACCGGCCGCGTGGTGAAGGCCGCCTGAGAAGGCCGGCCGAGAGCCGTCCGAGGACCCGTGGGCCCCGGCGGTACGGACAGGGGCCGGCCCGGAGAGATCTCCGAACCGGCCCCGACGCATGTCCGCGTGTGCCCGGGCGCTCGTACGCCCGCTGTGCCCGTCAGTGGTCGTACTCGTCCAGCGGCGGGCAGGAGCAGACCAGGTTGCGGTCGCCGAAGGCGCCGTCGATGCGGCGCACCGGCGGCCAGTACTTGTCGGCGGCCGAGACGCCGGCCGGGAAGACGGCGACCTCACGGCTGTAGGAGTGGTTCCACTCCCCTCCGAGCGCGTTCGCGGTGTGCGGGGCGTTGGCGAGCGGGTTGTCGTCCGCGCTCCACTCCCCCGAGGCCACCTTCTCGATCTCGCCGCGAATCGCGATCATCGCGTCGCAGAACCGGTCGATCTCGGCGAGGTCCTCGCTCTCGGTCGGCTCGATCATCAGGGTTCCGGCGACCGGGAACGACATGGTCGGCGAGTGGAAGCCGTAGTCGATCAGCCGCTTGGCGACGTCGTCGATGCTGACGCCCGTCTCCTTCGAGATCGACCGCAGGTCGACGATGCACTCGTGCGCGACCAGGCCGGCCGGGCCGGTGTACAGGATCGGGAAGTGCGGCTCCAGCCGCTTGGCGATGTAGTTCGCCGCGAGCACCGCCACCTGCGTGGCGCGCTTGAGCCCCTCGCCGCCCATCAGCCGGACGTACGCCCAGGAGATCGGCAGGATGCCGGCCGAGCCCCAGGGAGCGGCCGAGATCGGGCCGACGCCCGTCTCCGGACCGGCGGAGGGCTGGAGCGGGTGATTGGGCAGGTACGGCGCGAGGTGCGCGCGCACGCCCACCGGGCCGACGCCGGGGCCGCCGCCGCCGTGCGGGATGCAGAAGGTCTTGTGCAGGTTCAGGTGCGAGACGTCGCCGCCGAACTTGCCGGGGCGCGCGAGGCCGACCAGCGCGTTGAGGTTGGCTCCGTCGACGTAGACCTGACCGCCCGCGTCGTGCACCTCGCCGCAGATGGCGGCGACGTGCTCCTCGAAGACACCGTGCGTGGACGGGTACGTGATCATGAGCACGGCAAGCTCGTCGCGGTGCTTCTCGATCTTGGCGCGCAGGTCCTCTATGTCGACCTCGCCGTCGTCCGCGGTCTTCACCACGACGACCTTCATCCCGGCCATCACGGCGCTGGCCGCGTTGGTGCCGTGCGCGGAGGACGGGATGAGGCAGACGGTGCGCTGGTCGTCGCCGTTGGCACGGTGGTAGGCGCGGACCGCCAGCAGACCGGCGAACTCGCCCTGCGAACCGGCGTTGGGCTGGATCGACACCGCGTCGTAACCGGTGACCTCGGCGAGGCGCTCCTCCAGCTCGCGGATGAGGGTGAGGAAGCCCTCCGCCTGCTCGGCCGGGGCGAAGGGGTGCAGCGCACCGAACTCGGGCCAGGTGATCGGCTCCATCTCGGTGGTCGCGTTCAGCTTCATGGTGCAGGAGCCGAGCGGGATCATTCCGCGGTCGAGCGCGTAGTCGCGGTCGGCGAGCCGCCGCAGGTAGCGCAGCATCGCCGTCTCCGAGCGGTGCTGGTGGAAGACCGGGTGGGTGAGGAAGTCGTCGGTGCGCACCAGCTGCTCGGGGAGCGCGTCACCGGCGGTGGCGTCCAGCGCCTCGACGTCGCCCCGCGCGCCGAAGGCGGCCCAGACGGATTCGAGGTGGGCGCGGGTGGTCGTCTCGTCGCAGGCGACGGAGACCAGGTCGGCGTCGACCAGCCGCAGGTTGACCCCGCGGGCGCGGGCGTCGGCGACGACCTCGGCGGCCTTGCCGGGCACCCGCACGGTCAGCGTGTCGAAGAAGGAGTCGTGCAGGACCTCGGCGCCGGCGGCCCGCAGACCGTCGGCGAGGATCGCCGCGTAGCGGTGGGTGCGCCGGGCGATCGTCCGCAGCCCGTCGGGGCCGTGGTAGACGGCGTACATGCCGGCCATCACGGCGAGCAGGACCTGCGCGGTGCAGATGTTGCTGGTGGCCTTCTCGCGGCGGATGTGCTGCTCGCGGGTCTGGAGGGCCAGGCGGTAGGCCTTGTCGCCGTCCGCGTCCACCGACACACCGACCAGACGGCCGGGGAGCGAGCGGGCGAACTTCTCGCGTACGGCCATGAAGCCGGCGTGCGGTCCACCGAAGCCCATCGGGACACCGAAGCGCTGGGTGGTGCCGACGGCGATGTCCGCGCCGAGGTCGCCGGGCGAGGTGAGCAGGGTGAGGGCCAGCAGGTCGGCGGCGACGGTGACGACGGCGCCGAGCTCGTGGGCGCGCTCGATCACGGGGCCGATGTTCCGTACCGCCCCGGAGGCGCCCGGGTACTGGAGCAGCAGGCCGAAGACGCCGCGCTCGGCGATGTCCGCCGGGATGCCGTCGGTGAGGTCGGCGACGACGACCTCGACGCCCGTCGGCTCGGCGCGGGTCTCGATGACCGCGATCGTCTGGGGCAGGGTGTCGGCGTCGACGAGGAAGACCCCGCCCTTGACCTTGCCGACCCGCCGCGCGAGCGCCATGGCCTCGGCGGCGGCTGTGCCCTCGTCGAGCAGCGAGGCGCCCGAGGTGGGGAGGCCGGTGAGCTCGGCGACCATGGTCTGGAAGTTGAGCAGGGCCTCCAGCCGGCCCTGCGAGATCTCCGGCTGGTAGGGCGTGTACGCCGTGTACCAGGCGGGGTTCTCCAGGACGTTGCGGAGGATGACCGGGGGCGTGAAGGTGCCGTAGTAGCCGAGCCCGATCATCGGGGCGACCACCTGGTTGCGGTCGGCGAGCGCGCGCAGCTCCGCCAGTACCTCGGCCTCGGTGCGCGCCGACGGCAGGTTCAGCGCCTCGGCGCTCTTGATCACGTCGGGCACCGCGGCGGCGGTGAGCTCGTCGAGCGAGCCGTATCCGACCTGCGCGAGCATCTTCGCCCGGGCCTCACCGTCCGGCCCGATGTGGCGCTGTTCGAAGGGGATGCCCTGCTCCAGCTGGGAGAGCGGGGTGCGGCGGGGGGTCATGATGGAGGCCTCCTGGTCTGACACGACCTGCGAGGGGCACCGCGGCGCGGCTGCCCGTACGGCCTCCCCCTCTGTCATCTCGACCTGAGAGCTTCACCGGCGCGCCCTGGGGCGTACCGGCTTTCACCGTCGGTGAGGGCGGGCCGCACCGGGCACGTGCCGGGTGGGACCGCCCTGCTTTCCAGAGTGACCTCGTCCATGCGGTACGGGGGCCTGAGAGATTCCGGGGAGGATTTGCTCCTTCGGCGCCTCCGGAATCGACACCGGAGGCTCTCCCGCACGGGGTCAGCAGCCATGTGCCAGCCTACCAGCGGGGATCTTCGCCGTTTCTTCGAGTGGCCGATATCCGGAATCTGCACTTCTGTAGTGGCAGTGGAGTAGTTGCTGGGCCGCGTCGCCGAAGTGGCGTCGCTCGGCCGGAGGCCGGGCCGGACGGCGCCCGGTGCGTGCGATCGCAGGGCGGCGGACCGTCCCCGTACGGGGCGTACGGGGACGGTTCCGGCGACGCGGCGAGCGCGCGTGCCGGGCGCCGCCCGGCAGACGGCACTTCGACGACACGGCCCGGCCCCAGTCGTCGCGACCAGCGGGAGGCACCGTGCAGACCGACATCGATCCGCGCAGCCTGATCGGCCGCAAGGCATTCGACCGCGCAGGCGTCAAGATCGGCACGGTGGACGAGGTCTACCTCGACGACGCCACCGGCGTCCCCGAGTGGGCCGCCGTCCGCACCGGCTTGTTCAGCAGGGACGCCTTCGTCCCGCTGGAGCCGAGCGAGTTCGTCGAGGACACCCTGCGTGTTCCGTTCGACCGCGCGCTGATCCGGGACGCGCCGGACTTCGGTGTCGGGCGGCACCTCTCGCCCGAGCAGGAGCTTCAGCTGTACCGGCATTACGGACTCGACTCCTCCTCCGTGACCGATCCCGGCCCGGACCGCGACTTCGGCAGGCTGGCCGGCCAGGACGAGTAGTCCACCGGCTCCGCCACCAGTGGCAGCGGATCGGCGGGGTGCAGTTCCGGGTCGTCCACCCGGAACGTGCGCACCCGGCCGGGCGGGTCGCCCGGCCGCTCGAACCGCACGGTGACCCGGCCGACGCCGCTGCCCTGGACCCAGCCGTGCCCGTACGTCCCGTGCCGCACGTCGTGGCCCGGGGACCAGCGCCGCGCGGCGAGCCCGGCGGCCTCGTCCCCGGGCGCGTCGGCCGCGGTGCTCCCCGGCGGGCCGGGCGGTGCACCCGGGAGCCCGGACGGTGGGTCGGACGTCCCCCGGCGGGCTTCCGCCACCGGGTCCACCTGCGCGCCCGCCCCGGAGGCCGGCTCCGCCGGTTCCCCGGCCTCGCGCTCGGCCTGCGCCGCCTGCGCGAAGAGGTCCTCCTGCGTGTAGTCCGCCAGGCCCGTGACCCCCACGCCCAGCAGCCGCACTCCGCCGGTGGTGTCCACCCCCTCCAGGAGGCGGGCGGCGGCCTCACGCACCACGGAGGGGTCGTCCGTGGGGCCGCGCAGCGTCTCGGAGCGGGTCAGGGTGGAGAAGTCGTAGCGACGCACCTTGAGCACGACGGTGCGCCCGGAGCGCCCGGCCTTCCTCAGCCGCTCGACGCACCGGCCGGCCAGCCGCTCGACCTCCGTCCGCACCCGCGTGCGGTCGTGGAGGTCCACCTCGAAGGTGTCCTCGACCGAGACGGACTTGGCGTCGCGTTCGGCGACCACGGGCCGGTCGTCCAGGCCGAGCGCCATCCGGTACAGCGAGAGCCCGTGGGCCCTGCCCACCAGTCGTACGAGCTCGTCCTCGCCCGCCTCGGCCAGGTCGTGGACCGTGGTCATCCCGGCGCGCCGCAGATGGTCCCCGGTGGCCGGACCGACCCCGGGCAGGGTGCGTACGGGCATGGGCGCCAGGAGCTCCCGCTCGGTGCCCGGCTCGATGAGCATCAGCCCGTCCGGCTTGGCCTCCTCGGAGGCGATCTTCGCCAGCATCTTGGACCCGGCGAGCCCCACCGACCCGCTGAGTCCGGTGACCGTGCGGATGGCCTCCCGCAGCCGCTCGCCGGTGGCGCGGGCCGACGCGGAGTCGTCGGCGGCCCCACCGGCTTCCAGATCCACGAAGGCCTCGTCGAGACTGAGCGGCTCGACCAGCGGGGAGAGCCGTCCCAGGAGCTCCATCACCTGGTCGCTGACCGAGCGGTACAGGGAGAAGCGCGGCACCAGGTAGGCGGCGTTCGGCGCCAGCCGGCGCGCCTGGGCGGTGGGCATCGCCGAGTGCACGCCGAAGCGCCGCGCCTCGTACGAGGCGGTGGCGACGACCCCGCGCGGGCCGACGCCGCCCACCACGACCGGCTTGCCGCGCAGGCTGGGCTTGGCGGCCTGCTCGGCGGAGGCGAAGAACGCATCCATGTCGAGGTGGAGGATGGTGGGCGCGGATCTCACACCGCCGATGGTGCCCTACGCCACTGACAACGACACCGCCCGGCACCCGTTCGCCGGGGGCCGGGCATCCGGAAGCGTGTCCGTCCCCGGTTTCGGACGGCGGAGCGTCAGACGGCGCGGTTGCGGCGCCGGGCCAGTTCGTCGGTGGGGTTGTGGCCGACGAGGGTCTCCCCCGTGTCCACGCGCTCCCCGTGCAACTGCGAGAGGGCCGCGTCCACGTCCCGCCACACCACCCCCACGGCGATGCCGAAGACGCCCTGGCCGCCCTGGAGCAGGTTCACGACCTCGTCCGGCGAGCAGCACTCGTAGACGGTGGCTCCGTCGCTCATCAGCGTCATGCGTTCGAGGTCCTGGAATCCCCGGGCCCGCAGATGCTGCACCGTGGTGCGGATGTTCTGCAGGGCGACGCCCGTGTCCAGGAAACGCTTCACGATCTTGAGGAGCACCACGTCCCGGAAACTGTAGAGACGCTGGGTGCCCGAGCCGTAGGCCGGCCGGACGCTCGGTTCGACCAGTCCCGTGCGCGCCCAGTAGTCGAGCTGCCGGTAGGTGATCCCGGCCGCCGCGCACGCTGTGGGCCCGCGGTAGCCGATGCCGTTCGCCCCTGGGACACCGTCCCCCACCGGGGCCACCGGGTGAACCGGTTGCCTGATGGTGTGGTCGGCCCCACTGCCGTGCTGCGGATACGGCCCGCCCGCCGCCGCACCGTCGCCGCTGCTTCTCACGCCGACCTCCGTCCTTGACCTGCCCCCTCGAAGGTAGGCAGTCACCGGGGGTGCGTCAACGATCGCCACACTCGGCACGCCGAGTGATAATCACCCTGAGGGTGGTTTCCCGTGACGTCGGACCGGGAAGGGCTTCTCGAATGCGCGCCCGCCGCCCGGCCGGGACGGGTCACTGGCTGTTGGTACCGAAGTCCTCGGGCGAGATCTGGTCGAGGAACTCGCGGAACTTCTCGACCTCGTCCTCCTGCTCGTCCGGGATGGCGATTCCCGCGTCGTCGAGCACGCCGTCGCTGCCGTAGATCGGCGTTCCGGTGCGCAGCGCCAGCGCTATGGCGTCGGACGGCCGTGCGCTCACCTCCACACCGCTGGCGAAGACCAGCTCCGCGAAGAAGATCCCGTCCCGGATGTCCGTGATCCTGACTTCGGTGAGCTCTTGGCCGACCGCGTCGAGGACATCCTTGAAAAGGTCATGGGTCAGCGGCCTGGCAGGAGCCATCCCCTGCTGGGCGAAGGCGATGGCCGTGGCCTCGCCGGGACCGATCCAGATGGGGAGGTACCGGTCGCCTCCCACTTCACGCAGGAGAACGATCGGTTGATTGGAGGGCATTTCCACCCGGACACCGACAACGTCGAGCTCGTTCACACAGCAACCCTAGGACGTGCTCGCCATGTTTGGGTAGTCGGGCTCCGCCGAGGTCAGTGCGAACGCATGCGCAGGGCGGTCTGCACGAGTGCCGCGTGGAGCCGCACGGACAGCTCGGCGAGCTCCTGTGCGGTGGCCTCGGCACGTGCCCTGGTCTGCGGATTCCGGTGCCGGCGCAGGGGTGCCACCACCTGCTCGACCAGCCCGGCCTCCCGCTCGGCGGCGGCCCGCACGGCGCGCAGATGCCGCGGTTCGAGACCGAATCGGCCGAGGTCGGAAACGAGCTTCGCGACGTTCACCGCTTCGGTGTCGTACCCGCCCTCGGGCTCGGCCACGATGAGGCCGTAGGACTCCCATTCGGTGAGCTGCCGCTCGTCCGCGCCGGTGAGGGCGAGGAGCTCGGCACGGCCGATACGGGCCGCTGTGGGCGCCCCGGCCGTCGCCGCGTCCCAGCAGCTGTCGGCAAGGTCCTTCTGGCCCCCCGGAGAGGGCAGGGCGACCTGCTCCCCCCGGGCGAGGGCGTCCAGGTACTCCCGGATGACCTTCAGGGGGAGGTAGTGGTCCCGCTGCATGCGCAGCACCTGCGCGAGCTTCTCCACATCCTCGGAACTGAACTTCCGGTATCCGGAAGGCGTGCGCTCGGGCTCGACGAGCCCTTCCGCCTCCAGGAAGCGGATCTTCGAGATCGTGACTTCCGGAAACTCCTCGCGGAGCTGGGCGAGCACCGCGCCGATGCTCACCGCGCGGCGGTCCGCGGCGGCGGTGCCGTTACCGGCACCGCCCTGGGATGTTCGCAGCATGGGCCTTCCTGGGGTTCCCCCGGACGTGGTGGTCCGGGGCAGGGTCACACGCTCCGCTGGCTCGCGTAGAAGACCAGCCGGTACTTACCGATCTGGACCTCGTCACCATTGGTCAGTGCGACGGAGTCGATGCGCTCACGGTTGACGTAGGTGCCGTTCAGGCTGCCGACGTCCCCCACGGTGAAGCTACCGTCCGCGACCCGGCGGAACTCCACATGACGCCGCGACACGGTCACGTCGTCGAGGAAGATGTCGCTCTGCGGGTGACGGCCGGCCGTCGTCAGGTCGCCGTCCAGCAGGAAGCGGCTGCCCGAGTTCGGGCCGCGGCGGACCACCAGGAGCGCGCTCCCCGCGGGCAGCGCGTCCACGGCCGCCTGCGCCTCGGGAGAGAGCGAGGGCAGCATGGTCTGGCCGGTGACCTCGGCGTCGTACGCCTCCAGTCCGGAGATCGAGATCGTCGACGTGGTCTCGGAGGCGCGCTCGGGGATTCCGCCCTTCAGCGGCGCGCCGCAGTTGGAGCAGAACCGGCTGGTCGCCGGATTCCGGTGACCGCACCTCGCGCAGAGCGCCACGCCGGAGCCCGCCGGGGCGGGGTGGAATCCGGTGCTCGGCCCGGAGTCACCGGAACCTATGCCGGGGGCACCCGCCTGCGCTCCGGAGCCGCCGCCCGAGGCGGACAACTCGTCGCGGAAGAGGGGACGGTCGCCGCCCTGCTCCTCTTCCTGGCCGTGCCGCGGCGCGCGATGGCGGGCAGCACTGTTGCTGTCCTCGCGTGCGCTCTTTCCGAACAACTTCGCAAAAAACTTCACGGGCGATTCCCCTTGACCGACATAGACCCGCCCGTGGGGCAGGACGAACCCTGACTGAACACACCTGCCGACCCGGACATTCTCACAACGTCCGTATCCACCCGACAGTTTCCACCACGCACCATGGATACGGTGCGGCGACCCCCCGTAACCCCGCACACCTGCTTGGAGTTGCCGAGGGCCTTGCCCCGCCGGTGAACCACTACGACGACGACCGAGCGTAGTCAGGCTGCTTCGCAGGTCGCAAGGCGTCCACCGCAATGTCGTCGGCCCGTTCCACCACCGCCGTCGCCTGCTCCTTCTCCAGCGTCTGGACCACCCCGCCCGGGATGTTGAGCGCCGGCTCCAGATCCTCGGGCCTGCCGATCACCTCGAACGCGTACGGCGCCTCGACCGCACGGCCGTCGACCTTCACCGACCCGGCGTCCCCGGAGAAGTAGGTACTGGCGACCACGCGTACCCCGTTGACCTCGATGGCCTCGGCGCCGGCCGCACGGAGCTCCTGGACGGCGTCCAGCAGCATGTCCGGGGCGACCGACTCGGTCGGATCGTCGACGGTGAGCGTGATTCCCGGCCCGTGGGCCGCGACGGTACCCGCGAGGATACCCAGTTGCCGCTCCTTCTCCAGCGTCTGCTTGCGCGCCTCCTCTGCCTGGTCGGAACTGTTCTCCAGTTCCGTCCGCTGGGCGTCGAGACGCTGCTTCTCGTCCTCCAGCCGCTGGGTCCGGTCGTCGACCTCGTCGAGGATGCGTACCAGGTCCTCCTGGCGGGCGCCGCGCAGCGCGCTGTCGTCGTTGTTGGACCGTACCTGGAGCGCCAGGCCCAGTCCCAGCCCGAACAGCAGCAGCGCCACCACGAGTTGGGCCCGGGTGACCCGGGGCGGCCAGAGCCCGGCGCGCAGCCGCTGACGTCCGCTCAGCCCCTTCTCCTGCGCAGGGCGTACGGCAGCCGTCTCCGGAGCCTGGTGGTCCATCGCTTCGTCCCGGGGCGTCTCTTCGTCGTTCATCGGCGTCAGGCCCGGAAGACGTGCCGGCGGATGGCGGCGGCGTTGGAGAAGATCCGGATGCCCAGGACGACGACCACACCGGTCGACAACTGCGCGCCCACGCCGAGCTTGTCGCCGAGGAAGACGATGAGCGCGGCCACCACGACGTTGGACAGGAACGACACGACGAAGACCTTGTCCACGAAGATCCCGTCCAGCATCGCGCGCAGTCCGCCGAAGACCGCGTCGAGCGCGGCCACCACGGCGATCGGGAGGTAGGGCTCGACCACCGCCGGTACCTCGGGCCGGACGAACAGTCCGACCACGACTCCCACGACGAGGCCCAGTACGGCGATCACGATGTGCCCTTCCCTGTGTCTGCCGCACCACTGCCGGTGTCTGCGGCCTTCGGTTCTGCTGTGCGTACGATCAGGCTCGGCGCGGCCGGGAGACGTACCGTCTTCTGGTCGGACAGGCTGGTCCGGATGTCGAAGCCGTCGTGCAGGGCCTGGAGGTACTGGCCGTCCGCACTGGACCGGAACGTCGCGGCCAGCTTCTTCCCGTCCCCCACCGCGAGCACCGTATAGGGCGGCACGAGGGGCCTGTTGTCGACCAGTATGGCGTCTCCAGCGGCACGGATCGCCGAAAGTGCCGTCAGCCGCTGCCCGTTGATGGCCACGGCCTCCGCGCCGGACTCCCAGAGGCCGTTGACGACCCGCTGCAGGTCCCGGTCCCGCACCCGGCCGGTGTCCGCGAACCCGCTGGTGCCGCGCGGCCCGTCGTCGCCCTGGTCGGTCTCGTCGGCGTCGTCCACGACGAGTTTCACCCCGGGGCCCTCGACGGGGGTGGCCCCCGAGAGGAGGGCGACCAGCTCGCCCTGGTCCCCGCCGTGCTGGAGGAGAGCCGCCCGCTGCCGCTCCCCGACGTCCGTGCGGAGCTTCTCCACCTCGGATTCGAGGGAGTCGGCGGCGTGGGTCTCGCCGTCGATGCGGTCGATGAGTTCCTGGCGTTCCTTGGCCACCACCGGGGCCGACACCCTGGCCTGAGCGGCACCGAGGGTGACGACGACCGCGATGACCACGAGTCCGGCGGCGAGGCCCAGCTTGGCCCGCAGCGAGCGGGGCAGCCCCGCGGCCCCGCCGGACTCGCGGCGCGCCGCCGCCTCGGCGTACCCCTCGTCCAGGCTGTGGTCCATCACCTGGGTCAGCAGCGACATGGAGGCGTCGGGGCGGGCGGGCGGAGCGGAACTACTCCGTTCGGGGGGCGGCTGCGGCATGCCGCACATCGTCGCACGTCACCCCGGCTACCGCCGAATGGGCCTGACCACACGGGTCCGGGGAACCACCGGCGTGCGGCGGCTCCCCGGAACGGGTGCGGGCGATCAGTCCCCGGCGCTGTCGACGACCGCGGCCCACTCGTCCAGCAGCAACTGGGCGGAGGCGTCGTCGGGACCCTCGGCCCACAGGTGGGTGACGGCTTCGGCCGGGTCGGGCAGCACCATGACCCAGCGGCCGTCCGCCTCGACGACGCGGACCCCGTCGGTGGTGTCCACGTCCCGGTCGCCGGCGGCCTCGACGACCCGCCGCATCACGAGCCCCTTGACCGCCCAGGGGGTGGCCAGGTCGCGGCGGAGCACATGGGCGCGCGGGATACGGTCGTCGATCTGGCTCAGGGTGAGCTGGGTCCGGGCGATCAGCCCGATGAGCCGGACGAAGGCGGCCGACCCGTCGAAGACGCTGCTGAACTCGGGGACGATGAATCCACCGCGCCCATCGCCGCCGAAGATCGTGCTCTCCTCGCGGCCGACCCTGGTCAGGTCGTCCGGCGAGGTCGTCGTCCACTCCACCTGCGTGCCGTGGTACGCGGCCACCTGCTCGGCGACCCGCGTGGTGGTCACCGGCAGCGCCACCCGTCCGCTCCGCCGCTCGGCCGCCACCAGGTCGAGCATGACCAGCAGCGCCCGGTCGTCCTCGATGATCCTGCCCCGCTCGTCGACGAGGGAGAGCCGCTCACCGACCGGGTCGAACCGTACGCCGAACGCGGCCCGCGCAGACGACACGATCTCGCCGAGCCGGACCAGCCCGGCGCGCCGGGTCTCGGCGGACTCGGTGGGCCGCGACTCGTCGAGTCCCGGGTTGATGGTGAGCGAGTCGACGCCGAGCCGTCCGAGGAGGCTGGGCAGAACGAGCCCCGCACTGCCGTTGGAGGCGTCCACGACGACCTTCAGCCCCGATTCGGCGATGCCGGTCGTGTCGACGTTGCGGAGCAGGGAGCCCGTGTACGAGTCGAAGACGCTCGACGGGAAGTGCAGGTCCCCGATCTCGCCGGGGAAAGCCCTGCGGTACTCCTGGCGGGCGTAGACCCTGTCCAGCTTCCGCTGCCGGGCCTGCGAAAGGTCGGCACCCCGCTCGTCGAAGAACATGATGTCGACAGAGTCGGGGACACCGGGAGACGTTCTGATCATGATCCCGCCGGCGCTTCCGCGGGCCGTCTGCTGACGGGCCACCGGCAGCGGCACGTTCTCCAGGTCGCGGACGTCGATCGCGCTGGCCTGAAGCGCGGAGATGACCGCGCGCTTCAGCGCTCGCGCACCACGGGAGTGGTCGCGTGCGGTCGTGACGGTCGACCCCTTCTTCAGGGTGGTCGCGTAGGCGCCGGCGAGACGGACCGCGAGTTCCGGGGTGATTTCGACGTTCAGGATTCCGGAGACACCACGGGCTCCGAAAAGGTGCGCCTGTCCGCGCGACTCCCAGATCACCGAGGTGTTGACGAAGGCGCCGGCCTCGATGGTCTTGAAGGGGTAGACCCGCACATTCCCCTGGATGATCGATTCTTCTCCGACGAGGCATTCGTCGCCGATGACGGCGCCGTCCTCGATGCGGGCGGCACGCATGACATCGGTGTTCTTACCGATCACGCAGCCCCGCAGATTGCTGTGGGACCCGATGAAGACATTGTCGTGGACCACCGCCCGGTGCAGGAAGGCACCGGACTTGACCACCACGTTCGACCCGATGACGGTGTGCTCCCGGATTTCGACGTCCGCCTCGATCTTGGCGTAGTCACCGATGTAGAGCGGTCCGCGGAGGGTCGCGTCGGGGTGGACTTCGGCGCCCTCCGCCACCCATACGCCGGGGGCGATCTCGAAGCCGTCGAGTTCGACGTCGACCTTGCGCTCCAGCACGTCGGCCTGGGCCTTCACATAGCTTTCGTGCGTGCCCACGTCCTCCCAGTAGCCCTCGGCGACGTAGCCGTAGATCGGCTTGCCCTCCTTCATGAGCTGCGGGAAGACGTCGCCGGACCAGTCGACGGACGTGTCCGCCTGGACGTAGTCGAAGACCTCGGGTTCCATCACGTAAATACCGGTGTTGACGGTGTCCGAGAACACCTGACCCCAGGTGGGCTTCTCCAGGAACCGCTCGACCTGGCCCTGCTCGTCCACGATCGTGATCCCGAATTCCAGAGGATTGGGAACACGGGTCAGGCAGACCGTGACGAGACCGCCCTTCTCCTTGTGGAAGGCGATGAGGTCAGTGAGGTCGAAGTCGGTCAGCGCGTCACCGGAAATGACGAGGAAGGTGTCGTCCTTCAACGCTTCCTCGGCGTTCTTCACGCTTCCCGCGGTGCCGAGCGGCTTCTCCTCATTGGCATAGGTGAGCTCCATTCCGAGCTCTTCCCCGTCCCCGAAATAGTTCTTGACGAGAGAGGCCAGGAACTGGACGGTCACCACGGTCTCATTGAGTCCGTGCCGCTTCAGCAGTCGGAGCACATGCTCCATGATCGGCCGGTTGGCCACAGGAAGGAGCGGCTTGGGCATGCTTGAGGTCATAGGGCGAAGGCGTGTGCCCTCGCCGCCAGCCATCACGACGGCCTTCATGTCGGAAACGTCCTCCTAGAGACGACGGTTAAGCCGACTCGGCCCGTCGGGCGGCGTCGAGAGACATCTGCCGCGGTCCGGCCACACTGCACGGCACCGCTTCAACGAGCTCAATCGGCTGTTGCGTCCGCCTTGACGAGTCGGCGGACCTGAACCACGTAGAGGAGTCCTGCCCACCAATACAAGGTTGTACCCCACCCGGCGAACGCCCATCCGAAAACTGCGGCCAACGTTTCAAGCCAACCACTTCCGTCGCTGAGCAGCAACAAGGGGAAGGCGTACATCAAGTTGAAGGTTGCAGCTTTCCCGAGGAAGTTCACCTGGGGCGGCGGATAACCGTGCCGGCGGAGGATGCCGACCATCACCAGCAGCATCAGTTCCCGGGCCAGGAGCGCGATGGTGAGCCAGAGCGGCAGGATCTCGCGCCAGGTGAGCCCGACGAGAGTGGAAAGGACGTAGAGCCGGTCCGCCGCGGGGTCGAGGAGCCGCCCGAGGCTGCTGACCTGGTTCCACCGACGGGCGAGCTTGCCGTCGAGGTAGTCGCTGATACCGCTCAGCGCGAGTACCAACAGCGCCCAGCCGTCACTGTGCGGGCCGCCGAACACCGGGCGAAGGATCAGCCACAGGAAAAGCGGTACCCCGACAAGGCGAGCCATGCTGAGGATGTTGGGGATGGTGAGGACCCGGTCCGTCTGAACCCGAGTCTCCTGGACCTCCACCCGGGGGCCTCCTGTGTGAAGAAATGTGCCAATGATGCCCCCTGACCTTACCGTCAGCCACCGCGCCCGGGTGCAGCAGGGGTCGAAAAACCGCCCCGGAACGCAGAAAACCCCCGTGCCTTATGGCACGGGGGTCTCCCGGAAAAATTGTTCGGCGGCGTCCTACTCTCCCACAGGGTCCCCCCTGCAGTAC
>NZ_JBHWYX010000024.1:0-113237 GCF_042728795.1 Streptomyces sp. NPDC060184
CGCCCGGAGAGATCCGGGCGGCGGCCCCTTCTTCTGTCGTGTTCTTCTGTCGTGCGGGGGCGCGATGCGGGGCCGGTCCGACGACCGGCGGCCGAGGTCTCGGCGCCCGGCTCAGGCGATGTGGTCGGCCGCGAGCTCCGCGTCGAACCGCTGCTTGAACTCCGGCATCAGGCGGCGCAACAGGGCGGCGCTGCGCGGGTGCTGGACGTTGTGGCCGTCGGCGAGGTGGATGCCGAGGACGTCGACGCTCGGGTAGCCGCTGTTGGTCTGCACGAACGTCCGGAAGACCTGGTACGCGATCTCGGCGTACTCGGCGTCTTCGGCGTTCTCCGCCTCGGCGGTGACCCGTGCGGCCCGCTCCGCCTGCGCGTCGGCCTCGCGCTCGGCTTCCCGCACGGTCTCCTCGGCCGCCTGGACGGCCTCCCGCGCGTCCTGGTCGGCCTGGTCGGCCTGCGGAGCGTCGGCCCGCGGACCGGCTTCCGGCTGCTGTCCGGCGTCCCGCTGCCCGGGCTCCTGCTGCCCGCCGCGCTGGTGCGGGACGGCGCCGATGGTGCCCACGTTGCCGAGCGGGCGGGTACGGCCGCCGGGGCCCGAGGGCACCTGGGTGGGCGTGCGCTCGTAGGTGTCCTCGTAGAAGGGGTCGTAGTCGCCCTGGTACGGCTGGTCCGACGGCGGCTTCGCGAACCACGGGCTGCCCTGCGCCTCCGGGTCGGGGTCCACCGGAACCCAGTCGCCGCGCTCCTGCTGGACGGTGTCCTGCGGGTACGGCCCCTGCGGATACGGGTCCTGGGGGTACGCGTCCGGCGGCACGTCGTCCGGGACGTACCCGCCCCGGGCGCCGTCGTTCCGCTGCTGCGGCAGGGCCGCGCGCGGCGGGAGGTCCCGCTGCTGCGGGTGGGGCGCCCCGTCCTGCCGGCGTTCGGTGCCGTGCGCGTGCTCCGTGAGGTCACCGGGGGCGAGTTCGGGCTTCGGCGCGGGCGGCAGCAGCACCGGCTCGATCCCGGCTGCCGCGAGCCCGGCCGGGGCGGTGTCGGCGAGCGGTACGCCGAACTTGGCGAGCCGCAGCGGCATCAGCGCCTCGACCGGGGCCTTGCGCCGCCAGGTCCGGCCGAAGCGGGCCTGCAGCCGGGCCTGGTAGACCAGCCGGTCCTGTTCGAGCTTGATGACCTGTTCGTAGCTGCGCAGCTCCCAGAGCTTCATGCGCCGCCACAGCTTGAACGTCGGTACGGGGGAGAGCAGCCAGCGCGTGAGGCGCACGCCCTCCATGTGCTTGTCGGCGGTGATGTCGGCGATCCGGCCCACCGCGTGGCGGGCGGCCTCGACGGCGACGACGAAGAGGATCGGGATCACCGCGTGCATGCCGGTGCCGAGCGGATCGGGCCAGGCGGCGGCGCCGTTGAACGCGATGGTCGCGGCCGTCAGCAGCCACGCCGTCTGGCGCAGCAGCGGGAACGGGATGCGCATCCACGTCAGCAGCAGGTCCAGCGCCAGCAGGACGCAGATGCCCGCGTCGATGCCGATCGGGAACACCAGGGAGAAGTTCCCGAACCCCTTCTCCAGGGCGAGTTCGCGCACGGCTGCGTACGAGCCCGCGAACCCGATCGCGGCGATGACCGCCGCTCCTGCGACGACGAGCCCGATCAGTACCCGGTGCGTGCGTGTGAGCTGCATCGCGGCCACCCGCGATCCCCTCCCCGACCTCTGTTCTCCGCCCGGCTTCCGACATCCGGTGGGGGCCAGCCTGGCACATGTGTACGAGCTGTGATGCGCGGGGAGGCCGGGAGGGCCGCCCGGAGGGGGGTCCGACGGGAGTCCTTGATTCCGCAAAGGGGGCTCTGGGCTGGGACGTTGGCCCAGGGGCGATTTTCGGTCACGACTTGGGGGCGGCCGGTGGGACCGGACCGCTCCGGTCCTACGCTGAGCGCGCGACAGGGCGTCAGCAGCCCCTCGAACCCCTACGAGCGAGCCTGGTGATGACCCATGACCTCGGAGGTCGTCTCCGTACGCCCCAGTACCCGCCGCGCGACGGCCCCCACCGCCATCCTCCTCGCGGTCGAGGCGTTCAAGGCGCTGGTGAGCGGCGAGGCGCTGCAATGGTGGTTCTTCGGCGTCACGGCGTTGTTGTTCCCGGCCGTCCTCGTGGCCGTCCGCAGGTGCGCCGTCACCGTCACCTCGCGCACCGTCACCGTGCGTCAGCCCCTGCGGACCGTCTCCTTCCGTCTCGACCGGCTGCGTTCGGTGTCCGGCGGGCGTCCGCCGGGCAAGAAGCGCGGCGTGGAGACGCTGAGGTTCCAGGGCATCGGCGCGACCCGTACCTCGTTCAGCATGGTGTTCGTCCCCCCGGCCGACCGCCGCCGCCTGGTCACCGCCCTCACGGAACGCACGGCGCCGGACGTGGTGCGGTGGGACGAGCCGATGCGCGCCATGCTCGCCGAGGGCCGCCCGGACACACCGCCGGGGTCCGGCCCCCGGAAAGCGGCCGGACCCCGGAGCGGGACCCGCAAGACGTCCTGACGCCCGGACGCCGTCCGGGCGTCAGGACGTCGTCGTTCAGGACTTCGTCGTCGCCTTGGGCGTCGCCTTCGCGGTGGCGCCCGAGCCGGAGTCCGCGTCCGAGTCGGAGTCCGAGGCGGCGCTCTTGCTGCTGCTCGTCTTCGGGCTGTCGCTCTCGCCGTCGGTGCTCTTGCTGCTGCTGGTCTTCGGGCTGGAGCTGGTGGTGGCGCTCGGGCTCGACGCGTCGTCCGCGGTGGTCCCGCCCGCACCGCCGACGGCCGCCACCGCCTCCTTCGCCGCGGCCTGCGCGCCCGCCAGGATCTCGGCGGCGGACGGGGCCTTGGCGCCCGCGTAGCCGGTGCCGTTGTAGTTCACCGAGACGACGACGTTGGCCGTGCGCACCACGATCGCGGCGTAGGAGAAGTCCTCGCTCGTCTTGTTCAGGGTGTAGGTGATCGCGGTCGCCTGGTCGCCGATGCCGGAGACGGGCGCGGTCGCGAGCTTCTTGGCGCCGTCGACCGCCTGCGCCTTGGCGACCGACTTGGTGTAGTCGGTGGTCGCCCGGTCGGCGCCGCTGCCCAGTGCCTCGTCGGAGTCGTACCGGACGAAGCCGAGGTCCAGCCAGTGGTAGACGGAGCCCTTCACGCCCTTGTCGTCCAGGCCGTTCCAGGAGCAGCTGCCCCGGGCGTCGTCGTCGGAGGACTTGCCCACGGTGCCGCCGGCCTTCTTCGCGGACGGCACGAGCTTCTTGACCGTCTTCGCGGAGAGCGCCTTGCACGGGTCGGGCAGCCCGGCGAACTTCGCCGGCTCCACGGTGGGGGTCGCGGAGGCGGAGGCGGCGGCGCTCGACGAGCCGGAGGCGGTGGATCCGGCGCTCTTCTCCTTCGCGTCGTCGCCGGAGTCCGACGAGCAGCCGGCGGCGACGAGCATCACCGGGACGGCGGCGCAGAGGAGTATGCGGGACAGTCGCGGGGCTGATCGGTGCATGGTTCCTTCACTCGGACGGGACGGCGATCGCGGTCGGGCGGTCGTGCCGGCGCTCCGCCGCGCGGGCGTTCGTGCTCGGCTTCGGGACGGGCGCCGTGCGGCGGTCGGTGTACGGGCGGGCGGTGGTGCGGATGCGTGTTCCGAGGAGCCACCGTACGACGGACGCGGAACCCGCGCGGCCACGGCGGCGGCCCGCGACGGCCCCGGTGGGGGTCCGGCCGGCGCCCGTGGAAGCGGTCTATTCGTTGATGCTCTCGTCCAGTCCGTGGGCCAGTGACTGGGCCTTCTCCTGGAGTTCCGCACTCTCGGGCACGCCGTCGGCGTCGGCCGCCTGCTCGGCGTACCGGACGGTCACGACGACGTTCGATGTGCGGAAGACCACGCTGACGGTGCGGCGCTGCGCGGAAGAACCTCCGCTTTCGAGCGAATCGTCCAGGAACGCGGCATTTCCGATGTTGTTCAGCACCCGGGGCGCGAGCTCGTCGGAGGCCCCGTCGCCGCCGTCGTCGCCTCCGTCCGGGGTCGGTGACGCGGTCGTCGTCGGGGAGGTGGAGCCCTGCGGCGCCACCCCGGCCCCGTCGGACGCGGCCGGGTCCGACAGGGCTCCGGCGGAGGGGTCCGCGGGGTCCGCCGAGGGGTCCGCCGGAGAGGAGGACGTGACCGAGGGCGACGGCAGGCCGGCCGCCTCCGCCTTCTTCCCGTACACGGTGGCGGCGCTGTCCTCGTCGCTCACCGAGGGGTCGTAGGAGACGACCCGCTCGAAGTCGACCACCAGGGTGCGGGTCGACTCGGAGGTCCGTGCCTGCCAGGTGCAGCCCACCTTGCGGTCGGTGTCGTACGTGACCGACGCCCGGCCCTCGTACGCCCTCTCGCGCTGGTCCTCCGGGAGGTCCGCCACGCCCGGCAGCAGCTGCTTGAGCGTGTTCACGCTCACGGACCGACAGGCCTCCGGCAGGGTCTGGTACTTGCCGGGAGGCGCGACGGAGACGGTGGGGGTCCCGGGCTTCGCGTCGGTGGTGGCGTCCTCGGTGCCCGAGCCCCCGGTGCAGCCGGCGACGAGCACCGCGAGAAGCGCGATGCCGGGAACGTACGCCATGGGTCGCAAGGTCCCAGGCCCCCTTCGGTACGAAAACGAGTTGCCGCGCGACGGCGGCCGATGGACACAATGTGTATCGCACGTGCGGCTGTGAATGCCGGTCGGCCGAGATGTTTGCCGACCTTGGCACCGGTTTTGCGCTTTAAGTCTTTTGGGCCTTTTCGGGCCTCTTCGGATGGCTGTCCCGCTGTCCTGCTGTCCTGTTGTCCGTCCAGTTGTCTGTCCTGTCAGTTTCATGCCGGGGGAAGTCGAGGGTTCATGTCGTACGTGGAGATGCCGGGGGCGCAGGTACCGATCCGGATGTGGACCGACCCGGCGTCGGTCGAGGACGTCGCGATGCAGCAGCTGCGCAACGTCGCGACCCTGCCGTGGATCAAGGGCCTCGCCGTGATGCCCGACGTCCACTTCGGCAAAGGGGCGACGGTCGGCTCGGTCATCGCCATGCACGGAGCGGTTTGTCCCGCCGCCGTCGGCGTGGACATCGGCTGCGGCATGTCCGCCGTCAGGACCTCCCTCACCGCCAACGACCTGCCCGGCGACCTCTCCCGGCTGCGCTCCCGCATCGAGGAGGCCATCCCGGTCGGACGCGGGATGCACGAGGAGCTGGTGGACCCGGCCGGACTGCCCGGGGCCGGAGCGGCCGGCTGGGACGACTTCTGGAGCCGGTTCGGCGGGATCGCCGAGGAGGTGAAGTTCCGCCAGCAGCGGGCGGTGCGGCAGATGGGCACGCTCGGCGGCGGCAACCACTTCATCGAGTTCTGCCTCGACGAGGCGGGCTCGGTCTGGCTGATGCTGCACTCCGGTTCGCGCAACATCGGCAACGAGCTGGCCGACCACCACATCGGCATCGCCCAGAGCCTCCCGCACAACCAGGGCCTGGTCGACCGCGACCTCGCGGTCTTCGTCGCGGACACCCCGCAGATGGCCGCCTACCGCAACGACCTGTTCTGGGCGCAGGAGTACGCCATGTTCAACCGGGCCGTCATGATGGGGCTCTTCCAGGACGTGGTGCGCAAGGAGTTCCGGAAGGCGAAGGTCACCTTCGAGCCGGTCATCTCCTGCCACCACAACTACGTGTCGGAGGAGCGGTACGACGGCATGGACCTGCTGGTCACCCGGAAGGGCGCGATCCGGGCGGGCTCCGGCGAGTACGGGATCATCCCCGGATCCATGGGCACCGGTTCGTACATCGTGAAGGGCCTCGGCAACGAGAAGTCCTTCAACTCCGCCTCACACGGAGCAGGCCGCCGGATGAGCCGGATGGCCGCGAAGCGGAGGTTCACCACCAAGGACCTGGAGGAGCAGACGCGCGGCGTCGAGTGCCGCAAGGACTCCGGCGTGGTGGACGAGATCCCGGGCGCGTACAAGCCGATCGAGAAGGTCATCGACCAGCAGCGGGACCTGGTGGAGGTCGTCGCCAAGCTGAAGCAGCTCGTCTGCGTGAAGGGCTGAGACGGGAGCGCGCCCACGGGCCCGGCCGTGCGAGGCCGGGCCGGCGCCAGCCGTGCGAGGCCGGGCCGGGGCCAGCCGTGCCGGGCGGTGTCCGTGGGCGCGCGGCCGTCGCTCAGAGCGTGCGGTGGACCTTGGTGTTGGACGCCTGCGCGCGCGGGCGGACGACGAGGAGGTCGATGTTGACGTGGCTGGGACGCGTCACGGCCCAGCCGACGGTGTCGGCCACGTCCTCGGCGGTCAGCGGCGCGTCGACGCCCGCGTACACCTTGGCGGCCTTCTCCTTGTCGCCCCGGAATCGGTTGGTGGCGAACTCGTCGGTCTTCACCATGCCGGGCGCGATCTCGACGACCCGGACCGGCGTCCCGACGATCTCCAGCCGCAGCGTCTCGGCGAGCACGTGCTCGCCGTGCTTGGCCGCGACGTAGCCCGCGCCGCCCTCGTACGTCCCGTGGCCCGCCGTCGAGGTCAGCACCACGACCGTGCCGTCGCCGCTCGCCGTGAGGGCCGGCAGCAGCGCCTGGGTGATGTTGAGGGTGCCGACGACGTTCGTCTCGAACATCTGGCGCCAGTCCGCCGGGTCCCCGGTGGCGACCGGGTCCGCGCCGAGCGCGCCGCCCGCGTTGTTCACCAGGACCGCGAGCGAACGGAAAGCGGTGGCGAACTCGTCGACCGCCGCACGGTCGGTCACGTCCAGGGCGTAAGCGGTCGCCTGGTGGCCCGCCGCCACGATCTCCTCGGCCAGCGCCTCGATGCGGTCCTTGCGGCGGGCGGTGAGCACCACGCGGTAGCCCTCGGCGGCGAGCCGGCGGGCGGTCGCGGCACCGATGCCGCTGCTCGCACCGGTGATGACGGCGATCGGGGTGGCGGCCATGACGAACTCCCTCGGACAGGTGACCGGTACCCGGCCAGGATAGGCAGAGCCACGCCCCTGACCTCAGGCGGCGTCCGGCCCGCCGAACTCGCGCACGGCCTCCGCGACCACCGTCTCCAGATGCCCGTGGTGCGCGCCCCGCCAGTACACCCGCTCGCACACCGTGCACTGCGCGAACACGTCGTACGCCG
Source organism: Streptomyces sp. NPDC060184 (assembly GCF_042728795.1). NCBI lineage: Bacteria > Bacillati > Actinomycetota > Actinomycetes > Kitasatosporales > Streptomycetaceae > Streptomyces > Streptomyces sp. NPDC060184. The sequence continues at coordinate 7,091 of NZ_JBHWYX010000024.1, forward strand.
CCTGCGTGCCGTGCTCCAGCCGGTCGGCCACCGCGTCCTTGTCGGCCTCCCGCAGCGGCCCGTTGCACGCCGTGCACCGCGACCACGGCACCAGGACCGGCGCGAAGCGCCCCAGCACGTCCCGCAGCTGGTCCTCGGGCCGGTCGCTGTAGACGTACGCCCCCGCCCAGAGCTCCCGCCTCCGCAGCAGCCCCCGGTCCCGCGAGAGCATCACCCGCCGCTCGCGCGCGGAGAGCGCCGCCAGCGCGGGATCGCCGATGTCCTCGCTCTCGTACGCCGCGTCGACCCCGAGCAGCCGCAACCGCCGGGCCAGCGTGCCCAGATGCACGTCCAGCAGGAACCGCAACGGCGCCCCCGGCACCCGCTGCGGACGCTCCACCGCCCGTACGACCAGGTGCTCCCCGGACCGCGGGACGTGCGACACCGGCACCCCCACCCCGTCCACCACCAGCGCCCCCGCCTCGGTGAGCGGCACGCCGAGCGACTCCACGACGTGCCCGAGCGTCGACACCCCGTCCGTCACCAGCGCGGTCACCCCCTCGCGCCGCTCGTGCGCGACGAACAGCCGCAGCCCGGGATCGACTTCGACGGTGATCTGCTGCTTGGCCGCGGGAGTCCCGGGCACGGGAGGCTTGGTCACGGGCCCAGGATGTCACCGGGGAGGCCGGCGGAGCGAGGAGTTTCCGGGCGGAGCGGGCCGCGCACGTACCGGGCGGCTCTCGGACCAGCACCCCCCTGCGCCGGGCGGGACCGCGCAGCTCCGTGCCGGCGGGGCCGGACACCAGGAGCGACGATCCGCCGCCCCCGGCGGCTCAGACCTGCGGGGCCGGGTCGGAGCTGGGGGTGGTGGCCCGCGCGCCGGGGGCGGCGTCGGGGGTGTCCGCGTCCGCGGCGGGCCGGGTGTAGAGCGGGCCGAACGCGGCGTACGCGTCGGCGAGGATCTCCTCGGCCGTGACGAGCGTCCGCTCACGCGCGAGGCGGAGCGCCTGGCGGGTGTACGGGGAGGGCGGGGCCGGGTGGCGGCGGCGCCACCAGCTCGCGCCCACGGCGTACGCGCCACTGGCGAGGACCACGGCGGGGACGGAGAGGATCGGCAGCACATCGCCCACGGCGGGACCTCCTTCAACGGATGTCCCTCTTGTGTCGGCAGGTTCCAGGGCCCGACTGGAGATCGTTCTTCGGCCAATGAATGGCCGGATGACTACGGATGGATGCGCAGGGTGCGCGGATGCGCTCCGGTGCACCCGGGAGCGTTCCGCTCCGGGGTCCGCGCCCCGGTGGTTCCGTGCGTCAGGGCCACACCAGGCAGTACGCCTGGTGGCCCGCGTCGTGCAGGCGGACGGAGAAGTCCTGCCACTCGTGGAGGAGGCGGTAGACGTTGAAGGCGTCGCGCGGGCCGCCCCGGTCGGGGACGGTCGACCATATGAAGGCCGCCGCGCCCACCGTCTCCTCGCCCACGTCACGCAGGGGGTCGACCACGGTCATCGGCAGCTTCACCACCGCGTAGTCGGGGTGCAGGACGACGAGCTCCAGCGGCGGGACCTGGTGCAGCGGGATCCCCTGTATACCGGTGAGGACCATGGCGGCCACCGTCTCCGGCTTGATCTTGCTGAACATGCCCCCCATGCCCAGCTCGTCGCCGCCCAGCTCCTCCGGGCGCATCGAGATGGGCACGCGGGCGGCGGTCGCGCCGTCCGGGGCGCCGAAGTACTTGTACGTCACCCCCACCCGGCCACCGCTCCTGATCCCGGGACCGCCGCCGGCATCCGGTGCGTCCGGTGCCGGTCTGCTGCCCTGTACGCGCTCAGCATCACGCCGGTGACGCCCACGCCGGGCAGGCTCGGGCCCCGGGCCGTCGGTGCCTTCGCCCACTCCGCCACCGCGATGCATATTTCATCCACCCGACTACTTCTTAGGAGACACAGCCCCACCGCGCAACCCGATCATCGTGTCAGTGACCTCCCCACCAGGCGTGCGGCGAAACACCTGCCCGCGAGTCCGCGCGCGCCTCTGACACCATGGCATGTGTGAGCTTTCCCCATGACGCCCCAGTTTCGCAGACGCGAGGGGGCTGACGCCCTTTCGTGATACGAGGAGTGCGCGCTCCTTGCTCACCGGTGGCCGCGATGTCCCCACCAGCCCTCCGACCCCCCGAATCGCAGATCAGGACCAAAGTGGCGTATTCATACGAAGCCCCAGTCTCACAGTCGCTCTTCGACCGCGCGTCCGCCGTGACGCCCGGTGGCGTGAACTCACCGGTGCGCGCTTTCAACGCCGTAGGCGGTACGCCCCGGTTCATGGTGTCCGGCACCGGTCCGTACCTCACCGACGCCGACGGCCGCGAGTACGTCGACCTCGTCTGCTCGTGGGGGCCGATGATTCTCGGCCACGCCCACCCCGAGGTCGTCGGCGCCGTCCAGGCGGCCGTCGCCCGGGGCACCTCCTTCGGTACGCCGGGTGAGGGCGAGGTCGCGCTCGCCGAGGCGATGGTGGCCCGGGTCGAGCCCGTCGAGCAGGTGCGCCTGGTCTCGTCCGGCACCGAGGCGACCATGTCCGCGATCCGCCTGGCGCGCGGCTTCACCGGCCGCGCCAAGGTCGTGAAGTTCGCCGGCTGCTACCACGGTCACGTCGACGCGCTGCTGGCCGCGGCGGGCTCCGGCGTCGCCACCTTCGCGCTGCCCGACACCCCCGGGGTGACCGGCGCGCAGGCCGGGGACACCCTGGTGCTCCCGTACAACGACCTGGAGGCCGTCCGCGCCGCCTTCGCCGCGCACCCCGGCGAGATCGCCTGTGTGATCACCGAGGCCGCCGCGGGCAACATGGGCGTCGTCCGGCCGGTGGACGGCTTCAACGCGGGGCTCAAGGAGCTGTGCGCCGCCGAGGGCGCGCTGTTCATCTCCGACGAGGTCATGACCGGCTTCCGCACCTCGAAGGCCGGCTGGTACGGCGTCGACGGCGTCCGCCCCGACCTGATGACCTTCGGCAAGGTCATGGGCGGCGGCTTCCCGGCCGCGGCCTTCGGTGGCCGCGCCGACGTCATGGCGTACCTCGCCCCGGCCGGGCCGGTCTACCAGGCGGGCACCCTCTCCGGGAACCCGATCGCCACCGCCGCGGGCCTCGCGCAGCTGCGGCTGCTCGACGACGCCGCGTACGCGAAGGTCGACGCGGTCTCCGCCGAGCTCCAGGGCCTGGTCAGCGGCGCGCTCAGCAAGGAGGGCGTGGCGCACCACGTGTCCACGGCGAGCAACATGTTCTCCGTGTTCTTCACCGACGAGCCGGTCCGGAACTACGCCGACGCGAAGAAGCAGGAGGCGTTCCGTTACACCGCCTTCTTCCACTCGATGCTGTCCCAGGGCGTCTACCTGCCGCCCTCCGCGTTCGAGTCCTGGTTCGTCTCCACCGCCCACGACTCCCGGGCCGTCGAGCGCATCGCCGACGCCCTGCCCGCCGCCGCCCGCGCCGCCTCGGAGGCCACCGCATGAGCGAGAACGGTTCCGCCCAGGACATCACCGTCGTCCACCTGATGCGCCACGGCGAGGTGCACAACCCGGAGGGCGTGCTCTACGGGCGCAAGCCCGGGTACCACCTCTCCGAGCTGGGCCGGAAGATGGCCGACCGGGTCGCCGAGCACCTGGCGCAGCGCGACATCCGCCACGTCGTCGCCTCCCCGCTGGAGCGCGCCCAGGAGACCGCGACGCCGATCGCGAAGACGCACGGGCTCGACCTCGCCACCGACGCGCGGCTGATCGAGGCCGCCAACGTCTTCGAGGGCAAGACCTTCGGCGTCGGCGACGGCGCGCTGCGCAACCCGGACAACTGGAAGCACCTCACCAACCCGTTCAAGCCCTCCTGGGGCGAGCCGTACATCGAGCAGGTCGTACGGATGATGGGCGCCCTGGACGCCGCGCGCGACGCGGCCCGGGGCCACGAGGCGGTCTGCGTCAGCCACCAGCTGCCGATCTGGATCGTGCGCAGCTTCGTGGAGCGCCGCAGGCTCTGGCACGACCCGCGCAAGCGGCAGTGCACCCTCGCCTCGCTGACCAGCTTCACCTACCAGGGCGACAAGATCGTCTCGGTCGGCTACTCCGAGCCCGCCCGCGACCTGGTGCCCGCGCACCTGCTCGCCGGGGCGAAGCCGGTGAAGGGGAAGTCGAAGGCGTTCGGCGCCTGAGGACGCGACGCACCCGAGCGCACCGATCCCGGGGGCGGGCCACCTACCGTGGCCCGCCCCCGGGATCGTTCGTTCCGCCCGGGGCCCCGAAGCCCCCGGAGCCCCGGAGTCCCGAAGCGTCGAACCCCGGAAGCCCGGAGCCGGTCAGCCCTCCGGGCCGCCCTTCGCGCCGAACCAGTCGAGGCAGACGACCAGCGCGTCGTCCTCCGGCTCCGCGTCCCGGTGCTCGGCCAGGGCCAGCAGCACGGCCCTCGGTACGGACGGGGCGTGCAGCAGCCCGGCCGCCTGGATGGCGCGGGCCAGCGCCCGTTCGCCGTACGGCTCACCGGCACGGTTCCGTGCCGCGTAGACGCCGTCGCTGACGAAGACCAGCCGGTCCCCCGGCAGCACCTGGAACTCCTGGACGGCGTAGGCGGTCTCGTCGAACATGCCGAGCGGGAGCTGCGCCTCCAGGCCGACGCGCTCCACGGTCCTGCCGCGCCTGCGCCAGAGCTGCGGCGACCCGGCGTCCACGACCTGGACGTTGCCGGTGGCGAGTTCGAAGGTGAGCAGCAGTGTCGACACGTGGGACGCGCCCCGGTACTCGGCGTACAGCGCCTGGTCGGCGAGGGCCGCCTGGTCCGCTATGCCGATGCCGGCCCGGCGGGCGTTGCGCAGGGCGTTCACGGCCAGGTTGGTGAGGAGCGACGCCTCGATGCCCTCGCCCATGCCGTTGGTGACGGTGAGGGTGAGGGTGTCGGCGGTGGTGGACCAGTCGAAGTTGTCGCCGTGGATGGCGTACGCCGGTTCCAGCTGGGCGCCTATGGCGTACTCGGGCCGTGAACACGCGCGGGCGGGCAGGAGCTGCCACTGCATCTCGGCGGCGAGGGTCAGCCGGCTGACCCGGCGGGCCCGCAGATAGAGGTCGGTGTCCCGTTCGGCGACGATGATCTCGTGGCCGAGGAGCTGGGCGATCTCGGTGAGGTCGTGGACGGCGCCGGTCGTACGCCGGTCCTGGGGCAGGGTCACGTCGAGGACGCCGAGCCGGTCGCCCCGGACGGTCACCGGGAGGTGCAGGACGACCGAGTCGCCCCGCCCCGGCGCGGTGCGCTCGTACGGTGTCTGGCTGCCGAAGGCGCGGCCCTCCGGGCTGCCGTTCACCGGCACCGGGCCGTCCGGGCGCGCCGGGGCGTCGACCGGCTGGAGCACCGTCAGGCTGTAGTCGGCCATCAGGAGCTCGACGTCCGTGGCGCCGTAGTGCTCGGCGAGTGCGGCGCGCGCGGCCTCCACCAGGGCGTGCGGCGCGGCGGTACGCAGGGCGCGTTCCACGGCCAGGTAGTTCGTCACAGTTGGTCGGCTTTCTTCACCAGGTGGCTGCTCGGGGGCGAGCAGAGTAACGGGACCAGGGGGGTGTCCGACGGGCCGGTGCCGGGCCCTTCGCGCCGCGCCCCTCCGACGGCGGAGCGGGGAGCGGCGGCCGGAGCGGGCGTCAGCGGGTACGGGCGCGGCGGAGCGTCGTCGGCCGGAGCGCCGTCGTCGGCCGGGGCGCCGGCTGGGGCGCCGGTGGGCGCGCCGGTGGGGGCGCCGCCCTCACACGGTGTCCGTCCAGCCGAGGTGGAGTACGGCCACGTCGTCGGCGAGTCCGCCGCTGCCGGCGGCGAGGTCCTCGCACCGCTGGACGACCGCGTCCACGAAGTCGTCGGCCGGGAGACGGTGGGCGTACTCCCGCGCGATCCTGACGAGGCCCTCCTCGCCGAGGCGTTCGTACCCGTCGCCCGTGCGGCCCTCGATGAGCCCGTCGGTGAAGAGCGCGAGCCGTGTCCCCCGGGGCGCCTCCAGGACGGTCACCGGCCAGTGCGCGCGGCCGGGCAGCAGGCCCAGCACGGGGCCGCCCGGCACTTCCTCCAGGCGGACCGGGCCGTCCGGCGGACGTACCAGCAGCCCCGGGTGACCGGCCCGCAGGACCTCCACGCGCGGAGTACGGGCCGCCCGGCTGAGCGTGGTGAGGGTGGCGAAGATCTCGGGGCCCGAACGCTCGGCGACCAGCATCTGTTCGAGCAGGTCCAGGAGTCGTTGGCCGCGCGCGCCGGAGAGGACGAAGGAGCGCCACGCGACCCGCAGGCACACCCCGAGGGCGGCCTCGTCGGGGCCGTGGCCGGAGACGTCGCCGACGACGGCGTGCGTGGTGCCGTCGGGTGTCTGGACGACGTCGTAGAAGTCGCCGCCGAGCAGGGTCTGCGCGCGGCCGGGGCGGTAGCGGGAGCAGACCTGGGCGGTGTCGTCGCGGAGCAGCGGGGTGGGCAGCAGACCGCGTTCGACCCGGCTGTTCTCCGCGGCCAGCATCCGGCTCTCCCGGAGATCGGCGGCGGCCCGCTCGGCCCGCTTGCGCTGTATGGCGTAGCGGATGGCCCGGACGAAGAGCTCGGCGTCGAGGCGGCCCTTGATCAGGTAGTCCTGGGCGCCGCCGGAGACCGCGGCGAGCCCGGAGTCCTCCTGGGCGAGGCCGGTCAGGACGACGACGGCGGTGTCCGGCGAGCGCGAGAGGATGGTCTCCAGCGCGCCGAGTCCCTGGGAGTCGGGCAGGTGGAGGTCGAGCAGGACGCACTGGGGGGTGTCCCGGTCGAGGGCGTCGAGCGCCTCCGCGAGGGTCCGCGCCCAGGACAGGTCGATGGCGACCCCGCTGTCGGCGACCATCTCCTCGACCAGCAGCGCGTCCCCGGGGTCGTCCTCGATCAGCAGGACGCTGGGCCCGTCGCCGCTCCACAGGTCGAAACCCGGGGCGCCGCCGGTGCGGCCGGCGGGGAGGGCCGCGGTACGGGGCGCGGCGGTGCCGGTGCGCGACGGTTCGCGGGAACCGCCGTCACGAGGTGCGAGGACGGTGGGGGGCGGGGTGCCCAAGGCGCTGTGCCTCCTCTCACCATGGGCCGGCCGGCCATGGGACCGCACGATGCGACCGCGACGAGACTAGAGGTAATAGTTGTTCACTGACAACAATTGCAGGGAGGAAACATCCCTGGTCGGGGCGGTGCGGGGTGAATCGGCCCGTGGTCGGCGGGTTCGTCGCCGGTTCGTCGCGGCGGCGTCGTGGGTTCGTCGTGGGTTCGTCGCTGGTTTTCCGTGGGTCCGCCCTCGGCCTTCCGCGCCACCGCGACGGGCGGTGAGGGTGTGCCGGACCGGGCCGGGCGGTGTTTCCGCGGGGCGGTGAGGGGTGCTGATCCCGGGGGCTCCCGGCGCTCTAGGGCGTTCCCCGGTCCCGCGTGTTCCCCGGCGTTCCCCGGCCTCAGGCGGGGTTGGCCAGCCAGGCCGGTCCGTCGGACTCGTATCTCTCTCCGTCGACGACCTCGGCGGCGGCGTCCCGGAACGCCGCGAGCCCGTCGCGCAGCGCTTCGGCCGCCTCGGGCTCCATCGCCGCGAGCACCAGGGACACCTCCCGCACCTGGCCGGCCCTGATCTCCTCCAGCAGCGCCCGGCCGGGACGGCTGAGGTGGAGCTCTATCTCCCGGCGGCTGGCCGCGCTCAGTCGCCGCTCGACGAGACCCGCGGCTTCCAGCCGGTCGCAGAGACGGCTCGTCGCGGGCGGGGTCGACCCCAGCGCCTCGCCCAGGGCCCGCATGTTGCCGCCCTCGTGGCGCTCGATCGCCAGCAGTGCGCGCAGCTGGGACGGGGAGGTGGGGCCCGTCGGGGTGTTGGCCTGGGCTCTTCCCCAGAGAACCGCGAGCAGATTCGTCACCTCGGACGCGGTGCGGGCCACTTCTTGGGGGGACGACGGCCGACGCGGGAACATCGCTCCACTGTGCCACCCCCGCGGCGCCGTTGTCAGCCCGCGCGGCTCCGGGCCGATGGCCGAAAGCCGTCGGGACCGTCCCCTCTGAGCGGAGCGCTTGTGGAGAACCGGTGAGGGTCCGGTCGTGTGGTGAAAATCAGATAATCGTAGGAACCATCGCGTCGCTCCTTCCATCTCAGCCATCGGCAGTTTGTATGGCCATGAGATAAAACGACCGTCGATGGGGACGTGGACGTGAACCAGAAACACGCGAACAACATCAACCGGAGGGGACTGCTGGGAGCGGGCCTGGGAGCCGCAGCCGCCGCGGGAATCGCGGGCTGCGGCTCACTCGGTTCCGGGGGCGGGGCGCACCACGGGCCCGGGAAGAGCTCCGGGGGCGCCGCCGGTACGGCTCCCGACCACGGCGCGCACGCCGGCGGAGGGAAGGAGCGCGGCACGGGCTCCGCGAACAGCGGCGTCCGGCTGATCGGAGACGGTTCCACCTCCGACACCGGAAAGCAGCCGAAACAGCCCGACGCGCCCGTCCCGCTCGAACCCGGCCAGACGCCCCCGCAGTTCGTGATCTTTTCCTGGGACGGGGCGGGCGAGGTCGGCAACGGCCTTTTCCCGCGCTTTCTCGAACTCGCCCGGGAACACGACGCCGCGATGACCTTCTTCCTTTCCGGCATCTATCTGCTGCCCGAGTCGAAGAAGTCGCTCTACCAGCCGCCCAACAATCCGCGCGGCGCCTCCGACATCGGCTACCTCACCGACGACCACGTCAGGCAGACGCTGCGGTACGTGCGCGAGGCGTGGCTCGACGGCCACGAGATCGGCACCCACTTCAACGGCCATTTCTGCGCCGGTGAGGGGTCGGTGGAGAACTGGACGCCCGCGCAGTGGCACAGCGAGATCAATCAGGCCGTCTCCTTCGTGACGCAATGGCGGACCAACAGCGGCTGGGAGAACGTCGAACCGCTTCCTTTCGATTACCGGAAGGAACTCGTCGGCGGACGCACCCCCTGCCTCCTCGGCCAGGAGAACCTGCTGCCGACCGCGAGCAGGCTCGGCTGGCGCTACGACGCGAGTTCGCCGGGCGGGACGCAGATGTGGCCGGAGAAGCGGCTCGGCGTGTGGGATCTCCCGCTCCAGGGAATCCCGTTCCCCGGCCACACCTTCGAAGTCCTCTCCATGGACTACAACATCCTCGCCAATCAGTCGCAGAATTCGACCCGGGGCATGCCCTCGCGCTATCCGGACTGGCGCGAGCAGGCGACCGGTTCCTATCTCGCCGGATTCCGCAGGGCGTACGAATCGAATCGCGCCCCCTTCTTCATCGGCAATCACTTCGAGGAGTGGAACGGCGGTATCTACATGGACGCCGTGGAGGAAGTGATCAAGCACGTGGCCGGACAGCCGGACGTGCGACTCGTCTCGTTCCGCCAGTTCGTGGACTGGCTGGACGTCCAGGACCCGGCAGTTCTGGCGAAGCTCCGTACACTCGAGGTCGGTCAGGCCCCCGCCGGTGGCTGGAACGCTTTCTTTAAGCAGGCCTGACAAGGGGCTTTACGGGCACCGAGGGGGGTGCCCAAGATCCCCGGATCTGCCATGCGAAACTTTTCACATGAGCCATGGCCGCGCACCCCGACGCCGCTTCACCCTGCTCGCCGCCACGACCGCCGTCGTGGCCGGTGCCCTGACCCTGTCCGCCTGCGGCGGGGACGACATCAAGTCGGGCGGCGGCGGTGACACCAACTTCGTCACCGGCAGCGGCGGCATCTCGACCGTGGCCGCGAAGGACCGCACGGCCGCCCCGGAGCTCGAAGGCAGCACGCTGGAGGGGAAGAGCCTCGACGTCGCCGCCTACAAGGGCAAGGTCGTCGTCGTCAACGTCTGGGGATCGTGGTGCGGCCCCTGCCGCGCGGAGGCGAAGCACTTCGCCGCCGTCTCCAAGGAGACCGCCGGCCAGGGCGTCCAGTTCGTCGGGATCAACACCCGCGACACCCAGAAGGACGCCGCCCTGAACTTCGAGGCGGACGCGGGCATCACGTACCCGAGCCTCTACGACCCGGTCGGCAAGCTCATCCTCCGCTTCCCCAAGGGCACCCTGAACCCGCAGACCATCCCGTCGACCGTGGTCATCGACCGCGAGGGGCGCATCGCCGCCCGCACCCTCCAGGCACTCGACGCGGAACAGCTGCACAAGATGATCGACCCGCTGATCGCGGAGAAGTGACCCGGTGACCGCCCTCGCCGCCGCCACGTACAACGAGACGGTCGTCAACGGTGCGCTGCTGGCCGCCGTGCCGATCGCGCTCCTCGGCGGTCTCGTCTCGTTCTTCTCGCCCTGCGTCCTGCCGCTGGTCCCCGGCTACCTGAGCTACGTCACCGGCATCAGCGGCACCGACCTGGCGAACGCCCGGCGGGGCCGGATCGTCGGCGGCGCCTCCCTCTTCGTCCTCGGCTTCACCGCCGTGTTCGTCTCGGGCGGCGCGCTCTTCGGCTACTTCGGCGGCAACCTCCAGGAACACAGCGAGGCCCTGCAGCGGGTCCTCGGCGTGCTGATGATCCTCATGGGCGTCTTCTTCATGGGGCTCATGCCGTGGATGACCATGCGCGAGTTCCGCATCCACCGCAGACCGGTCACCGGTCTGCTGGGCGCCCCGCTGCTGGGCGCCCTCTTCGGGATCGGGTGGACCCCCTGCCTCGGCCCGACGCTGAGCGCGGTGTCCATGCTCGCCTTCGACCAGGGCACCGCCGAGCGCGGGGCACTTCTGACGGTCGCGTACTGTCTGGGTCTCGGTGTCCCGTTCGTCCTCGCCGCCGTCGCCTTCCGCAAGGCGCTCGGAGCATTCGGCTGGGTCAAGCGCCACTACGCATGGGTCATGCGCATCGGGGGCGTCATGATGATCGCGACCGGCGTCCTGCTGCTGACGGGGCTGTGGGCCACGTTCATGCAGGACGTGCAGGGCTGGTCCAACGGTTTCACTGTGGGGATCTGAGTTCCATTGAGCAAGCTGAACACGACTGACGAGCGCGACGCGGCGCACACCGACGAGCAGGACGTCCGGGAGCTCGGCGACGCCGGGGCCCAGCTCTCCACCGCGCCCGTGGAGGAGCGCGCCGACCGTGAGGCCGGGCTGCCCGCCATGGGTGTCATCGGCTGGATCCGCTGGTTCTGGCGCCAGCTCACCTCGATGCGGGTCGCGCTGATCCTGCTCTTCCTGCTGTCGCTCGGCGCCATCCCCGGCTCGCTGATCCCGCAGAACAGCGTGGACGAGCTGAAGGTGCTGACCTTCAAGAACGCGCACACCACGCTCACCCCGGTCTACGAGAAGCTCCAGCTCTTCGACGTCTACAGCTCGGTGTGGTTCTCCGCGATCTACATCCTGCTGTTCGTCTCGCTCATCGGCTGCATCCTGCCGCGCAGTGTCCAGTTCGTGGGCCAGCTGCGCAGCCGCCCCCCGCACGCCCCGAAGCGCCTGACCCGGCTGCCGGCGTACACGACCTGGCGTACGGAGGCCGAGCCGGAGCAGGTCCGCGAGGCGGCGCTCGCCCTGCTGCGCAAGCGCCGGTTCCGCTCCCACACGGTGGGCGACGCGGTCGCGGCGGAGAAGGGCTACCTCCGCGAGGCCGGGAACCTGATCTTCCACGTCGCGCTGATCGTGATGCTGGTGGCCTTCGCCGTCGGCTCGCTCTTCAAGTACGAGGGCGGCAAGCTCATCACCGAGGGCGACGGCTTCGCCAACACGATGACGCAGTACGACGACTTCACGTCCGGGTCGCTGTACGACTCCGACTCGCTCTCGCCGTTCAGCTTCACCCTCGACGACTTCGTCGGCACGTACGAGAAGACCGGCCCCCAGCGGGGCACGGCCCGCACCTTCGAAGCGCGGGTGACGTACGCCGAGGGCGCGTACGGCAAGGACAAGAAGGGCGTCATCAAGGTCAACGAGCCCTTGGTGATCGACGGCACCAAGATCTTCCTGATCTCGCACGGCTACGCCCCGGCGGTCACGGTCCGGGACGGCAGGGGCAAGCAGATCTTCAAGGGTGCCGTTCCGCTGCTGCCCCGGGACGCCAACATCACCTCGTCCGGCGCCATCAAGGTCATGGACGGCTACAGGGACAAGAACGGCAAGTGGGACCAGCTCGGCTTCCAGGCGTTCTTCGTCCCGACCTTCGCCGGGGCCGGCAGCGGCACGATGCTCTCGCAGTTCCCCGGCGCGGAGAACCCGGTGCTGGCGCTCAACGCGCTGCACGGCAGCCTCGGCGTCAACTCCGGCCTCCCGCAGAACGTCTACCAGCTCGACACGACCAAGCTGAAGGCGTTCAAGGACGCCGACGGCAACAACCTGAAACAGCGCCTGGCTCCCGGCGAGACCATGCAGCTCCCGGACGGCGCGGGCTCCATCACCTTCGACGGCGTCGAGGAGTGGGCCAGCTTCCAGATCTCGAAGCAGCCGGCCGCCGGCTGGGCGCTCGGCGGGGCCGTCGCCGCCATCGCAGGACTCGCCGGTTCGCTCTTCATCCAGCGCCGCCGCGTCTGGGTGCGGGCCGCGCGCGGGGCCGACGGGGTGACCGTCGTCGAGATGGCCGGACTCGGCCGCAGCGAGTCCGCGAAGCTGCCCGAGGAACTGCTCTCCCTGGCGTTGGCGCTGAACGACGTGGCGCCGACCGCACCCGATCCGCAGCCCGGCCCCGACCCGGGGCCGGAGACCGACGCCGCGGCCGAACCCGGCCCCGGTCCCGACGTACCTGCCGCAGAAACTGCCGAAGGGGCTGAGAAGTGAATCTCGCCGCCGCCGCCAACGAGAATCTGGCGCACACCAGCAATGTGCTGATCTATTCGTCGATGGCCGTCTACACCCTGGCCTTCCTCGCGCACATCGCGGAATGGGTGTTCGGCAGCCGCAGCAAGGTCGGCCGCACGGCCGCCGCGCTCGACGCCGGGGCCGCCGCCCGGTCCTCGGTGAAGGTCCAGGTCAACCAGGCCGGCGGCGCGACCGCCGTGCTGGAGCGCCCGAAGGTGGTCACCCGGTCCGCCGCCGGGACCCGGGACGTCCCGGACGGTCCCGGCGCCGCCGGCGGCACCTTCCAGGGCGACCTGTGGGGCCGGATCGCGGTCTCGATGACCGTGCTCGCCTTCCTCGTGCAGGCGGGCGGCGTCGTCGCCCGCGCGCTCTCCGTGGAGCGCGCCCCCTGGGGCAACATGTACGAGTTCTCGATCACCTTCTCCACGGTCGCCGTCGCGGCCTACCTGGTCCTGCTCCTGCTGCGGAAGAACGTCCGCTGGATGGGCCTGCTGCTGGTCACCGTGGTCCTGCTGGACCTCGGCATCGCCACCACCGTGCTCTACACGGACAGCGACCAGCTGGTGCCGGCGCTCCACTCGTACTGGCTGTGGATCCACGTCTCCACCGCCATCATCTGCGGCGCCGTCTTCTTCCTCGGCGCGGTCGCCACGCTGCTCTACCTCTTCCGCGACAGCTACGAGCGGAAGATCGAGAACGGCGAGACGCCGGGCCGGTTCGCGCAGTCCGTGCTGGACCGGCTGCCCTCCGCGGCGACGCTGGACAAGTTCTCGTACCGCGCCAACGCGGCCGTCTTCCCGCTCTGGACGTTCACGATCATCGCGGGCGCGATCTGGGCCGGCGAGGCGTGGGGCCGCTACTGGGGCTGGGACGCCAAGGAGACCTGGTCGTTCATCACCTGGGTCGCCTACGCCTGCTACCTGCACGCCCGCGCGACCGCCGGGTGGAAGGGCCGCAAGGCCGCCTACCTGGCGCTCATCGCCTTCGGCTGCTGGCTGTTCAACTACTACGGCGTCAACATCTTCATCACCGGCAAGCACTCCTACGCCGGGGTCTGACGCCCCGCACCACCTGCGCGAAACGGCTGCCCGCACCTCCGGTACGTACCGGGGAGCGGGCAGCCGTTTCGCGTGCGGTGGGGGCGTCAGCCGAGCGGGGTGTCCAGGACCGCCTTGCGGTGGGTGAAGGTGTCGATGGAGTAGGGGCCGTGGTAGCTGCCCATGCCGCTCTCGCCGACCCCGCCGAACGGCAGGTCGGAGACGGTCAGGTGGGCGAGCGGCAGGCCGATGCCGACGCCGCCCGAGGAAGTCTCGGCCAGCAGCCGTTCGCGGACCTCGGGCGACTCGGTGAAGGCGTAGAGCGCCAGCGGCTTGTCCCGGTCGTTGACGAAGTCGATCGCCTCGTCCAGACCGGCCACCGTGAGGATCGGCAGCACCGGGCCGAAGATCTCCTCGCCCATCACCGGCGCGTCCGGGGCGACGTCGGCGAGCACGGTCGGCGCGATGTACTTCGCCGCCCGGTCGTGGGCGCCGCCGGTGACCGTACGGCCGGAGTCCAGCAGGCGCACCAGGCGGTCGAAGTGGCGCTCGTTGATGATGCGGCCGTACTCCGGGGAGGCCGAGGGGTCGCTGCCGAACTGCGTCTCGACGGCGGCGGCGAGCGCGTCCGCGAGGGCGGTGGCGGTCTCCGGGTCGGTGAGGACGTAGTCGGGGGCGACGCAGGTCTGGCCCGCGTTGAGGAACTTCCCCGAGGCGAGGCGCGCGGCGACCGCCTTCAGGTCGGTGTCCCGGTCCACGAAGACCGGGGACTTGCCGCCCAGCTCCAGCGTCACCGGGGTGAGGTGCTTCGCCGCGGCGGCCATCACGATCCGGCCGACCGTGCCGTTGCCGGTGTAGAAGATGTGGTCGAACCGCTCCTCCAGCAGCGCCGTCGTCTCCTCCACGCCGCCCTCGACGACGGCCACCGCGTCGGTGTCCAGGAAGCGGGGGAGCAGCCGGGCGACGGCGGCGGAGGTCGCGGGGGCCAGCTCGCTGGGCTTGGCCACCACGCAGTTGCCGCCCGCCAGCGCGCCCGCGACCGGGGCGAGCAGCAGCTGCGCCGGGTAGTTCCAGGGGGCGATGACCAGGACGACGCCGAGCGGGTCGCGCACCGTGAGCGCGGTGGCCCCGAGGGCGGCGAGCCCGGCGTGCACGGGGGCGGGCTCGGGGCGCAGCCAGTCGGCGAGGTGCTCCAGGGTGTGGTCGATCTCGCGGACGGTGAAGTCGATCTCGGTCCGGTAGGACTCCGCGCGGCTCTTGCCGAGGTCGGCGTGGAGCGCGTCGGCGAGTTCGTCGCCGTGCTCGGTGAGCAGGGCGCGCAGCCGTTCCAGCTGGTGGGTGCGCCAGGCCAGGTCCTTCGTGCGGCCGGTGCGGAAGGTGGTGCGGAGGCGGGCGACGACGTCGGCCGGGGACTCGGCGGGCATGGGGGGCTCCCTACTGCGGGCGTCTCGACGGACAGGAAGTTGACATCATCAAGCAACGCATTTCATGTAACGACCATAAGTTGAGTAAGTCAAATAATCTGAGTGCGGCGCGCGTGCGACGTACCGTGGAGGACCCACACCCGTGATCCGCGCCGGACTGTCCGCCGCTCCTCCGCCCAAGGATGACCACCCCATGCCCCCGGAACCGGCACCCCGCGCCGACCACGCCGTCCCCACCCCGGACGACCTGCTGGAGCCCCTGGCCGTCGTCGTACGGGGACACTCCGACGACCTCACCGCCGTCGCCGCCCGCCACGGCCTGAGCAGCGCCCAGGCCCGCGCCCTCATCGCGCTCGACGCGCCCATGCCGATGAGCGCCCTCGCCCGCCACCTCGTCTGCGACGCCTCCAACGCCACCGGGCTCGTCGGCCGCATGGAGACCCGGGGCCTGCTCGTCCGCACCCCCGCCCCCGGCGACCGCCGCTCCAAGGTCGCCTCCCGCACCGCGGAGGGCACCGGGCTGGCCCACCGGATACGCGCCGAGATGCGCGTGGTGCACGGCGCGCTGGAAGCGCTCACCCCCGAGGAGCGCACCGCGCTGCTGCCGCTGCTGGAGCGTCTGGGCGGGCTGCTGGGCCCGTGAAACGCCGAAGCCCGCGCGGTCCGGTTTCCCGGCCCGCGCGGGCTTCGTACGGCTGACGGCCGTGGACCGCCGGTCAGGCGGTCGCCGGAGGCGGCGTCCCCGGTGCCTCGTCGGGGCCGGTACCGCTCTCGCGGCGCTTGAGCTCCTCCTCGCGGCGGCGCAGGTCGGCCTCCCAGTCCTTCAGCAGCGACTCGTCCCGCCTGTTCTCCGCGCGGAGGCTCTGCAGGAACTCCGGATTGTCGTCGGGCGCCACCCACTCGGTGCGGTGGTTGCGGTGCCACTCGGAGGGCGTACGGCCTCCGGCGGGCGCGTGTCGCAGCTTGCCCGCGGCCAGCCAGACGATCGGACCGACGATCCAGAACAGCAGGATGATGAAGACCCAGGCGACCTTCGGCAGGTGCTTGGCCTCGTCCTCCGGGGTGTTGAGGCAGTCGATGAAGGCGTAGATCGTCAGCGCCAGCGGCAGGAGATAGATCAGGGCCCTGAACATGGTTGAGGAAGTCCCCCCGAGAACGGCGGCGGGGCGTGGTGGCCCCCGGTGAGCCGACAGGGTACCGGCTACGGATGACACCCCACGGCGAGCAGATGTGAACTGGCGGCGAGCAGTGCGGGATGAGGCTCCGCCAGCCGGGCTGCGGCGAGCGCGGACTCGAAGAGCGGCGAGTCCACGAGCGACTCCCCGGTGTGCTGCTCCGTCGCCTTCAGCAGCGACCAGGCGGGCCCCTCGATCCCGTACACCACCGGGTCCTCGCACCCGGAGTCGCGCAGCTCGGCCGCCAGTTCCTCCGAAGTGTGGAAGTACGCCTCGGTGAACCCGCGCCGGCCGTCGTACACCCCCGTCGCCAGGCTGTCCACGATGCTCTCCCCGATGGCGGGATGGTGCAGGTGGGCGTAGGCGGTGTGCTCGAAGAGCGGGGCGTACCGGTTGATGCCCGCCGCCGCGACCAGCCCGCCCGGCCGGACCACCCGGCGGGCCTCCGCCAGGGCGGCCTTCCGGTCGGCGGGGTCGGTCAGGTGGTAGAGCGGACCGAGCAGCAGCACCGCGTCGTACGTGGCGTCCCCGGCCGGGAGTGCCCGCGCGTCCCCCTGCTCGGCGGTGGCCCCGGTCTCCAAGGCCTCCTGGACGTGCCGCTCGACCGGGTCGACGAGGTGGACCGCGTACCCCGCCTCCACCAGCCACCGCGCGTGCGCACCCGGGCCGCCGCCCACGTCGAGCACCTTCGCGGGGGCGGGCGGCAGGTGCCTGCGCAGCAGTTCCCGGGTCCGCACCAGCTCCAGCACCCCGTCCGCGTTCTTGGTGAGCCGGGCGGACTCGTCGTAGCCGGAGGTGTAGAAGTCGATGATTGCGGGGGGTACCTGATGGGGCGCCATGCACGCTCCTCCTGGGGTGGTCATGGGTGGGAGCGAACTTCTCGACTAACTTAACCGGTTGACCAGTCCAGCGACCAGGAGGCTGCGATGCCGCTTCTCAAGTACGAGCAGATCGCGGAGTCATTGCGTGCCCGCATCACCGACGGCGATTTCGGCCCGGGCGACCTTCTCCCGTCCGGCCGGGACCTGTGCGAACAGTGGTCCGTATCGCGGGCGACCGTCATCAAGGCGATGGATGTACTCCGCGCGGACGGGCTGGTCGTCGCGCGGCAGGGTTCGGGATTCACTGTGGTGGAGACGCCGCTGGCGCGCCCGGCGGGGCGGCGGATCGCCGGTTTCGCGCGCCTTTCGGGCGGCTCGGCCTTCCGTCGTCTCGGGACGCCGGTCCGGGAAGTGCCTCCGCAGAAGGTGGCGGAGGCGCTGTGTCTGTATCCGGAGGTCGCCGCACTCCGCCGTGACCGGCTCGTGCTGCTGGACGACGGAGCGCCGCAGTCGCTGGTCGTTGCGTGGTTCCCGCCGGACATCGCCGACGCCTGCCCGAGGCTTGCGCAAGCCGGACCGCTGATGGAAGGCACCACCCACTACGTCGCCCGCACCACTGGCAGGCGCCCCGCTGAGGGCGTCGACGTGTCGACGGTCCGGTTGGCCTCCGAGCATGAGGCAGAGCTTCTGGGGCTCACGCTTCCTGAAGCGGTCGCCGTCGTCCTTCATACGGCGTCGGATTCCGAGGGCAGGCCGCTTGTCTGCGAGGAGGGCGTGACACCGGCGCAGGTCTGGGAGCGCACGGACGCCTACCCGATGAACTGAGACCGATACCCGATGGGCTGAAGACCACCGGCATCTCTTGACTGGGCCGGTCAACCGGTCCAGGCTTCGGTGTATGACACCAGAGCACCTCGACTCCTCGACTGCTCGTTTACTTCCGTGGACACGCGAGGACGGCGCCCCCTGCTACCTCGTGACGAACGGGCAGGGACCTGTCTCGCGCATGGCCGACGAGATGGAGCGGACGCAGATGCGTACGGCCGTCGAGGTCCAGGAATACGCGCGCGCCCTGAAGGAGGATCCCGACGTGACGGTTCTGGAGCTTCGCTTTGTCGCCACCCGGCTCTCCGAGTGCCTGACCGATGCGCTGCGCATCGCGGAAAGCCGGGGCGGCCGACTGGAACGGGAGCGGATGCCCGAGTGACGTCCGCGCCACCTGTTCACCCCGCTCCGCCCCCCGGCGCGGCGGCGGGGGAGCCCCCGAGGGGGAGTGCGGGGAGGATGACAAACTGGTGGGCATGGCTTACGACGATCTTCGCTCCCTGCTCCGGGCCTTGGAACGTGAGGGCGATCTCAAGCGCATCAAGGCCGAGGTCGATCCGTACCTCGAAGTCGGCGAGATCGTCGACCGCGTCAACAAGGCCGGCGGGCCCGCGCTGCTCTTCGAGAACGTCAAGGGGTCCTCGATGCCCCTGGCCATGAACGTGTACGGCACCGACCGGCGGCTGCTGAAGGCGCTCGGGCTGAAGGCGTACGCGGACATCAGCGACAAGATCGGCGGGCTGCTGAAGCCGGAGCTGCCGCACGGGTTCGTCGGCGTGCGCGAGGCGTTCGGGAAGCTCGGCTCGATGATCCACGTGCCGCCGAAGAAGGTGAAGGGGGAGAGCGCCCCCGTCCAGGAGGTCGTCCTCACCGGCGACGACGTGGATCTCGACCAGCTCCCCGCGCTCTTCACCTGGCCCGAGGACGGCGGCTCCTTCTTCAACCTGGGGCTGACCCACACCAAGCACCCCGAGACCGGCGTCCGCAACCTCGGGCTCTACCGCCTCCAGCGCCACGACCGCCGGACCATCGGCATGCACTGGCAGATCCACAAGGACAGCCGCAACCACTACCAGGTCGCCGCCAAGCGCGGTGAGCGGCTGCCGGTGGCCATCGCCTTCGGGGCGCCGCCCGCCGTGACGTACGCGTCCACCGCACCGCTGCCCGGGGACATCGACGAATACCTCTTCGCCGGGTTCGTCCAGGGCAAGCGGATCGAGATGGTCGACTGCAAGACCGTGCCGCTCCAGGTCCCGGCCAACGCCGAGGTCGTCATCGAGGGCTGGCTGGAGCCGGGCAGGATGCTCCCCGAGGGTCCCTTCGGCGACCACACCGGGTTCTACACCCCGCAGGAGCCGTTCCCCGCGCTGACCATCGACTGCGTGACCATGCGGAAGCGCCCGCTGCTCCAGTCGATCGTGGTCGGCCGCCCGCCCACCGAGGACGGGCCGCTGGGCCGCGCCACCGAGCGGTTCTTCCTGCCGCTGCTGAAGATCATCGTCCCGGACATCGTGGACTACCACCTCCCCGAGGCCGGCGGCTTCCACAACTGTGCGATCGTTTCGATCGACAAGAAGTACCCCAAGCACGCCCAGAAGGTGATGAGTGCCATCTGGGGCGCCCACATGATGTCGCTGACCAAGCTGATCGTCGTCGTGGACTCCGACTGTGACGTCCACGATCTGCACGAGGTGGCCTGGCGGGCGCTCGGCAACACCGACTACGCCCGGGACCTGACCGTCACCGAGGGGCCGGTCGATCACCTCGACCACGCCTCCTACCAGCAGTTCTGGGGTGGCAAGGCGGGCATCGACGCGACGCGGAAGTGGCCCGAGGAGGGGTACACGCGGGACGGAGGCTGGCCGGAGATGGTCGAGTCCGACCCGGAGACGGCGGCGAAGGTCGACCGCCGCTGGAAGGAATACGGACTGTGACTGCCGCAGAAGCAGCGCTGGGCCACGGCCCGGCGCAGCCCAACAGCAAGGTGAAGGCGTTCCTGCGGCTGGTGATGATCGAGCACTCGGTGTTCGCGCTGCCCTTCGCGTACATCGCCGCGCTGACCGCGATGTTCCAGGTCAGCGAGTCGATCCACTGGGTCGAGCTGCTGCTCGTCACGGTGGCGATGGTCGGCCTGCGGACCTTCGCGATGGCCGCGAACCGGATCATCGACCGGGAGATCGACGCGCGCAATCCGCGCACCGCGACCCGCGAGATCGTCACCGGCGCGGTCTCGGTGCGCTCCGCGTGGACGGGCGCGCTGGTCGCGCTGGTCTTCTTCCTCGGCGCCGCGGCGCTCCTGAACCCGCTCTGCCTCGCGCTCGCGCCGATCGCGGTCGTGCCGATGGTGGTCTACCCGTACGGCAAGCGGTTCACGAACTTCCCGCACGCCATCCTCGGCCTCGCCCAGGCCATGGGCCCGGTCGGCGCCTGGCTCGCGGTGACCGGCAGCTGGTCGTGGGACGCGGTCGTTCTCGGGCTCGCCGTCGGCATCTGGATCGGCGGCTTCGACCTGATCTTCGCCTGCCAGGACGTCCGCGCCGACCGCGCGCACGGCGTGCTCTCGGTGCCCGCCCGCTTCGGCATCCCGGCCGCGCTCTGGGGCGCCCGGGTCTGCCACGTGATCACGACCGGGCTGCTCGTCTGGTTCGGCCTCGCCACCGACGCGGAGCGCTTCTACTGGATCGGCATGGTGATCGTCGCCGTGGCCTTCGTGTACGAGCACCGGGTGGTGCGCCCGCACGACCTGTCCCGCCTCAACCGGGCGTTCTTCTCGGTCAACGGCTTCATCGGCATGGCGCTCTTCGCCTGCACCCTGCTCGACCTGGTGGTGCGCGGCCTCACGCCGTGACGGCGGCAGGGGGACGGCGGCGCGGGGGCGGGCCCGCGAACCCCGGGACGCCGGCAACGCCCGGAAGCCCCCGGCCGGTTCCGGGTTCGGCCGGTGCGCGGGGGCCGGTTACCCTCGGCGTGTGGAATCCACGACTTCAGTGAGTCAGCAGCCGCGTCGGCCTTGGATTGTCGGGGTGTCGGGCGCCTCGGGGACCCCGTTCGCCGCTTCGGTGGTGCGTGGGCTGCTCGCCGCCGGTGAGGACGTGGACCTGGTGGTGAGCCGCGCCTCGCGGCTCACTCTGCTGGACGAGACGGGGATCGCGTTCCGCGACGCGCACTGGCGGGGCGACCTCGCGAGCTGGCTGGCGCGCGGGGCGGACGGCAAGCCGGACACCTTCGACCCGGACCTCTCCGGGGTGCGCCACTGGCCCGCCGGGGACCTCGCCGCGGGGCCGTCCTCGGGGTCGTACCCGGCGAAGGGGATGCTGATCGTCCCGGCGTCGACGGCCTGCGTGGCCGGGGTCGCGCTCGGGCTGTCGAAGGACCTGCTCCAGCGGGCCGCGAGCGTCACGCTCAAGGAGCGGCGCCCCCTCGTCGTCGCCGTGCGGGAGACCCCCCTGAGCGGTGCGACGCTGAGGCAGATGGTCGCCCTGGACGAGGCGGGGGCCGTGGTGCTACCCGCCTCCCCGGCGTTCTACGCGGGCGCCACGCACATCCAGGACCTGGTGGACTTCGTCGCGGGGCGGGTGCTGGACGCCGCGGGGGTGCCGCACGGTCTGTACCGCCGCTGGGAGGGGGAGCTCGGTGGCGGCTCACGCGGGGGTTCACCCCTCGGCTGACGGCGGGGTGTCCTTCTGCCTCTCCCGACCGCACGAATATTTCGCAGGCTGAAAGTCCTTTTCGCCTTAAATTCTGTACCCAGATTTGCGATACTGCTGAACAATGGAAGGTTCTGTCATATGGACGCGGTGGACAGGCAGCTCATCCAGGCCCTCCGGGAGAACGGCAGGGCGTCGTACGCGGAACTGGGCCGGCTCGTCGGCCTCTCCGGCCCCAGCGTCACCGACCGGATCAACCGGCTGGAGTCGGCCGGGGTCATCACCGGCTACCGCGCCACCGTCAACGCGGCGGCCCTCGGCCTCGGCGTCACCGCGCTGATCGGCATCTCGCTCTCCGACGCGGCCGACCACGAGGACGTGGCCCGCCGGCTGCGCGACCTGGAGGAGATCGAGGACGCCTGGTTCATCGCGGGCGACGATTCCTACATGCTCAAGGTGCGCGTCGGCGACGTCGACGGCCTGGAGAAGACGATCCGCCGGCTGAGCGGAACCAAGGGCGTCTCGCGCACCCGGACGACGATCGTGCTCTCCACGAAGTGGGAGAACCGGGTCGGGGAGCTTCCCGAAGAGCGCTAGGCGTACGGTTACGGGAAGTCTGTTACGGAGAGAAATGGGAGGCGTCTGGTGGACGCGGGACTCAAGCGCGAGCTGGAGGAGAAGGTCCGGGCCGGCGAGCGGCTGAGCCGCGAGGACGGGATCGCTCTCTACGAGTCCGACGACCTCGCCTGGCTCGGCGGTCTGGCCCATGAGGTGCGTACCCGTAAGAACGGTGACGTCGTGCACTTCAACGTCAACCGGCACCTCAACATGACGAACGTGTGCACCGCCTCGTGCGCGTACTGCTCGTTCCAGCGCAAGCCGGGCGAGAAGGACGCGTACACGATGCGCATCGAGGAGGCCGTCCGCCTCGCCAAGGCGATGGAGAACGACAACCTCACCGAGCTGCACATCGTCAACGGGCTCCACCCCACGCTGCCGTGGCGGTACTACCCGCGCTCGCTCAGCGCCCTCAAGGAGGCGCTGCCGAACGTGGCGCTGAAGGCGTTCACGGCGACGGAGATCCACCACTTCGAGACGATCTCCGGGCTCAGCGCCTCCGAGATCCTCGACGAGCTGATCGAGGCCGGTCTGGAGTCGCTGACCGGCGGCGGCGCGGAGATCTTCGACTGGGAGGTCCGCCAGCACATCGTCGACCACAACACCCACTGGGAAGACTGGTCGCGCATCCACCGCCTCGCGCACGAGAAGGGTCTCAAGACCCCGGCGACGATGCTGTACGGGCACATCGAGGAGCCCCGTCACCGCGTCGACCACGTGCTGCGGCTGCGCGAGATGCAGGACGAGACCGGCGGCTTCCAGGTCTTCATCCCGCTGCGCTACCAGCACGACTTCGTGGACATGAAGGACGGCAAGATCCGCAACAAGCTCCAGGCGCGGACCACGATGGCCACCGGCGCCGAGGCGCTGAAGACCTTCGCCGTCTCCCGGCTGCTGTTCGACAACGTGCCGCACGTCAAGGTGTTCTGGGTGATGCACGGCGTCCAGACCGCCCAGCTGGCGCTCCAGCACGGCGCGGACGACATGGACGGCTCGGTCGTCGAGTACAAGATCACGCACGACGCGGACAACTACGGCACGCCGAACAAGCTCGGCCGTGACGATCTGCTGGAGCTCATCCGGGACGCGGGCTTCCAGCCCGTCGAGCGCAACACCCGGTACGAGATCATCCGCGAGTACCCGGGCCCGGACGCCGACCGGCGCGAGACGCCGCAGGCGATGCGGGTCTGACGCCGCGCCTTCCCCGAGGGGCCCCGGTCGCAGGCGAGCCGCCCGCGACCGGGGCCCCTCGGCGTGTCCGGCCCGTACCGGTCTTCCGGGCCCTTCCCTGGACCGCGGCCACCGTGTGCCGCCGACCCGTCCCGCATGCCGGAAAGCGGGTTGAGGCCTTCCGGATGTAATGGTTAACCTGGACTCATGCCACTTACCTTCACCCTGGACCCCGACTTCGGTCCCGAGCTGCGCGACGGCGTCCTCGCGCTCTGGACCGACGTCTCCAACGCGGGCGGCTCGGTCGGCTTCGTACCGCCGGTCACCACCGAGGACGTCCGCCCCGAGCTGCTCAAGCACCTCACCGCGATCGCGGAGGGGCGCACCCGGCTGCTCGTCGGACGGGACGAGGACGGCACGGTCGCGGCGACCGCCTTCCTCACCCTCAACACCCACCGGCTGATGCGCCACTGGCTCTGGCTCTACACGGTGATGGTCCACCCCTCCCACCAGGGCAAGGGGTACGGGCGCGACCTCATGGCGGCGGCGGCCGACGCGGCGCGCACCATCGACGGCATGGAGTACATCCGGCTCACCTGCCGGGGTGGCACCGGCGTGGACCGCTTCTACGGAAGCTGCGGCTACAAGGAAGTGGGCCGGGTGCCGGGTGCGATCCGGGTCGCCGAGGGCGACGACCGGGACGACATCACCATGCTCCTCCCGCTCGCCTGATCTCCTCCGCGGGCCGTCCGGGGTGCGGGGCCGGCGCGTTCCCGCAGTTCAGGCGGGGGTGACGCGGGGCCGTGGCAACCCCGTGAACCGAGCGATTTCGGGGCATGCTTCACTGGTCGGGCAGGTTCGCATCACCGTCGTACGTAGAGAGAGGTCAGCCGTGTCCGCTGCCAAGCCGAGCGCAATGATCCGGTACTCCGCGCTGCGCCTGCTGATTTTCGTCGCCTGCTTCTTCGTCGCGGGGGTGGCGGTCCACTTCGGTGTGATCCCCTCCGGCGTCGGCGGCTCCAACGTCGTCTGGGTCGTCCTGCTCGGACTGGTGCTCTCCGCCCCGCTGAGCTACGTCCTGCTGCGCAAGCAGCGCGACGAGATGTCCGTTCAGGTCGTCCAGAAGGTGGACCGCGCCAAGGCCCGCCTGGAGGCGAACCGCGCGCGCGAGGACGCCGTCCAGTAGGACCGGGTTCCCGTCACCGCGGAACCCGGCACGTAACCTTCGTCACATCCGCGCCCCTCGGCGCGCGTCGCACCTCGGACCCCGGCCCGGAGCAAGTCGCTCCGGAACCGGGGTCTTTGACGTTTTTATCCGCCGCTTACCGGCCACGCCCAGCCGGATGCGTGCTCATAGAAAAACTTTGAGAGCCTCAAAGTCGCGGTGTTAACGTGAACGACATGAAGACAGCAGTGCGAATCCGCTACGCCCCGGGCGTCCCGCTCGTGGCGCGCCTGCACGTCGATCTCTGCCGCTGCACGACCGCGGCCTGTTGTCGCCTCTGACCCGGCAGCATGCAGCGGCGCCGCCTCCCGGCGAGGACGCCGCCCCTTCGTCCCCTTTTCCTTCCTCGCGTACGTGTGCCTTCCCACGCGTACGCCGCGTCCTGTCTGGAGTGTGTCCGTGTCCGCGAACTCCGCGTCCACCACGGAGACCGCCGAGCCCAAGAGCTCCGGTTTCCGCATACCGAAGGTGCCCTTCTGGGCCCAGATCGTCGCCGGTCTGGTCCTCGGTGTCGTCCTCGGCTGGATCACCCGTAGTTACGACGTCGCGTGGCTCTACACCACGCTCGACAAGGTCGGCCACATCTTCGTCCAGCTGCTGAAGCTGGCCGTCGCGCCGCTCGTCTTCTTCGCGATCCTGGTGTCGATCACCAACCTCCGCAAGGTCAACAACGCGGCCCGGCTCGCCACCCGCACCCTGCTCTGGTTCATGATCACCTCGCTGATCGCGGTGGCCATCGGCCTCGCCATCGGCCTGATCACCAACCCGGGCTCCGGTACCGGCCTCACGCCGAAGGACGGCCTCAAGCCCGAGCACGCGGGCTCCTGGCTCGACTTCCTCACCGGCATCGTCCCGACCGACGTGATCACGCCGTTCACCGAGCTGAACGTCCTCCAGATCGTCTTCATGGCCGCCGTCGCCGGCATCGCCGCTCTGAAGCTCGGCGAGAAGGCCCAGCCGATCCTCACCCTCAGCGAGTCGGTCCTGGAGCTGCTCCAGAAGGCCCTGTGGTGGGTCATCCGCCTCGCCCCGCTCGGCACCGTCGGCCTCATCGGCTACGCCATCGCCGACTACGGCTGGGACCTCATCGGCAAGTACGCCACCTTCACCGCCGACGTCTACATCGGCTGCGCCCTGGTGCTCTTCGGCGTCTACCCGCTGCTCCTCGCCACCGTCGCCAAGGTCAGCCCCGTCCAGTTCTTCAAGGGCGCCTGGCCCGCGATCCAGCTGGCGTTCGTCTCCCGCTCCTCGGTGGGCACCATGCCCGTCACCCAGAAGGTCACCGAGCGCCTCGGCGTCCCGAAGGAGTACGCCTCCTTCGCCGTGCCGTTCGGCGCCACCACCAAGATGGACGGCTGCGCCGCGATCTACCCGTCGCTGGCCGCGATCTTCATCGCGCAGATCTTCGACGTGCAGCTCGGCGTCGGTGACTACGTCCTGATCGCGTTCGTCTCGGTCATCGGTTCGGCCGCCACCGCCGGTCTCACCGGTGCGACGGTCATGCTGACGCTGACCCTCTCGACGCTGGGCCTCCCGCTGGAGGGCGTCGGCCTGCTCATGGCGATCGACCCGATCCTGGACATGATGCGCACCGCCACCAACGTGGCCGGCCAGGCGCTGGTCCCGGTGATCGTCTCGGCCCGCGAGAAGATCCTCGACCTCGGCAAGTACAACACCGCCTCGGCCTCGCCGGTGGACGAGATCGAGGTCGTCGAGGAGGAGCCCGCCCGGGTTCCCGTCGCCGCCTGATCCACCTCGCACCACGCGCGCCCCGGGGGCGCCCGGGTCCTTCGGGACCTGGGTGCCCCCGGGGCGTTTCCACGGCGGGGCGCGCGCCGTCGCGCCGACGGGTGCCGTCCCCGCTCCCCGTACCCTTACTCGGGAGTAAGGCAGCGGGGGCGGAAGGAAGTCCGACATGGATGCGGTGAAGAGCAAGCGGATGCCACGCGCCGTGCGTGAGCAGCAGATGATGGACGCGGCGGTGCAGATCTTCGGGCAGCGCGGCTACCGCGCGGCCTCGATGGACGAGATCGCTGAGCTCGCGGGCGTGTCGAAGCCGCTGGTCTACCTGTACCTGAACTCCAAGGAGGAGCTTTTCACCGCCTGCATCCGCCGCGAGGCGAAGGCGCTGGTGGACGCGGTCCAGGCGGGGGTCGAGCCGGGGCTGCCCGCCGACCGGCAGCTCTGGGAGGGGCTGCGTGCCTTCTTCACGCACACGGCCGAGAACCCGGACGGCTGGGCGGTGCTGCACCGCCAGGCGCGTACGCACGGGGAGCCGTTCGCCTCGGAGGTCACCACCATGCGGGACGAGATCGTCGCGTTCGTGACCGGTCTCATCGGCGCCGCCGCCCGGGAGGCCCACCACGACCCCGCGCTGCCCGACCGGGACGTGGCCGGGCTCGCCCAGGCGCTGGTGGGCGCCGCCGAGGCGCTGGCGGGGTGGGCCAACGAGACCCCGGGCGTCTCGGCCCGGGAAGCGGCGGCGACGCTGATGAACTTCTCCTGGGCGGGCCTGGAGAACCTCATGAACGGGCGGCCCTGGCAGCCCCCGGCCTGACAGTGACAGGCGCCCGGGTTCGCCGGGGATCTCCTCGGGAACGGCCGGCGCTTGTCGGGGACGGCCGGCGCTTCTCGGGGACGTCGGGCGCGGCGGTGAACCGGTCGGGGGATCTCGTCGTAGGGAGGGGCGGGGCGCCCGTACGGGCCCCACGCCGACCGCGAACCCGAGGACAAGGAACTCCCGCCATGCGTCATCCCCGTGCCCGCCGCACCGCCCGTGGACCGGTGCTCGGTGCCGTCGCCCTGCTCGCCGCGCTCTCCCTGACCGCCTGCGGCGGCGGGGACACGTCCGCCTCGGACGAGGCGGACTCCTCGGTGAGCGCCGACGGGTCGGACGGGGCCGCGGACACCTCCGCGGACACGGCCGGCGACGGGGCGGAGGACCGGGTCGCCACGGAGGGGCAGGCGGACACGGACGCCGGCGCGGAGCCGGAGGCGGGCTCCGGCGAGGGGACGGACGCGGGTTCCGGCTCCGGCGGTGCGTCCGGCGGTGCCTGCGACGGCGCCAACACCGAGGTGGTGGCGGACATCATGAGCCGCCCGGTCAACCACGTGCTGCTGACGATCACCAACACGGGGTCCACCGCCTGCGACGCGTACGCGTATCCGGGGGTCGGCTACGAGGGTGCCCAGGCGGTCATGGACTTTGTGAAGGAGAGCGTGCCGCAGTCGGTCGTCTCGCTGGAGCCCGGTCAGTCCGCCTACGCCTCCGTCCGCACGGCGGCGGCGGACGGCAGCGGTGAGGGCGGGGCCGAGGTGTCGGAGCTGACGGTGGACTTCCAGGACGCCTCGGGCTTCGGGAACGGCACGAGCGCGAACGCCTCGCTGGGACAGCGGGTCACGGTCGACAGCTCAGCCGCCGTCACGTACTGGTCGACCGACCTGGACGCCGTCAGCGCGTACTGAGCCGGAACCCCGGAGGGCGGCTGCCCGGGGCCGCGCGGTGCGGTCCCGGGCAGCCGCCCTCCGGCGGGTCGTCTCAGGGGGTCTTGGGGGCGAGACCGGCGGCGACCAGGGCCGCGTGGACCGCCTGGCCCAGGGCCTGTACGGCGGACTGGGGGCGCACCATCACGGTGAACTCCTTGATCAGCCCGGCCTCGTCGAAGTGCAGCAGGTCGATGCCGTGGATCTGGACGCCGTTCACCGTGGCGCGGAAGACCAGGATCTCCGAGGGGGCCTCCTTGCCGTCGGTGCTGGTCTCGGCGGCGCCCTCGTACTGGCCGACGTAGTGGAAGTCCTCGAAGAGCTGGAGGAGCACCCCGAGGAGGCCCAGAACCTGGGGCCTCCCCTCGAAGGGGGTGAACTTCACCGGGCTGTAGAAGCGGATGTTCTCGGTGAACAGGGCGTCGACACCCGTGAGTTCACCCTTCTCCACGGCGGCGCGGAAGCGTGCGGCGGATTCCATGGCGCGTTCCTCCTGGTGTGCGTGCGGCGCGGTGGTGCCTCAAGGCGGTCCCGCGGGGCCGGGTCGTACCGTACGGCCTCACAGGTCGCGGGTCACCGTGCCGGTGAGGTGGAGCCGTGCGCCGTCCGTGCCGCCGCGCAGCTGGAACCTCGTCCCCGAGCCGTCCGCCGCGTACGTCACCGTGCCCGGGAGCAGCACGGGTGCCCTGAACTCCGCACGTACGGTGCGGATGTGGTCGGCGCCCTCCACCTCGGCGAGGCAGCGCGCGACGCTCCACATGCCGTGGGCGATGGCCCGGGGGAAGCCGAACAGGCGGGCGGTGAGCGGGTGGAGGTGGATCGGGTTGCGGTCGCCCGAGGCGGCTGCGTACCGCCGGCCCAGGTCGCCGGTGAGGCGCCACTCGGCGACGGCGGGGAGATCGGGGTCGGGCGGGTCGGGCTGTGCGGGCGCGGCGGACCGCACGGGTGGGGCGGGGGCGGTCGTCCGTACGGCGTGGCGGGCGAGGTACCCGCTGCGGGACTCCCACACCAGCTCGTCGCCCACCCGGGCCTCCGTCACCACGGTGGCCTCGGTGCCCCGGCGGTGCGGGGTCAAGGACTGTGCGTACACGGTCAGTCGGAGAGGTTCCGCAGGCCCTGTGGGCCGGTGGGAGGTGATTTCGATCCAGGTGTGCACGAGCCCCAGCACCGGCAGCGGGAACGCCCGTGCCGTCATCAGTCGCATCGCGAGCGGGAACGCCAGCACGTGCGGACAGGTGAGGGGGAGTGGGCCGTTGGGCGGGAAGTGGCAGATCCGGCGGTAGCGGGCGAGGAGTTCGGCCGGTACGGGGGCCGCGCTCCCGGTGACGCGGGTGGCCGGGAGCGCGGCGCCGGACCGGCCGGGGCGCTTCAGCGGCGAGGTCAACGCGCCGCGCAGGAGCATGAGTTCGAGGCAGGGCATCGGCTCACGCTCCCAGCAGGCTCTGGCCGCAGACGCGGACCACCTGGCCGTTGACGGCGGAGGAGGCGGGCTGCGCGAACCACGCGGTGGTCTCGGCCACGTCCACCGGAAGCCCGCCCTGGGAAAGGGAGTTCATGCGGCGGCCCGCCTCGCGGATGAAGAGCGGCACGGCGGCGGTCATCTTCGTCTCGATGAAGCCGGGGGCGACCGCGTTGACCGTGACCCCGTGGTCGGCGGCGGCGCGCGGGGCGAGCGAGCGGACCAGGCCGATGATGCCCGCCTTGCTCGCCGCGTAGTTGGTCTGCCCGTTGTTCCCGGCGATGCCCGCGATGGAGGCGGTGGCGACGATCCGGCCGCCCCGGTTGAGGGTGCCCGCCTTGAGGAGCGCGTCCGTGGTCCGCAGCACCGAGTCGAGGTTGACGTCGATCACGGAGGCCCAGCGGTCTGCCGCCATGTTGGCGAGCCGGCGGTCGCGGGTGATGCCCGCGTTGTGCACGAGGACGTCGAGCCCGTCCGGGACCGCCGCCGCGATCCGCTCGGCGGCGTCCGGGGCGGTGATGTCCAGTGGCAGCGCGGTGGCGCCGAGCCGGTCCGCCGTGCGCACCAGGTCGGCCTCGGCCTGGGGGACGTCGAGGCAGATCACCCGGGCGCCGTCGCGCGCCAGCACCGAGGCCACCGCCTCGCCGATGCCCCGGGCGGAACCGGTGACCAGCGCGGTGCGGCCGGTCAGCGGGGCGAACCAGTCGGCGACCGGGCCGGGCGTGGCGCCGGAGACCTCGACGACCTGGCCGCTGACGTACGCGGACCGGGGCGAGAGGAGGAAGCGCAGGGTGGACTCGGCGGACGCGGCGGCGCCCGGCACGATCCGTACCAGCTGGGCGGTGGCGCCCCGGCCGATCTCCTTGCCCAGCGAGCGGACGAACCCCTCCAACGCCTGCTGCGCCGCGGCCTGGTGGTGGTCTTCGGGGGACGGGGCCGTACCGAGGACGACGATCCGGCCGCTGCGGGCGACCGAGCGGACGACGGGGTGCAGGGCGGCGTGGAGGGCGGCGAGCCCCGGCGCGGAGGTGATGCCGGTCGCGTCCACGACGATCCCGGCGGGCCGGTCCGCCCGCTCCACCACCGGCAGCCCGAGGCGGGCGAGCAGCTCGCCGACCTCGCCCGGGACGGCCGCCTCGCCCGCCGTGAGGTGCAGCAACGGCCCGTCGAGCGTGGGCGTCTCCAGGGACCAGCGGCGCAGCGGCGTGGGCTGGGGAAGGCCCAGGCGCCGGGTGAGGAAACGGCCGGGGGCTGTGCCGGTCAGGTGCAGATAGCGGTCGGCCATTGTCCAGACTCCCTGCTCGGTCGTAGATTTACTCCGGAGTAAGGTTACTCAAGAGTCAGGAGCTGGTCGAGATGATTCCGCTTCCGCAGCCGCGCCGGGTCGCCGTCCTCGGCGGCAGCCGCATCCCCTTCGCCCGCTCCGACGGCCCGTACGCCGAGGCGTCCAACCAGCTGATGCTCACCGCCGCGCTCGACGGGCTCGTCGAGCGGTTCGGCCTGACCGGGCAGCGGGTGGGCGAGTTCGCCGCCGGTGCCGTGCTCAAGCACAGCCGCGACTTCAACCTGGCCCGGGAGACGGTGCTCGGCTCCCGGCTGGACCCCCGCACCCCCGCGTACGACGTCCAGCAGGCGTGCGGGACCGGCCTCCAGGCCGTCATCGGCGTCGCGAACAAGATCACTCTCGGGGCGATCGACTCGGGCATCGCGGGCGGCGCGGACACCGCGAGCGACGCGCCGCTCGGCGTCAACGACGAGCTCCGCCGCATCCTGCTGAGCGCCCGCCGCGCCAAGGGCAACGCCGCCCGGCTCAGGGCACTCGCGGCCGTCCGCCCCCGTCACCTCGTCCCCGACATCCCGCGCAACGCCGAGCCGCGCACCGGGCTTTCGATGGGCGAGCACGCGGCGATCACCGCCCGCCGCTGGGGCGTCGCACGCGAGGACCAGGACCTGCTGGCGGCGACCAGTCACCAGCGGCTGGCCGCCGCCTACGACCGGGGGTTCCTGGACGACCTCGTCGTCCCGTACCTCGGCCTGGAGCGGGACCAGAACCTGCGGCCCGGCTCCACGACGGAGAAACTCGCCACGCTGAAACCGGTGTTCGGCGCCGGACACCCCGACGCGACGATGACCGCCGGGAACTCCACCCCGCTCACCGACGGGGCCGCCACCGTGCTGCTGGCGAGCGAGGAGTGGGCGCGGGAGCGCGGCCTCGCGCCGCTGGCGTACCTCACGCTGTACGAGACCGCCGCCGTGGACCACGTGAACGGCGAGGACGGCCTGTTGATGGCCCCCGCCCACGCGGTGCCCCGGCTGCTGGAGCGGGCCGGGCTGACCTTCGAGGACTTCGACCTGTTCGAGGTGCACGAGGCGTTCGCCTCACAGGTGCTCGCCACGCTCGCCGCCTGGCGCAAGCAGGGCCTCGGCCCCGTCGACCGGGCGAAGCTCAACGTGGCCGGTTCCTCGCTCGCCACCGGCCACCCCTTCGCGGCGACCGGCGCCCGGATCGTCGCCACCCTCGCCAAGCTGCTCGCGGAGCGCGAGGGACCCGGGCGCGGGCTGATCTCCGTCTGCGCGGCCGGTGGTCTGGGGGTGACCGCGATCCTCGAACGGCCCTGAACCGTCGGACACCACTGCACGACCCGGCCCGTTCGCCGCCGGAACCGCACCCGCCACCGCCCCCCTTCCGAGGAGCCGCACGTGTCCACGCCCCCCGCCCCGCCCGCATCCCCGGCCGACGGCACCGCGTCCGCCGCCGCGCCGCCCGTCCTGGTCCCCCCGCTGCTCCTGCGCGGTACGGACGGCCGCGTGCGGGAGGTCTCCGTACCCGCGTTCGCACCGCCCGTACGGCGCGGCTCGCTCGCCGAGATCCCCTTCGACAACGCGCGCGAGGCGCCCTCGGACGCCGTCCTCAGCCGCAAGCAGGAGGACGGCAGCTGGCGGGACGTGACCGCCCTCGCGTTCGCCGAGGAGGTGCGCTCCGTCGCCAAGGGCCTGATCGCGGAGGGGTTCCGGCCCGGCGCCCGGATCGCGATCATGGCCCGTACGACGTACGAGTGGACGCTGCTCGACTTCGCCGCCTGGGCCGCCGGGCTCGTCACCGTCCCGATCTACCCGACCTCCTCGGCGTACCAGGTGCGGTGGATCCTCCAGGACTCCGGTGCTCAGGCCTGCGCGGTCGAGACGAAGGAGCAGGCGCGGATCGTCAGCCAGGAGCGCCGGGAACTCGACGGCCTGGCCCACCTGTGGCAGTTCGACACCGGGGCGCTCGGGCGGCTCCGGGCGGCGGGCACGCACGTGCCCGACGCGGCGGTGGACGAGCGCCGCGCCCTGCTGACCCCGGACACCGCCGCCACCCTCATCTACACCTCCGGCACCACCGGCCGCCCCAAGGGGTGCGTCCTCACCCACGGCAACTTCTTCGCCGAGGTCGACAACGCCATCGAACTGCTCCACCCGGTCTTCAAGTCGGTCTCCAAGTACCCCGCCTCCACCCTGCTGTTCCTGCCGCTCAGCCACGTCTTCGGCCGGATGGTCGCGATCGGCTGCCTGCGTGCCCGGGTCCGCCTCGGGCACGCTCCCTCCATCCGTACCGAAGACCTGCTGGAGGACCTGGCCGGGTTCCAGCCGTCGTTCCTGCTGGCGATCCCGTACGTCCTGGAGAAGGTCTTCAACACCGGGCGCGCCACCGCCGAGAAGATGGGCCGCGCCTCCTCCTTCGACCGTGCGGCCCGCATCGCCCAGCGGTACGGCCAAGCGGTCGAGGCCGCCGAACACGGCACGGGCCCCGGTCCCGGCACCGGCCTGAAGATGGCCCGCAAGCTCTACGACCCGCTGGTCTACCGCCGCATCCGCGCGGCCCTCGGCGGCCACGTCCGGTACGTCATCTGCGGCGGCTCCCCGCTGGGCGGCCGGCTCGCCTCCTTCTACGCGGGCGCCGGCATCGAGATCTTCGAGGGGTACGGCCTCACCGAGACCACCGCCGCCCACACGGTGACCCCGCCGCTCAAACCCCGCCTGGGCACGGTCGGCTGGCCGCTGCCGGGGACCTCCGTACGGATCGCGGACGACGGCGAGGTACTGCTCCGGGGCGGCCAGGTCTTCCACGGCTACTGGGACGCGCGGACCGGCACCTCCGTACCGGTGCTGCACGACGGCTGGTTCGCCACCGGAGACCTCGGTGCCCTCGACGACGACGGCTACCTCACCATCACCGGCCGCAAGAAGGACATCATCATCACCTCGGGCGGGAAGAACGTCATCCCGGCCCCGCTGGAGGACTGGCTGCGCGCCCACCCGCTGGTCGGCCAGTGCATGGTCGTCGGCGACAACCGCTCCTTCATCACCGCGCTGATCACCCTGGAGGAGGACGGGCTCGCGCACTGGCGGCAGATGAAGAAGAAGCAGGGCGTGCCGCTGCGCGAACTGGTCGGCGACCCGGAGCTCCGCGAGACGATC
The DNA here is from genome assembly GCF_042728795.1 of Streptomyces sp. NPDC060184. NCBI lineage: Bacteria > Bacillati > Actinomycetota > Actinomycetes > Kitasatosporales > Streptomycetaceae > Streptomyces > Streptomyces sp. NPDC060184. The sequence goes on from NZ_JBHWYX010000024.1 coordinate 41,163, forward strand.
CAGCACGCGGTGGACGAGGCCAACGGCCTCGTCTCGCGCGCCGAGTCCATCCGCAAGTTCACCGTGCTGCCCGTCGACTTCACCGAGGCGAGCGGCCACCTCACGCCGTCACTGAAGCTCAAACGGGACGTGGTGGCACGGGACTTCGCGGCGGAGATCGAGGAGCTGTACCGGAAGTGAGGTGCGGGGGCCGGCCGGGCGTCCGGTCCCGGGCGGATCAGCGGGGCCGGACCGGGCCGAGCAGTGCGGTCGTCGGCCGGTTCCGGGCCCGGCGGGCGGCCCCGAAGGCGGTGGCCCCACAGGCCGCCGTCGCCAGGAACAGGACCAGCGGGGCCACGAGCGCCGCGAGCCACGCGAGGAGTCCCGCCCGGGGCACGATCCAGTGACCCCAGGGGGCGCGCACCGCCTCGACGGTCCGGCCGACGTGCTCCGCCCCCTGCACCACGGTCCGGGATCCGCCGGCCACTTCTCCGTACCGCCTCCGGTTCGCACCGGGCCGAACGTACTCCCTCGCGGGTCAGGGCCCTACAGCGGGTTGTCGCCGTCCCTGTTGAGGGCGTGTCCCCGCCGGAAGAAGAGCTTCGCGGCGAAGTGACCGTGCTCGCCGGCCATCCGGAACCACGGCTCCGACGCCGCCAGCCCGTCGCGCGCCTCCACCAGGCGCCCCATCTCCCACATCGACTCGGGGTCCTTGCGCTCCACCCCCAGGCGGAAGAGGCGTTCGGCCTCGTCCAGGTTCCCCTGGATCTTCGCGATCAGGGCGATCGACCGCAGGGCTTTCAGGTCGCCGCCCTGGGCGGCGGCCATCAGCCTCTCCGGCGTGCCGTACTTCCGGTGCTGCCGCCAGGCGCGGATCGCCAGCAGCAGGCCGAGCAGCCAGGCCACCCAACTGATGTCGAAGAGCGTGTCGTTGTCGGTCGCCATCCCGATCACGCTCAGGATCGCCGCCACGACGAACAGCAGGAATGCCATGCGTCCCCCCCCGGGTCACGTACTGCCCATCGGCACTCTTCCCGACGGGGGCCTCCGCAACCCCTGGAGTGGCCCCGGATGCGCCGGTGAGTCCCTTCCGGGGAGCCGCCCTCGGCAGGAGCCCGCCCGGAACGGCGCGGGGGGACGCTCACGCCGCCCGGCCACCGCCCCGCAGCCGTTCCAGCAGGGCGTCCTCGGCCCGGTGCGCGCCCGGGTCCTCCCAGAAGGTGACCGGGACGCCCCGGATGTGGCGGCCGTGCGGGTCCAGGACGTGACCGGCCAGCTTGAGCGGCCAGAGGGTCACCGCCCGGTCGGCGACGACGAGTTCGGGGAAGCGGGTGGCCAACCGGGCCTCGAACGCGCCGATTTCCTCGGCCGAGCGCAGCCACACCGCCAGCATCAGGTTGTACGGCCCCGACAGCGAGGCACAGAGGCGGGTTTCGCGCATCCCGATGAGCTGGGAGGCGATCCGCGCGGTGTCGGCGGCCGGGGCGATGCCCCACAGGGTCACCGAGATCGGCCAGCCGGAGAGGTAACGCGCCACCTCGCAGCGGTAGATGAGGGCGTCCTCGCGGTGCATCCGGTCGAGCCGGCGGCGGACGGTGCTGGGGCTCACGCCCAGGCGTTCCGCGAGCCGGGCGGCGGGCTGGCGGAAGTCCTCGCTCAGCAGCAGGTAGAGCCGGGTGTCCAGGTCGTCCGGCGCGGTCAGGCCCCGGCGCGGGTGGGAGGGGCCCCGGTCCCTGGTCAGCGCGTCCTGGCTGTCCGGGTCGAGCCGGTCCAGCCGCCAGCGGCTGCCCTCGGTGTGGACGGCGGTGGCGATCTGCGAGCGGGTGGCCGCGACGCCGGGCAGCGCGCCGAGGCGGAAGCCGACGTACCGGGCCAGCATCGCCTGGTCGGGGAAGGCGGCGGTGAGGACGAGGTCCCGGGAGCCGGTGACGTGCTCGATGGTGATCAGGTGCGGGTCGTCCGCGATCTCTGCCGCCACCTCGTGCAGGGCGCCCGCCGCGCAGTCCACCTCGATGAACGCGATGATCGGCAGCGTCACCCCGGACGCCACGGTGTAGCAGCTGAGCCAGGCGTGTCCGGCCTCGGTGAGCCGGTTCCAGCGCCGGGCGGCCGTCGAACCGTCCACCCCGAGCGCCTTGCCGATCTGTGCCCACTCCGCACGGGGCGAGGTCTGCAACGCGGTGATCAGCAGATAGTCCAGCTCGTCCAGCGGGGCGTCGTCGGGGGCGGCGGCCTGGCCCCGGGGACCGCGGGCGGGCGCCGGAGCGGTGGCGGATTTCTGCGTGAAGGACCTCATCGGCGCCGCTTTCCTGCGGATGATCATCAGTGGCGTGCTCGGGTCAGCACCATACGCCCATGTCTCTGCTCCAGGATGCCCACGCCCTCGCCCCCGCGCTGACCGAACTCCGCCACGCCCTGCACCGGGAACCCGAGCTCGGCCTCGACCTCCCGCTCACCCAGCGCAGGATCGTCGACGCCCTGGCGGGCCTCGGGCTGGAGATCACCCTGGGGAAGGGGCTCAGCTCCGTCACCGCCGTGCTGCGCGGCGGGCTGCCCGGTCCCGCGGTGCTGCTCCGCGGCGACATGGACGGGCTGCCCGTCCAGGAGGACACCGGCCTCCCGTACGCCTCGGTGCTCGACGGCCGGATGCACGCCTGCGGCCACGACCTGCACGTCACCGGGCTCGTCGGCGCGGCCCGGCTGCTGGCGGACCGGCGCGCGGAGCTCGCGGGGGACGTGGTGTTCATGTTCCAGCCGGGCGAGGAGGGCCAGGGCGGCGCGAAGATCATGATCGAGGAGGGGGTGCTCGACGCGGCGGGGGAGCGGGTCGTCGCCGCGTACGCCCTGCACGTGGTCTCCACCGGGGCGCCGACCGGCTTCGCCGCCACCCGGCCGGGGCCGATGCTCGCCGCCTCGGACGCCGTCCACGTCACCGTGCACGGCCGGGGCGGGCACGGCTCGTCCCCGCACCTGGCGGCCGACCCGGTGCCCGCGATGTGCGCGATGGTCACCGCGCTCCAGACCCTGGTCACCCGCGAGATCGACATCTTCGACCCGGCGGTCGTCACGGTGGGCCGGATCGAGGCCGGTACGGCGCCCAACGTCATCCCGGAGGACGCGCGGTTCTCCGCCACGGTGCGGACCTTCTCCGACGCCGCCCGCGCCGCGGTCCGCGCGGGCTTCGAGCGGACCGTGCACGGGGTGGCCGCCGCCCACGGGGTCACCGCGACCGTCGATTACGTCGACCAGTACCCGCCGACCGTCAACCACGCCGGGGAGGCGGCGTTCGCGCTGGAGACCGCGCGGCGGATCCTCGGCCCGGACCACGCCTTCGAGGCGCCCAAGCCGATGGCCGGGGCGGAGGACTTCTCGTTCGTGCTGCGCGAGGTGCCCGGCGCGTTCGTCGGGCTCGGCGCCTGCCCGCCCGGCACCGACCCCGCCACCGCCCCGATGAACCACTCCGCCCAGGCGGTGTACGACGACGGCGCCCTGCCGCACGCCGCCGCGCTGCTCGCCGGGCTGGCCCTGCGCCGCCTCGGCCACGACGTGTAGGTGGTGTCCGGCCTGCGCGGCCCGCTCGCCCAGCTCCCCTCCCGCCCCTTCCGGTGTCACCGTCGCCCCGTACCCGCTGGAGCCCGCCCATGGCCGTCACCGCCACGCCCGCACCGCCGCCCGCCACCGCCTCGGTCACCGCCGTCGTGGGGCTCCTCGTGTTCTTCGAGGCGACCAGCGGCTTCCTCCAGGTCGGGCTGGCCCCGCTGCTGCCCGACCTCGCCGACCACCTCTCCATCGGGTCGGCGTCCCTCAACTGGGTCGTTTCCGTACAGCTGTTGGCGGCGGCGGTCTGCGTCCCGCTGTTCGGGCGGCTCGGCGATCTGTACGGTCACCGCCGGATGCTCCGGATCGCGCTCGCGCTGATCGCCGCCGGAACGCTGACCGTCGCCCTCGCCCCCGACTACCCGGTGCTGCTGGCGGGCCGGGTGCTCCAGGGGCCGATCGCTGCGCTGCTGCCGCTGGAGATCGCGCTCGTACGGGACCGGCTGCCGGTCGCCGAGGCGCGCCGGGCCATCGCCCGGCTCGTCGGGGCGCTGACGCTCGGCGCGATGGCGGGCGGGGTGGTGATGGGGCTGGTGGACTCCGCGTTCGGCTCCCTGCGGCTGACCCTGCTGGTCCCGGCGGTGCTCGCGGCGGCCTGCGTTCCGGTCTCCTTCGTCGCCGTACCGGAGTCCCGGAGCAGGGCGGGCGGGCGCGTCGACCGGGCCGGGGTGGTGCTCCTCGGCGCCGCGATGATCGCCCTGCTCGCCGGGGTGTCGGGCGCGGAGGACGGCTCCTGGGGCTCGGTGCGTGTGCTCGGCCCGGTGCTCCTGGGGATCGCGCTGCTCGCCCTCTGGGTGCGGGTCGAGCTGCGCGGCAGCGAACCGCTCGTGGACGTACGGGCGTTGGCGGCACGGACCTCCGCGCCCTTCTACTGCGCCGCCTTCCTCTTCGGGGTCTTCTACTTCGGCAGTCAGACCCCCAACTCCACGTTCTACGCGGCCGATCCGGCGACCGACGGGTACGGGTTCGGGCTCGGCGCCCTCGCCATCTCGCTGGTGTCGCTGCCCGGTGCGGTCGGCAGCGTCGTCGGCTCCCTCTCCACGGCCGCGCTGGCGAAGCGGATCGGCTACCGGCCGACGCTGATGGCCGCCTTCGGTCTCGTCGCGCTCACCTTCACCCAGTTCGCCTTCTTCCACGAGGAGATGTGGCAGATGGCGACGGGCTCCGCCTTCCTCGGCCTCGGCATCGGACTGGCGCTGGGCGCCATGCCCACCGTCATCGTGGAGGCGAGCGAGCCCGCCCGTACGGGGATCGCCGCCGCCCTCTACAACAACGTGAAGACACTCGGCGGGGCGGTGGCGGGCGGGGTGTTCGCCTCCCTGCTCGGCGCGTTCCGCTCGGACCTCACCGGCGAACCGGGCGAGGGCGGCTACACGGCGGTGTGGCTGGTCGGCGCGGCGGCGGCCCTCGCGGCGGTCGCGATGAGCGCGCTGTCGCGGCGCCGGGAGGGGTGACGGGGTACCGCTGTTGAAGCTGATGTTTCCTCAAAAGCCTTACAGGTCAGCGGAGATGTTCATCCACGGGCTCGGCAGGTCGCGTTGATGCGTGTACCTGCCAGTCGGATGCTTCGTACCGACGGACCCATCGAGCCTGGAGGTACATCATGAGACCGACCCGCGCCGCGCTGCTGCTCGCCGCGACCGCTCTGACGCCCGCGCTCCTCTTCACCGCTCCGGCCTTCGCGGACGACGCGTCCGCGTCGTCCGTGCCCGTCGCTCCCTACACGCCCTTCACGCCCCCGGCGGTCGCCTGCCCGGCCGAACCGTCCGGCACGGAGACTCCGGTCGACGAGCTGACGGAGGACGAACTCCAGGCCGAGGTCCAGGGCATACTCGCGGACCCGAACGCCGGGCCGTACGTCCTGCGCGCGGCGAACGCGGCCCTGGCCGGGACGGTGGACGGCCTGCGCACCTTCCTGGAGACGGGCTGCACCACGGCCCAGAGCGGCGACGACGTCTTCTGGGTCGCCCGCGTCATCGCGGTGGCCCAGCAGAACGGCGACCATACGGTCTGGAAGGCGGGCAGCGACGCCATAACCGCCTCCGAGACCGATGTGAACGCCGCGCGCGTCTTCCTGGAGACGGGGTATCCCGTGGCCCAGGTCACGGACGACTACCTCGCCGTCGCCCGCATCAGCGCCGTGGCCCAGCAGAACGGTGACGCATACCTGCTGCAGGCGGCCAGCGACGCTTTCGAGGTCAACACCCCCGAGGCCGTCAGCTACTTCCGGTGGACCGGGTACAAGGACGCGCAGTACAAGGACGACCAGCTCTACGTCGTCCGCATGCTCAACGACCCGGACCTCAGCGACGCCATGAACGACGCGATCCAGGACCTCCTCAGCAACGGCACCGCGGAGGACTTCCGGTACTTCCGGACGGTCGGGCAGTACGAGATCGACGGCTGATCCCGGCTGATCCCGGCCGCTCCGGTGGTGTTACCCGGCGTCCCCGCCGGGGGACACCACCGGGCGGCGGGGGAGCCGTACGTCGTGACGCGGGCCGGTGCGTCCGTCCGGTCAGCGCACCGACCGCAGCGCCCGGAGCGTGGGCGACCCGCCCCGCTCCGGCCGCCGCTCCGGGGCGTCCCGTACGTGTCCCGGCCCGCCGCTCCCGTCCCCGCGTTCCCGTACCAGCCCCGGCAGCGTGGCCAGCTCGGTGAGGGCGTCCACGCGCCAGTCGGCCGACTCCACCACGTCCGGGTGATCCGCCCACCAGTGCCCGAACGGGCCCCGCCGCAGGTGGGCGGTGCGCAGACCGGCGGCCTTCGCCGGGAAGAGGTCCTCGGCGGGGTGGTCGCCGACGTACACCGTGGTGCGCGGGTCGGCGTCCGAGGCCTTGAGCACCCGCACGAAGAACTCCGGGTCCGGCTTGGCCACGCCCCACTCCGCCGAGGTGACGACGAGGTCCGCCGGGAGGTCCAGGGACCGCAACTGCTCGGTGGCGCGCGCCGACCGGTGCCCCGCCACCACCACCCGGAGCCCGAGCGAGCGGAGTCCGGCGAGCGCCGGGCGCACGTCCGGGTAGAGGTCCCGTTCGCCGAGGTGCTCGCCGCGCCCCGCCGCCTCGCGGGCGAGCTCCGCCTCCGCCACGTCCATGCCGGGGCGGAGCAGCGCCAGCGCGTCCGCGGCGCCCCGGCCCCCGACGACGGCGGCGCCGACCAGAGCGCTCACGGTGTGCACGGGCACACCCAGCCAGTCGGCCCAGGACGCCCAGTGGCGGTCGTCGCGTACGAGGGTCTCACCGATGTCGAACACGATCGTTTCCATCACCGTGCCGACCCTACGGGGCGGACCCCGTCGCACCGCCGACATCCGCGCCCGGGCGCGCGGCGCGGGTTCGGGAGCGGGCTCCACGCGGCGCGGGTGGTGGTGAGCGCGAGCCGTGCTGCGGAGGTGCGCGCGAACCGTGCTGCGGAGGTGTGCGCGAAGGTGCAGGTGACCGGCCGACCCGGGCACCGGCGCCGCTCGTATGCTCGGTCCATGACCGATCCTCAGAGCGGACGCCCCACGACCAACGCCATGCGGCGCGCACTCAAACGGGCACGTGACGGTGTGGCCCTCGACGCCACCGAGGCCGCCGTACTCCTCCAGGCACGCGGTGACGATCTGACGGACCTCGCCGCGTCCGCCGCCCGGGTACGCGACGCGGGCCTGGAAGCGGCGGGCCGGCCGGGCGTCATCACGTACTCCCGCAAAGTGTTCATCCCGCTCACCCGCCTCTGCCGCGACATCTGTCACTACTGCACCTTCGTCACCGTCCCCGGCAAGCTCCGCCGCGAGGGCCACGGGATGTTCCTCTCGCCCGACGAGGTCCTCGACATCGCCCGCAAGGGCGCGGCGCTCGGCTGCAAGGAAGCGCTCTTCACCCTCGGCGACCGCCCCGAGGACCGCTGGCCCGAGGCGCGGGAGTGGCTGGAGGCCGAGGGGTACGACGACACCCTGGCGTACGTACGCGCCATGGCGATCCGGGTCCTGGAGGAGACGGGCCTGCTCCCGCACCTCAACCCCGGGGTGCTCGGCTGGACCGATCTCCAGCGCCTCAAGCCGGTCGCCCCCTCGATGGGGATGATGCTGGAGACCACCGCGACCCGCCTCTGGTCCGAGAAGGGCGGCCCGCACCACGGCTCCCCGGACAAGGAACCGGCCGTCCGGCTGCGCGTCCTGGAGGACGCCGGCCGCTCCAACGTCCCCTTCACCACAGGCATCCTGATCGGCATCGGAGAGAACTACGAGGAGCGCGCCGACTCCCTCTTCGAGATCCGCCGCACCGCCCGCGCCTACCACGGCATCCAGGAAGTCATCATCCAGAACTTCCGCGCCAAGCCGGACACCGCGATGCGCGCGATGCCCGACGCGGAGCTGGAGGAGCTGGCCGCGACGATCGCGGTGGCCCGGCACATCCTCGGCCCGTCCGCGCGGATCCAGGCCCCGCCGAACCTGGTGGACTCCGAGTACGCGCTGATCGTCGGGGCGGGCATCGACGACTGGGGCGGGGTCTCGCCGCTCACCCCCGACCACGTGAACCCCGAACGCCCCTGGCCGCACATCGACGAACTCGCCGCCCGCACCGCCGAGTCCGGCTTCGCGCTGCGCGAACGGCTCACCATCTACCCGGAGTTCATCCAGCGCGGCGAACCGTGGCTCGACCCCCGGCTGCTCCCGCACGTGCGCGCGCTCGCCGACCCGGAGACCGGCATGGCCAAGGAGGGCGCGATCCCCGTCGGCCTGCCCTGGCAGGAACCGGACGAGGAGTTCGGCGCGAGTGGCCGCACCGACCTGCACCGCACCATCGACACCGAGGGCCGCACCGGCGACCGCCGTGAGGACTTCGACGAGGTGTACGGGGACTGGGAGGCGCTCCGCGAGGCCGCCGCTCCCGGCATGGCCCCGTCCCGCGTCGACGCGGACGTCCGTGAGGCGCTGAGCCAGGCGGCCGACGACCCGACGAAGCTCACCGACGCCCAGGCCCTCGCCCTGCTCCACGCGGAGGGCCCGGCACTGGACGAGCTCTGCCGGATCGCGGACACCCTGCGCCGCGACACGGTCGGCGACGAGGTCACCTACATCGTCACCCGGAACATCAACTTCACCAACGTCTGCTACACCGGCTGCCGTTTCTGCGCGTTCGCGCAGCGCCGCACCGACGCCGACGCGTACACCCTCTCCCTCGACCAGGTCGCCGACCGGGCCGCGCAGGCGTGGGACGTCGGCGCGGTGGAGGTCTGCATGCAGGGCGGCATCCACCCGGACCTGCCCGGCAGCGCCTACTTCGACATCGCGCGGGCCGTGAAGGAACGCGTCCCCGGCATGCACGTCCACGCCTTCTCCCCGATGGAGGTCGTCAACGGCGCCACCCGCACCGGGCTTTCGATCCGTGACTGGCTGACCGCCGCGAAGGAGGCCGGACTCGACTCCATTCCCGGTACGGCGGCGGAGATCCTGGACGACGAGGTCCGCTGGGTCCTCACCAAGGGCAAACTCCCCACCGCCACCTGGCTGGAGGTCGTGAAGACCGCCCACGAGGTGGGGCTGCGTTCCTCGTCCACCATGATGTACGGGCACGTCGACCAGCCCCGCCACTGGCTGGGCCACCTGCGCACGCTGGCCCGGCTCCAGCAGGAGACCGGTGGGTTCACCGAGTTCGTGACCCTCCCGTTCATCCACACCAACGCCCCGGTCTACCTCGCCGGCATCGCCCGCCCCGGCCCCACCGACCGCGACAACCGGGCCGTCACCGCCATGGCCCGGCTGCTGCTCCACCCGCACATCACCAACATCCAGACCAGCTGGGTGAAGCTCGGCACCGAGGGCGCCGCCGAGATGCTCCGCTCGGGCGCCAACGACCTCGGCGGCACCCTGATGGAGGAGACCATCTCCCGTATGGCCGGGTCGAGTTACGGCTCGTACCGCTCCATCCAGGACCTGGTGGCCATCGCCGAACTCGCGGGCCGCCCGGCGAAGCCGCGCACCACCCTCTACGGAGAGGTCCCCGCGGAGCGCGTCGCCGCGGCGACCGCCTCGGACGGCCACCTGCCGGAGCTGCTGCCGGTCCTGCCGGGCTGATCCGGCACGCGCCGCCGCCCCGTGCCCCTCCGCTCGCGCGGCGGGGGCGCGGGGGCGGCGGCGGTGGGCTCAGGCGTGCGCGACAGGCTGCGGTGCCGGTGCCCCGGTCGCGCCCAGTGCCTTGCCCAGCCGCAGCAGCCCCTCGCGGATCTCGTCCGGGGTGTGGGTGGTGAAGGACATCCGCAGGGTCGCCGGGTCGGGAGTCCCGGCGTAGAAGGGGGCGCCGGGGACGTACGCCACCTCGTGGGTGATCGCCTTCGTCAGCAGGGCGGTCGCGTCGTGTCCGTCGGGCAGGCGGACCCAGAGGAACATCCCTCCGTCCGGCCGGTTCCAGGTGCTGCCCGGTGGCAGGGCGGCGGGCAGGCCGTCGAGCAGCGCGTCCCGGCGCTCGCGGTACGCGGCGCGGACCCGGCCGATGTGGGCGTCGAGGTCGAAGACCTCCAGGTAGCGGGCCGCCGCGGCCTGGTCCACGGCGGAGCAGTGCAGGTCGGCGGCCTGCTTGACGATCACGCAGGCCCGGCGCAGCGCGGCGGGCGCACGGAGATGGCCGAGCCGCATGCCGGGGGACATCACCTTGGAGAAGGTGCCCAGCAGCACCGTGCGGTCGGCGGCGGCGTCCAGCGACGAGATCCACGGCAGGTGCTCGCCCTCGAAGCGCAGCTCGCCGTAGGGGTCGTCCTCGACGATCCACAGGCCGAGGCGCTGCGCGACCTCGGCGACGGCCTGCCTGCGCGCGAGCGGGAGGGTGCGCCCGGTCGGGTTCTGGAAGGTGGGGACGGTGTAGAGCAGCTTGGGCCGTTCCCGCTCGACGAGTTCCGCGAGCGCCACCGGGTCGATGCCCTCGTCGTCGCACGGCACCGGCAGGACCCGTGCCCCGGCGAAGTTGAAGCACTGCAACGCCGCGAGGTACGTGGGGTCTTCGACGAGGACGGTGTCGCCGGGCTCCAGCAGCGCGGTGGTGAGCAGAGTCAGTGCCTGCTGCGATCCGGTGGTCACCACCAGGTCCTCCGCCCGGGTCGGCAGCCCCCGCGCGGAGTACCGGGCGGCGACGGCCGCCCGCAGCGCCGGGTCGCCCTCGGTCACCGAGTACTGGAGGGCCCGTGCCGCGTCCTCGGCCAGCACGTGGTCGTAGGCGGCCCGGATCCCGCCGGTGTCGAACAGCTCGGGTGCCGGAAGCCCGCCCGCGAACGAGATCACCTCCGGCCGCGCGGTGAGCGCGAGGATCTCGCGTACGGGAGAGGCGCCGACCGAGGCGGCGCGGGTGGCGAGGGCGGGGGTGTCGGCTCGGGTCGTCATGGCCGCAGCCTACGAGCAACCGCCGTGCCTCTTGAAGGCGTTGGGGCCGTCGAAGTCGGAGGAGGCGGCCCATTCTTGGTCAAGTCCGGTCATGACCGGCGTAGAGTCCCCATCGGGCGTGCCGCGGCTGCGGCCCGCCCCGGCGAGCTGTCGGTAGCCTGGATCCGTGACAGCACCCACGGGCCGGACCGGGGTGTCAACCGGTCTGTCGTGCCGGGGACTTGGCCCACCGAAGATCGCCCCGCCCCCGCCCCCGGCCCGGTGTCCTGGCGCGCCCACCGCCCACTCATCGAGGGACCACCATGAACGCCCCGACCGACCCGTTAGTCCTCGAACTCCCGCACTTCCGTCTGGAGAGGGGCGGCGTCCTGGACCCGGCCCGCCTCGTCTACCGGACCCATGGAGACCTCGCGCCCGACAGGGGCAACGCCGTCCTGCTCCCGACCTGGTTCGCCGGTGACCACACCTCTCACGAGTGGCTGATCGGTCCGGGCCGCCCGCTGGACACCGACCGCTACTTCGTCATCGTGCCGAACCTCTTCGGCAACGGCCTTTCCTCCTCGCCCTCCAACACCCCCGCACCGCAGGCCGGCGCGGACTTCCCCCACGTCACGATGGGTGACAACGTGCGTGCCCAGCACGAGCTGGTCCGCCTCCACTTCGGCATCGAGCGCCTCGCCCTCGTGATCGGCTGTTCCATGGGCGCCCAGCAGACGTACCAGTGGGCGGTCTCGTACCCGGACATGGTCGCCCGCGCCCTGCCGTTCTGCGGATCGCCGAAGACCTCACCGCACAACGGGGTGTTCATCGAGGGGCTGCGGGCCGTGCTCACGACCGACCCCGAGTGGCACCGGGGCCGGCGGGCGCCCGGACACGCGGCGGGCCTGCGGGCCTTCTCCCGGGTCTACGCGGGCTGGGGTTTCTCGCAGGCTTTCTACTGGAACGAGCGGTACCGCTCCCTGGGGTTCGACTCCGTCGACGAGTTCCTGGCGGGTTTCTGGGAGCCGAACTTCGCGGGCCAGGACACCAACGACCTGCTCGCGATGCTCTGGACGTGGCAGCACGCGGACGTCGGCGCGACCGGGGGAGCGGGCGGGGACGTCGCCAAGGCGCTGGGAACCATCACCGCCAGGACGCTGGCCATGCCGGCGGAGAGAGACCTCTACTTCCCGCCCGAGGACGAGGTCCGGGCCTCGGCGCACATCCCGGACGCGGAGGTGCGGGTCATCCCCGGTGAGTGGGGCCACCTCGCGGGCTCCGGAGCCAACCCGGACGATGTCGCGTTCATCGGCCGGTCCGTGCGGGAGCTGCTGGCGTCCCCGGCGGACGGCCCCCGCGCGCTGGGCTCCCGTCCCGGTACCGGCTGAGCCCGCACGCGGTCGCGGCCCCGGCCGGCGGAGCCCGAGGGCCCCGTCGGCCTGCCGGTAACCTGGGGTTCCATGACCGCACGCACCGCCCCGTCCCGTACGTACCCGATCCCGTCGAGCCCGCTGCGGGTCGCCGCCGCGCAGGCGCAGGCCGTGGCCGGAGACGTCGAGGCCAACACGGCCACCGCCGCCGCCCTGGTCCGTGAGGCCGCCGGGGCGGGGGCGCGGGTGGTCGTCCTCCCGGAGAAGTTCCTCAGCGGGTACGAGCCCGACCTCGTCCGCGCCGAACCGCTGCGCTGCGCCGTGCAGCCCGGCGACCCGCGCCTCGCGCCGCTCGCCGACGCCTGCCGGGAGACCGGCACGGTCGCGGTGGTGGGCGCCGCGTTCCACGAGGCGGGGGAGCTGTACGTCTCCGCGCTGGTCATCGGGGCCGACGGCACCCTCGTCACCCGCTACGACAAGCAGTACCTCTTCAAGACCGAGCGCGAGGTCTACCGGCCGGGGGCCGCCGGGTGCACCCTCGACGTGGACGGCTGGCGGCTCGGGCTCGGCATCTGCTACGACTCGGGCTTCCCCGAGCACGCCCGCGCCGCCGCGTTGGACGGCTGCCACGCGTACCTCGTCGGCGCCCTCTTCAGTGTCGGCAACGGCCACCACGAGTCCCGTACGTGGTTCCCCGCCCGCGCCCTCGACAACACCGTCTACACGGTCCTGGCCAACCACATCGGTACCACCGGCGGCTGGAACACCTGCGGCGGCAGTGGGGTGTGGGGTCCGGACGGGCGGCTGCTGACCGAGGCCGGACCGGACCGGCGCGAGGTGGTCACCGCCGACCTCGACCCGGCCGCCCTGACCGCCGCCCGCGAGGCGGAGGGGATGCTGGGCGACCTGGACCGGGTCGTGGCGGGGGAGCGGGCCCGGTACGCGCTGGGCGCCGGGCGGCCGTAGCGCCGCTCAGCTCGCTTCCGGCGCCCCGGCGCGGGCGATACGGGTGGCGAAGAAGGCGAAGGCCAGGGCCAGAGCGGCCTGTACGGCCACGGCGGCGGCGAAACCGCGGGGCAGTCCGGCGTCGGCGGAGCCGTCCGCCGTCGCGTCGGCCACGGCGTGGAAGAGGCCGCCCAGGAGTGCCACGCCCAGGCCGAGACCGAGCTGCTGCAGGGTGGTGAAGAGACCGCCGGCGACGCCCGCCGCCCAGGTCGGGGTGCGGGAGAGGACGGTGCGCAGGACCGGTCCGTACATCAGGGCCTGGGTGACACCGAGCGCGATCAGCAGCGGCTGCAGGGTCCACGTGGTGTGGCCGTGGGTGCCGTTCACGGTGAAGGCGAGGCCCACGAGCACCGCCGCCTGGCCGAGGGCCGCGCCGGTCATCGTCCAGCGTCCGGTGCGGCGTTCCACGGCCGGCAGGGCGAGGGCGGTGACGATGAACCCCGCGCCGAACCCGAGCAGCAGCACGACGGTGTCCCAGGCGTCCACGCCGAACGCGCCCTGGGCGAGTGCCGAGAACTCGTACAGGAAAGCGCCGTAGCCGGTGAAGAACAGCAGGGACATGACCAGGCCCTGCCGCACGGCCGGGGTGCGCAGCACGCTCGGCGGGACGACGGGCAGTTCGCCGCGGCGTTCGGCGGCGCGCTGCGAGCGGGCGAAGACGGTGAGCGCCGCGCCGCCCGCGGCCAGCATCGCGAGCACCGGGGCCGGGCCGCCCGCGGAGGTGCCGAGGGTCAGGGGCACCACGACGAGGAGCAGGCCGGTGCCGAGGAGCGCGGCCCCGCGCAGGTCCAGCGAGAGCGGCGCCGTCGAGCGCGACTCGGGCACGGTGCGCAGGGCGAGCAGCGCGGCGGCCCCGATCGCGCCGGTGAGTATCTGCACGAGCCGCCAGCCCCAGTGGTCACCTGCGGCCTGGGCGACGGCGCCCGCGAGGAGCTGCCCGGCGACGGTCGCGATGCCGCCGACGGCGGCGAAGAGCGTGACGCCCAGGGCCCGCAGCTTCGCGGGCGCGGTGGACTGGATGGTGGAGAGGACCTGCGGGGTGAACAGCCCCGCGGCCACGCCCAGCACGGCGCGCAGGACGACGAGGGTGATCAGGTTCGGTGCGAGCGCGGCGAGCACGGAGGCCACGCCGAACGCGCCGACCCCGGCCGCGAGCAGCCGCCGCCGTCCGAACCGGTCGCCCAGGCGCCCCGCCACGACGAGGGTCGCCGCGAACGCCGTGGTGTACGCGGAGAGCACGAGCTGACCGCCCGACACGGTCACGCCGAGGTCCGTGGTGATCGCGGGTTCGAGCAGGTTCACCGACCCGAACGTCATGTTCACGGGCAGGAAGGCGACGAGCAGCGCGGCGAGTCCGGTGCCGGTGAGGGCGCGCGCCGGAAGCGGTGCCCCGGTATGCGCGGCGGGGGCGGCCGGGCCGCCGTGGGTGGCGGCCACGGGGACGGCCGGTGGGGTGTGCGTGGCGGGGACGGACGGTGCGGTCGTGAGGGTCATGACCAGACTGTGCGCCGCGCGCCATCCTGGTACCAGGAGCCTGTTTATCGGGGTACCAGTACTACCTGGATCCTTTGGCCCCGAAGCCCGACACTGGTGCGGTGACCTCTACGACGCCCGACCGCGACGCCCTCGGCGCCTTCCTGCGCGCCCGCCGTGCCCGTGTCACCCCCGGTGACGTGGGCCTGCCCGCGGGCGGCCGGCGCCGCACGCCCGGTCTGCGGCGCGAGGAGGTCGCGCAGCTCGCCGGTGTCGGGGTCACCTGGTACACGTGGCTCGAACAGGGGAGGGCCAAGAACGCCTCCGACCAGGTGCTCGACGCGGTGGCGCGCGTCCTGCGCCTGGACGCCGCCGAGCACCGGCACCTCATGGTGCTCGCGGGCCGGGGCACGGCCGCCGAGCCGGGACCTCCCATGGACCTGCGTCCCGAACACACCGCCGTCCTGGCGAAGTTGCTGCCCTACCCGGCCGCCGTGCAGACCGACTGCTACGACCTGGTCGCGGCCAACCGCACCTACCGGTACCTCTTCGCCGACCTCGACGCGTACCCGGTGGAGGAACGCAACTGCGCGTGGCTGATGTTCACCGAACCGAGCTGGCGCAACAGCCTGGTCGACGAGGAGACCGTCCTGCGCGACATGACCGCGCGGCTCCGCGCCCGCCAGCCGGAACACCGCGACGACCCCCGCTGGCACGCGCTGATCAACCGGCTGCGTCAGGAGTCCCCGGACTTCGTGCGGCACTGGGAGTCGTACGAAGTCGGCGCCGACCGGACCCAGCTGCGCCATTACCGGTCCCCGCGCGTCGGCCCCCTCGACGTCCAGTTCCAGAGCCTGTGGCTGGACCGGACGCGCGGCGAGCGGATCATCGTCATGACCCCCGACGACGCCGCCACCGCCCAGCGTCTGGAACGCCTCGACTCGCTGGTCGGGGCCGCTCCGGACTGGACCTCCCTCGGCGCCGGTGGAGCCGCCGGAGGCTCGGCCGCCGGGGCCTGAGGGCTGGGCCGCCGCCTTCCGCGGACCTCGGGCCGCGGAGAAAACGGGTTGCCCGGGCGGCGGGCGCCCTCCGAGAATCCGCCCATGACTCCGACATCCTCCGCGCTGCCGCTGCCCTCCCTCGCCGTCGCGAGCCGGGGCCTCCAGCAGCAGCCCGGCGGTCCGGGGAGGCCGACTCCGCCCCGCGCGTGAGCGCGGCGCTGGTCGCGGGGCTGCTGGCCGGGTACGGCATCGCCGTACCGGTCGGGGCGGTCGCGGCCTACCTGGTGGCCCTCACCGCGCGGACCTCGCTGCGGGTCGGCGCCGGTGCCGCCCTCGGCGTCGCGACCGCCGACGGCCTGTACGCGCTGGTCGCCGTAGCCGGGGGCTCGGCTCTCGCCCCGCTCGTCGAGCCGGTCGCGCTGCCCCTGCGGTGGGCCTCGGCCGTGGTCCTGGTGGCGATGGCCGGACGGGGCGCGGTGACGGCCCTACGCCACCACCGTGCGGGACGGGCCCCGGGCGGCCGGGCCGACCGCGGACCGGCGGGCCCGCTGCGGGCGTACCTCGCGCTGCTGAGCCTCACGCTGATGAACCCGGTCACCGTCCTGTACTTCACCGCCCTGGTGCTCGCGGGGCAGGGGGATGCCGCGCCGGGCCACGCGGAGCGGGCCCTGTTCGTCCTGGCGGCCTTCGTGGCCTCCGCCTCCTGGCAGTTGCTGCTGGTCGGCGGCGGGGCGCTGCTGGGGCGCGGACCGACGGGCCCGCGGGGGAGGTTGGCGACTGCTCTGCTCTCCAGTGCGGTGATCACCGCACTCGCGGTGCGCCTGGCACTCGCCCCTTCCTGACGGAGGTCCTACGCGACGGCGTCCCCTGCGGGCGGTGGCGGCGACTGCTCCTTCGCCGTGGCGATCACCTCGTCCAACACGTCCCGGGAACGCAGCAGTTCGGCGATCTTCCGGTCGATCCTGTCGCGTTCCGCACCGAGGTCGCTGACGAGCCGGGGCGTGGCGACGGCGGACGGCCCGCCGTCCGAGTCCCGTACACAGGGCAGGAGTTCGTGGATCTTCGAGCTGCACAGGCCCGCCGCGTAGAACTCCTGGATGCGGATGACCCGGTCGACCGCGCCTTCGGGGTACGCGCGGTGCCCGCCGGGTGTGCGGTCCGAGGCCAGCAGGCCCTGCTGCTCGTAGTAGCGCAGGGAACGCTCGCTGACGCCCGTGCGCCGGGCCAGTTCACCGATCCGCATGACGCCCAGCTCCTTCGGGACTTGAACCTGACACCGGTGTCAATTCTTACTCTCTCGGCATGACGAACGCACCCGTTTCCACCGCTGCGAAGGTATCGGTCTTCGACCCCGCCGGCCTCGGCCCGCTGCGCCTCCCGAACCGGCTCGTGATGGCCCCGCTGACCCGTAACCGCGCCACCGCCGACGGCGTCCCCACCCCGCTGATGGCCACCTACTACGCCCAGCGCGCCACGGCCGGCCTGATCATCGCCGAGGCGTCCACCCCGAACGCGGTCGGCCAGACCTACCCGAACATCACCGCCATCCACCGCCCCGACCACGTCGCCGGATGGCGCCTGGTCACCGACGCGGTGCGCGCGGCGGGCGGGCGGATGTTCCTCCAGCTCCAGCACGGCGGACGGGTCGGACACCCCGACACCAGCGGCCTGGTCCCTGTCGCGCCCTCGCCCGTGGCGCTCCCCGAGACGCTCCACACACCCTCGGGCAAGCAACAGGCGCCCGTACCCCGGGAGATGGGCTTGGACGACATCGAGGAGCACATCGCCGACTTCGCCTCCGCCGCGCGCCGCGCGATCGAAGCGGGCTTCGAAGGGGTGGAAATCCACAGCGCCAACGGCCACCTGCTCCACCAGTTCCTCGCGCAGAACACCAACCGCCGCACCGACGCCTACGGCGGCCCGGTCGACAACCGCGTACGGTTCGTCGCCGAGGTGGTCCAAGCCGTAGCCGAGGAGATCGGCCCCGAGCGCGTCGGGCTGCGCGTCTCCCCCGGCAACATGGTCAACGGCATCGTGGAGGGCGACACCGAGGAGATCTACCCCGCGCTCGTCGCCGCCCTGGCCGACAGCGGGATCGCGTACCTGCACGTGGTGCACGCCGACCCGGACCAGCCCGTATTCCAGCGCATCCGCAAGGAATGGCCCGGCACCCTGATCGGCAACCCGGTGCTCCCGCAGGACCGCCTCCCCGAGGACGGCGGCCTCGCCGCGAGCGAGCGCCTGCTCGCCGCCGGGGCCGACCTCATCGCCCTCGGCCGCCCGTTCCTCGCCAACCCGGACCTGGTCCACCGGCTGCGTACCGGAGCGCCGGTCAACCAGGTGCGGGACGCGTACATGATGTACGTCGGCGGGGCGACGGGCTACACGGACTACCCGACGCTGGCGGAGCTGCCGGGCGTCGAGTGACCCGGGCGGGGCGACGGCCCGTCCGTTTGCGGTCCGTCCCGCCCTTCCGCGGTCTGCCCCCTCCTCCTGCGGTCTGCGCCGCCCCCGGTCCGACCGGTGTCAGGGCAGGGGCAGGGGCGGAGTCAGGGGGCAGGGTCAGGGCGGAGGGAGCCGCCCAGCCAGGCGAAGGCGGATTCCTTGATGTCGCGCTCCAGGTCGCTGCCCTTGGTCGCGAAAACCCGGCTGACCGGGTAGCCGCTGGCCTCCAGCAGGTAGGCGAGCGCCGCGTACTCCCGGGGGTGGCGGGCGACCGCCCGCGCGTCGATGTCGACGATCCCGGCGGGAAAGGTGAAGCTGCCGAAGTCGTAGACGCTCTTGCGGTCGCTGATGCGCCACACCCCGTCCCGCTTCTCCAGCTTGTCGATGAACCGGTTGTGACCGTTGCAGCCGAGCCGGAGGTCGACGTTCTCGCCGATGATGACGGCGTTGGTCTCGCTGACGGCACGGGTCCCGTCGGCCGAGAAGGTCACCACGGGCGCGGTGATCAGGTGCTTGGTGCGGAAGGCGGAGGCCCCCATCCGGGCGGAGGCGTCCACGAACTCGTACGCCGGTCCGTCGAACCAGGTGATCTCGATCCGCCCGTCGGGGTGGAAGAGGGCCTTGAGGCGGTCCCACTCGCCCAGGTCGCGGTGGATCCACCCGGTCATGAGGTCGGCGATGTCCTGTCGGTCCTGAATCGTCACGTTCATGCGTCCAGTGTTCGACGTGAGGAGCGAGGGGTCCAACCGAAAGATACGATCGATTGATCGGCCGGAGCGATGGAAGCACGGAGGTGGACGGTGGAGCTGAGGCACCTGCGCTACTTCGTCGCCGTGGCCGACGAGCGCCACTTCGGCCGGGCGGCCGACCTCCTGCATGTCACGCAGTCCACCCTCAGTGCCCAGGTGCAGGCCCTGGAACGCGAGGTGGGCGGACGCCTGTTCAGCCGCACGAGCCGACGTGTCGAGCTGACCGAGGCCGGTGAGCAACTGCTTCCCGAAGCCCGCCGCGCGCTCGCCCAGGCAGACCGGGCCCTCCAGACCGCCCGGTGGTCGGTGCGCGGCGAGACCGGGGCGGTGCGGGTCGGCTTCTCCGGCGTGGCGGCGCTCCAGGGTGTCCTCTCCGAGGACGTGCGCGGCTTCCGCCGGGCCCGCCCCCGCGTCGGCCTCACCCTGACCGAGCTTCCGCCCGCCGCCCAGGTCCAGGCAGTGCGCGACGGCGCGCTCGACATCGGCTACTGCCCCGACCTCGGCCTGGCCGACACGGACGGCCTGCGCGTCGTCCGGCGCGCCCTCACTCCGATGTCCGTCGCCGTGCGCTCCGACCACGAACTGGCGTCCCTCGCCTCGGTGACCACCGTCGACGTGAGGGCCCACGACCTCATCGTCTTCGCGAGCCGGGAGGAGGACGAGACCGTGCTGTCCCGGCTCTGGCCCGGCCCCGTGGAGGACCGCTCCGGAGTCCGCCTGGTCGCCAGCACCCTGGGCGTCCTCGCCCTCGCGGCAGCGGGTGAGGGGGTGGCCCTCGTCCCCACGGCCACGGAGCGCATCACCCTGCCCGGTCTCACCTACCGCCCCCTGCGCGGAGCGCCACCGGGGCCGGACCTGTTGGTGTTCGGCCGGCACGACGAGACGTCGGGAGCGGTCCGCGCGTATCTCGACACCGTCCCTTCGATGCCGTGACTCCGGCGTCCGGCGCGGCTGCGGTGGCGCCTGACGCTCCGGACGCTCCGGGGGAGAGGGGAGGGCCGGGGGAGGAGGCCCCGAGATGCCGAGGCTCCAGGAGGACCGGGACTGATACGCTCCGCGCCCGTCCGTCGCCGGGACCGACGCTCCGGGTCGGCCGGGACGCGGGACCGCTGCCGGGTCCGCCGGACGGCCCGGCTCGGTCGCGCGCGAGGTGCGACGACCGGGGGAGGGGCGTTCGGCGCCCACCAACCAATCTGAGCGAGGAACAGTGCAGGACGCGGAGAAGGACATAGCGGCGTTCGAACTGCCGCTGGTCAAGGCTGTGTTCAGGGACGTCACCCCGCTGAACGTCTCCCGGTCGGCGGCTCGGGCCGCCGCCTCGGTGACGCGGACCGTGCTGACGGGCCTCATCGACGGGGCGCTGCGGGCGGCGGCTGAGGAGTCCCGGAAGAAGCTGCTTCCCCGGGACCTGGTGACCGCCGTGGACCGGGACGTCGAGCTGGAGGTGGGAGCCGCCTGGTACCACCACAGCCCTACGTTCAAGGGACTGACCGGAGTCGTCCACGACGCGGAGGGCGCCGTCGTGGAGGCTCCCGGGCGCGGCGGCTCACCCAAGCTGAGCGCTGTGGTGGGCGCTCACCGGTTCGAGGGCGGGATCAGGAAGCTGCTGCGCGAGCGGGGAACGGGGGCCGTCCCGGAGATGGTCCGCGAACTGGACGGGATCGCGAGCGTGTTCCTGACGGACCTCGCCCGGGACGCGGCCAGGGTTGCCCGGGAGGGCGGGGTCGGACGGTTCGGCTCGGTCGCCTTGGTGGTGCCGGGCGAACTGTCCGACCCGCTCCCGGTGTCCGATCCGGCCCGGGTGTCCGAGCCCGCCCGGGTGTCCGATCCCGCCCGGGTGTCCGATCCCGCCCCGGTGTCCCCGGCCCGTTCCACCCGCACGGGAGACGGGCGGACCATCGACAGGGACGACGTCCTGGCCGCCACCATGATCCAGCTGTTCGGTGGAGTCAGGCAGCGTGCCGTCGCCGCGGTACGGGAAGCGACGGAGACGGCTCAGTAGTAGCCCTTGGTGCCGTCGAGCAGTTCCCGGACGATGTCCGCGTGCCCCGCGTGGCGCCCGGTCTCCTCGACGAGGTGGATCAGCATCCAGCGAAGGTTGGCGCCGGCGGAGTAGAAGCCGGAGTGCCGGCCGACGTCGTCCAGGGAGGCCGCGGCGACGATCTCGTTGCTGCGCGTGCACTGGGCCTCGTACTCCGCGAGGAGTTCCGCCAGCGGACGGCCGTCGGTGACCCAGTCGGCGGCCTCGCTCGACTCGCCGAACGCCGGGTTCTGCTTCTCGTCCCCGCCGAGGAACAGCACCTCCAGCCACATGTGCTCGGTCCAGCGCATGTGGGAAACGAGACCGGCCATCGTCATGAGCGGCGACGTCGGGACGACGGAACGGTGCGCGTCCTCCTCGCCGACACCCTCGCACTTCCAGCGCAGAATCTGCCGCTGGAGGTCCAACCAGCCGACCAGCGCGGTGCGTTCGTCGGCCTGGAGTGGGGGGCGCTTCAGTTCCGGTGTCATAGCGGCGCACGCTACCGGGGTGGCTGGGAAGCGCAATCGGATTTACGGGCCGCGGGGTGCGCGCCCGGTGACGGCCGAGGAGGGGCAACCCCGGCTCGGGAAGGCTCCCGAGCCTCCCGGACAAGCCTCGGCCCCGAGCCGGTCCATGGCCCGGGGCCGCAGGCGGAGCGGCGGGCGCGGGGGCATGCCCGCGTCCGGCGACTCAACGACGGGCGGCGAAGGGGACGAACTCCGCCCAGGCGGTGGCGGTGATGAGGAGCACGGGTCCGGCGGGGTTCTTGCTGTCGCGGACGGGGACGATGCCAGGGAAGTCGTCTGCAACTTCGAGGCAGTTGTTCGGCCCGCCATCGCTGAAACTCGACTTGCGCCAGCTGACGTTGCTGAGGTCGAGCGAGCGGTTCATGCTCGGTTCTCCTTCAAGAAGTCGTTGATGAAAGTGATGGAGTCAGGCGGGGACAACGCCAGATCTCGGACGTGATCGTAAGACAGACGGAGGCGGGTGACAGCTACTGGATCTTCGATCAGCTCGCCACAGCTGTTGCCCTCGGTAAAGGCAACACAGCTGCCGTCGTTCTGCCACAGCAGCGACAGGGCTCCGGTCATGAGAGCGTGTGCGCCGGCCGAGAGGGGCAGCACCTGAAGGGTGAGTGATGGCGCCTCCGCCATCTCGACGAGGTGGCACAGTTGCTTCTCCCAAGCCTTGGCATCGGACACGGGACGATGGAGTGCGTACTCGTCCATGATGATCCGGACCGACGGCGCCGGAACACGATGGAGCAACTGCTGTCGGCCGAGGCGCGCTATGACCTGTTCCTCCACCAGCTCAGCCTCAGCCGTCGTTTCCTGGGCCCCGGACAACGACTCCCGAGCCACATCCTCGGTCTGGAGCAGCCCCGGAATTCCCAGGGTGAACAGGTGCATGATCCGGGCCGTCGGCTCCAGCCGCATGAACTCCTTGTACTTGTCCTTGAAGACTTCCCTCCGGGCGACCTTCCATAATCCCTGGAGCAGTTCCCCGCTCCTGTAGTGCCGGTCCAGGTCCTCCATCACCTCCAGCCGCGAGAGGCGTTGGCCGACCTCCAGCCGGTACAGGTAGCTCTTGTCGTAGCGGGTCTCCTCGGCGAGTTGGCCCAGGGACTTGCCTGCCTTCTCCCTGAGGTAGCGCAGCGTCCGTCCGAGCGCGGCGCGTCCTGACTCCTCGTCCACGTCGGCCGGTTCGGTCATGGTGGGCCTCCCGTTGTCCTGTGTGCGGGCAATCGTGTGCTGCTTCCGAGCGTAGGTCGCGGCGGTGATCATCGAGTCACGAACGGTGACTGTCACCCGATGGAAGTCACCCCGAGTCACTACGTCTGCGAGGCGCACGTCATGGCCGATTCCCAGTTCCGTCTGCTGCCCTGGAACTCGCCCGAGGGCAGGCGGTGTTATCTCAGCACCGATGATCCGGACAGCCGGATGTCGCGGCTGGCCGACGAGGTGGAGGCCGATCTCGTGGCGTGCGGGGAGGACGTGCTCGCCGGGGCGCGGGAGGTGCTGGCCGACGAGGTGGCGGGGGAGGCGGCCGTACGGTTCGCGCTCAGGGCGACCGCGGACGCGTTGCGGGACGTGCTGCGTGTGGCGGAGTGCCGGGAGGGCAGGCCGCCGCTGGCCTGGATGGTCGGCGGGGTGAGTCCGGGGCCCCGGCGGGACGGCTACCGGTCCTCCTGGGCGGCGGGAGACGACGATGCGGCACCCGGGGCGGGACCGGCGGCGGACCCCGGTCGTCCCGGAAAACCCTGATGAATGCCGTTCAAAAGTGATCTCCAGAGCTACTCCGTACATTCCGTTCCAGCCCTGAATCAGTCGTTCCCGTTCTATTACAGTGCTGGCGGAGCCGTACCGACGGTAGGGGGACTGGCCGGATGACCATCGGGACCACAGCTGTCTGGGGCCGTGTGGAACAGCAGGACTTCCGCAGCCGGGTACGGGGAGCGCTGCTGGGCGCGGCGCTCGGGGACGCCCTCGGGGCCGGGGTCACTCTGCTGACGCTGGAGGAGATCCGGGCGGCGCACGGGGTGGGCGGGGTCGCCGACTTCGTGCCGGTGGACGGGCGGCGGGGCGGGGTCACGTCGGTCACCCAGCTGACCCTGTTCACCGTGGACGGGCTGATCCGGGCGCAGGTGCGGCGTGACACGGGGGCCTGGCATCCGCCGACCGACGTGTACCGGGCCCATCTGCGGTGGGCGGCGACGCAGCGCGACTGGGGGCCGGACGAGCGGCGCGAGGGGGACGGCTGGCTCGCGCGCGAGGAGTGGCTGTACGCCCGCCGCGCGCCCGCGCGGTCCTGCCTGCACGGCTTCGGCGACACCACGATGGGCACGCTGGAGCGCCCCAGGAACCCGGAGGCGCGGGATTCGGCCGCGCTGACCCGGTCCGCGCCGTTCGGGCTGCTCGTGGGGTGGGAGCCGCAGTTGGTGTGCCAGCTCGCGGTGGAGTGCGCGGCTCAGAGTCATGGGCACGCCACCGCCCAACTGGCGGCCGGTGCCTTCGCGGTGGTGATGCACGGGCTGGCCCGGCGGGACACCCTGGACGGTTCGGTGCAGCGGGCGCTGGCGCTGCTCGCGGAACGCCCGGGCCACGAGCCCGTCACCGAGGCGTTGCGCAGGTCCCTCGGAGCCGTACGGCAGGGAATTCCGGGTCCCGCGCTCATCGAGTCGCTGGGCGCGGAGGACTCGGCGGAGGACGTACTCGCGGTGGGGCTGTACTGCGCGCTCGTCGGCGAGGACGTGCGTCACGGGCTGCGGCTGGCCGTGAACCACGGCGGGCCGTCCTCGCCCACCGCGGCGGTCTGCGGGGCGCTGCTGGGCGCGCTGCACGGGGAGACGGCCCTGCCGCCGTCCTGGCTCGCCGAGATCGAGGGCCGGGCCACCCTCCTCGAACTCGCCGACGACTTCGCGATGGAGATGACGCAGGGCCCGGCCCTGCACAACGCGACGGCCGCGTCACCGGGTTGGCTCGCCCGCTATCCGAGGGCCTGAGGCGGTCCGGGTTTCTGAGGTGGCAGAGGTCCCCCGGACGGCCCGGACCCCGGCCCGCTGCCCCCCCCCGGGTCCCCCGCCCCCGGTCCCCGTGGACGGGGCGAGCGGTGCCAGGGGCGTGCCGTGGCGTGATCGTTAGGCTGTCGCGGTCCTCCCGCCCTGGAGGAAAGACGAGTTGGAGGAAAGCGATGACGCCGCTTCGAAGAACCCTGCTGCGCTGGGGTGTACGCCTCGCCGCCGCCCTGACGCTGCTCGCGGGCACCACGACGGCCGCCGGTGCCGACACCGTGGACCCGGTCACCGCGCCGCCGGTGCGGACGATCACGTACAACGTCTGCGGCGCGTACACCTGCCGGAGCGGGCTGGACCTCGCGACGTGGACGGCGAAGGTACGCGACCAGACGGTCTCCTGGGACACGGACGCCCTGATGCTCCAGGAGCTGTGCTTCGGCCAGTGGGCGGCGCTGCGCGACGCCCTGCCCGAGTACACAGGAGTGTGGACCAGCACCGTGGGCTCCGCCCCCGGCTGCGCCAAGTGGTCGTCGGACACCCGGTTCGGCATGGGTGTCTTCGTCAAGGCGCCTTCCGCCGAGCGGTACGCGGCCAACCTGACGGTCCCCGCCGGTGAGGAGTCGCGGGCGGTGCTCTGTGCCCGTGCCGCTCTCGACGGGCGCACCACACTGGCCTGCACCACGCATCTCGCCCAGTACATCGAGGACAACGGCACCCCCCAGGTCCTCGCCCGGATCGACACCTGGGCGGCCGGCGTCCCGGTGATCCTCGGCGGTGACTTCAACGCGGGCCCCGCGTATCCGGCGCTCGACCCGCTGCGCGCCGGGCTGCCCGGCACCGGCCCGTTCGCCGAAGCGGACGAGAACGACCGGGACTTCTTCACCGCCCAGTGCCTCGCGGACGGGGTCACCGAGTGCCGTTCGGGGGAGCCGACCGTCGCGTCGGGCAAGAAGTTCGACCATGTCTTCCTGACGGCGGGTGACTTCCACACCGTGCGGGCGGACGCGTTCGAGCCCGAGCCCGACGGGGTGGCTCCGCTCTCCGACCACCTGCTGCTGCGGGCCGCCGCCTACCCGGAGCCTCGCGCGGGCTCCGGCGTGGGCGGCGACCTGACCGGTGACGGCCGCCCCGACTTCGTCGCGGTCAAGGACGACGGCAACCTGCGTCTCTACTCCGGGACCGGTGGCGGGGCCGTCGGCGTCCAGCGCCAGATCGGTACCGGTGGCTGGGCGGGCGCGGGAGTCAGCCACCGGGGTGACTGGACGGGAGACGGCCGGGAGGACCTGGTCGTCCGTATCGGCGACAATCTGTGGGTCTACCCCAACGACGGCAGCGGCGGCCTCGGCACGCGCGTCGCGATGGGCGGGCGTCCCACCGGCTGGAGCAACGCGACGCCGGTCAGCGCCGGAGACGTCGACGGCGACGGGCTGCCCGACGTCCTCGCCCGGAGTGCCACCGGTCTGTGGCTGCACCGGGGCGGCGCGGCCGTAGGCGGTGTCCCCTCCTTCGCGGCCAAGGCCGCGGTGCGGATCGGGGGCCCCGAATGGGCCGGCCTCGACGTGCTCGCGCCGGGAGACGTCGACCACGACGGCCGGGCCGACGTGTGGGCCCGCGACCCGTCCACCGGAGCGGTCACCGAGTACCGTTCGGCCGGAGCCCAGGCACTCGGTGAGCCCCGGCCCCTGGACGGCGGACCGCTGACCGCGTCCGACCGGCGCCTGGCGGTGTCGGCCGGAGACGTGAACGGCGACGGTGCCGCCGACCTGTGGACGACCCGGACCGCGGACGCCGCCGAGAACCTGGAGTTGCTCCCCGGTACCGCCGTCGGCTTCGGCACGCCAGTGCTGATCGGCACCGGCGGCTGGCAGTGGATGACCGCTCTAGGCTGACCGCTCTGGGCTGGGCTCTGGGCTGGCCGCGCTGGGTTGGCCGCGCTGGGTTGGCCGCCGTGGAGTTCCCGGACCCGGCTTCGTGGCCGGGGCCGGTCGCCGGCGGTCAGTCGCTCGGGCGCCGGGCGTCAGTCGCCCCGGGGCCGCCCGTGGGTGCGCCCGTGGGCCCGGCCCGGTCGCAGGAGCACCGGTCGCAGCCTGCTGTAGCCCCGCACCGATACGGGTCGCAGGGACCGGAGTTCGTACGCGGGCAGGCCCGAAAGCTCCCCGGCCAGTTCGGTGTTGACGAGTACGGTGTCGGGGCGGGCCACGGCGGTGAGCCGGGCGGCGATGTTCACGGCCGCGCCGTAGACGTCGCCGAAGCGGCTGAGTACGGCTCCGTGGGCGAGCCCGGTCCGTACCTGCGGCAGCCGCTCCTCCGCCCCGGCGCGGGCGGTGAGCTCCAGGGCGATGTCGGCGGCCTCGGACGCCGACTCGCAGACGAAGAGCACTTCGTCGCCGATGGTCTTCACGACGCGGCCCCGGCCCTCGGCGACCACGTCACCGGTGAGGCCTTCGAACAGGTCGAGTACGCGGACGAGTTCGGCGTTCCCGAGGCCGCGGGTCATCCGCGTGTAGCCGACCATGTCGGTGAAGCCCACCGCGCGGTCGCGGACGTCGGCGCCCTCGTGGTCCGGCAGCGGTTCGTCCTGCCCCGGTCCGGCGGGCGCGGTCTGCGCCGCCTCCTGCGCCTCGGCGAGGACGCGTTCCGCGTACGCCGCGAGGTGCCGGCGCCACACGTGCTGCTGCAACCGCTCCATCTCCGGCAGCAGTGCGGCGGCGTGCGCCATCAACTTCGCCCCGTCGAGCGAGAATTCCGACTCGCGGTTGATCCAGGACCAGAGCGTGTGCACCTCCCACTCGGCCAGCCGGGACAGGTGGTGGCCCAGGGCGCGGGCCATCATGATCTCGCTCTCCTCGGTGATGAGCCCGGCCGCGATGAGCCGTTCCCCCGCACGGAGCGCCTCGACGTCGGCGTCGGTGAAGACCCGCGCGTCCTCCTCGACCATCGGGAAACCGAGGGCGCGCCAGATCTGCGCGGTGCGCCCGGCCCCCACCCCGGACCGTTCGGCCAGCTCCTGCCGCGTCCAGACACGACCGCCACCGAGCAGCACCTCCTCGATGGCCGGGCCGAGTTCGACGGCGCCGAAGAGTCCGGGTGCCCCGCCCACCGGGCTGCTCACACCCGCCGGGCCGCCGGCGGCCAACGGATCGGGGGCGCCGGCGCCCTCGGCTCTCTCCGCCGCGCTCATGTGGTGTGCACGATCAGCACGTCGAGCGGGGCCTTGCGGGCGATGTCGGCCGGTACGGAGCCGAGGATGCGTCCGGCGAGCGAGCGCAGCCCCCGGTTGCCGACGACGAGGAGGTCGGCCGAGGTCTCCCTGGCCGTCCGGGTGAGCGCGGCGACCGGCTCGTCCTCCACCGCGATCGTCCGAACCTTGTCCGCGCCCTGCGCCCGTGCCCGGTCCTTCGCGACGCGCAGGGTGGACTCGGCGGGAGCGGAGCCGACGACCTGGTACGCCTCCGCACCCAACTGGTCCTGTGCCGCGACGAGTTCGTGCCCGCGCATCGGGACGTACGCGCAGGCTATGACGAGTTCGGCCTCGCTGTCGGCAGCCAGCCGGGCCGCCCTCTCGACCGCCGCCAACGACGACTCCGAGCCGTCCGTGCCGACCATGACCGTGCGGTAGGCGCCCACACCAAACCCCTTACTCCGCAGTAAACTTACTGAAAAGTAAGGTAGGGCGGGGCGGTCCGTCGGGCAAGGGGCGGGACGTGTGCGGGGCGCGTGACGTGCCGCACGTCGCCGCGCTCCCCGCTCCCCGCCTCTCCGCTCCCCGCTTCCCCGCTCTCCGCCTCCCCGCTCTCCGCCTCCCCGCTCTCCGCCGTCCCTACGCTCGCGCCCGTGTGGGCAGGGTGAGGATGTCGGCTCCGTCGTCGGTGATGGCGATGGTGTGCTCGGTGTGCGCGGTCCGGCAGCCTGTCGCGCTGCGCAGCGTCCAGCCGTCGGCGTCGGTGACGAGGGTGGCGGTGTCGGCCATGATCCAGGGCTCCAGGGCGAGCAGCAGTCCCGGGCGCAGCTGGTAACCGCGGCCGGGCCGACCGGTGTTCGGGACGTGGGGGTCCTGGTGCATGGTCGAGCCGATGCCGTGGCCGCCGAACTCGGTGTTGACCTGGTACCCCGCCTCGCTGAGGACGGCGCCGATGGCGTGGGAGAGGTCGCCGATGCGCGCTCCGGGCCCGGCGGCGGCGATGCCGGCTGCCAGCGCGCGTTCGGTGGTCTCGATCATCGCGACGCTCTCCGCCGGCCCGGTCCCGCCCACCAGGAAGCTGATCGCGGCGTCCGCGGCGACCCCGCCCTTGGACACGGCGAGGTCGAGGGTCAGCAGATCCCCGTCCGCCAGCGTGTAGTCGTGGGGCCGCCCGTGGAGCACCGCGTCGTTGACCGCCGTGCAGATGTAGTGCCCGAACGGGCCCCGGCCGAAGGAGGGCGCGTAGTCGACGTAGCACGACTGCGCGCCCGCCTCGGTGATCATCTCCTTGGTCCACCGGTCGATGTCCAGCAGGTTCGTACCGGCCGTGCTGCGCTGCTTCAGTTCGTGCAGGATGTCTCCGACCAGGGCGCCGGAGTTCCTCGCCCGATCGAGTCGCGCGGAGTTCAGGATTTCGATCATGGGGGACCTCTCGCATGCGCCCAATAACTATACCGTTCTCACTGTACCGGTATAAGAATGGGTCCATGGTCGGGTCGTGGTCGGTTCAGGCCGGGTGGGCGTAGTTCTTCCGGCCGGAGTACACCCACGACCCGGACGTCCAGGTCCCCAGCCGGAGCCGCAGCCCGCTGTGCGGCGCGAGCGTGCCGGAGAGCGCGATGTCGTGGTACCGCGACCGGCCGTTGGAGCACGCGGTCTCCGGGGAGTTCTTCCACCCCTCGCCGGACCCGCCGTACTGCAGCCGGACAGTGAAGCGGGTGGCGGTGTGGCAGTGGGCGAGCAGACGTCCCTTGAGCGTGTAGGTGCGGTGTCCCGCCCCGCTCCAGGACAGCCGGCCGCTGAAACTCAGGACCGCGGAGACGTCTCCCCGCTGGACCCGGAGCCCGACCGGCTGGTCGGCGCGAACGGCCTGGAGGAGAGGGGCGGCCGGGGCTGTCGCGGCGGTGGCCGCCGTCGCGGGGACGAGCAGCGCGGCGGCGGTCACGGTCGCGGCGGCGGTACGGGCAGGGCGCACGGGAGGAGCCTTTCGGAGAGCGCGAACAGGTCGGGATCTTCCTACCGGCCCACCGCGTCACCGCTCGCGGATGAACGATTCACCCCTCACCCGGATGGGCGTCGCGTCACCCGGGCGGGGCCGGGCACGCCGCCGTCACGCCTCTTTCCCGCCGCCGTCACGCCCTCCCGGCGGCCGGCCGGCTGTCCGGCGGTGTCCCCGGGTCCGGCTGTCCGGCGATGCCCCCCCGGGTCCGGCTACCCGACGATGTCTCCCGACCGTGTCGGGACCGCGTCCAGCGCGGCGAGGGCCGGGGCGTCGAGGGTGATCGCCCCCGCGTCCACGTTCGCCGCCAGGTGCCCGGCGTCGGCGGTGCCGGGGATGAGCAGCACGTTCGGGGCGTGGTGCAGCAGCCAGGCCAGGCCGACCTGGGCCGGGGTGCGGTCCAGCGACTCGGCGACCGCGAGGACGGCGGGCTCGTCGGTCACCTTCGGCATGCCGGGGAAGGCGCTGCCGAGCGGGAAGTACGGCACCCAGGCGATGCCCTCCGCGACGCAGAGGCGGAGCATCTCCTCGTCGTCGCGGGAGACCAGGCTGTACGCGTTCTGCACGCAGTCCAGGCCCACCGGCAGCGCGCGGCGCAGCTCCGCCATGCCGACGTGGCTGATGCCGATCCTCTCGATCTTGCCCTCGTCGCGCAGTGCGGTCATGGTCGCGAGCTGGTCGTCGATGTCGACGATCTGATCGCCCTCGGCGATCAGCCCGGGGCCGCGTGCGGCCCGGCGCAGGTTGACCAGCGGAATCCGGTCGAGGCCGAGGCTCTTCAGGTTGTCCTCGACCGAGGCCCGCAGCTCCTCGGGCCGCTGGGCGAGGCGCAACGGATGGGGCCCGCCGGAGTGGGGCGTGGCGCCGACCTTGCTGACGACGAGGACGCCGTCCTCGGGCCGGAGGGCCTCGCGGATCACGTCGTTGGAGAAGCCGTCCCCGTAGAACTGGGCGGTGTCGATGTGGTCGACGCCGAGCTCGACCGCCCGGCGCACGAGCGCGAGGGCGGCGGCGCGGTCGTCCCGGAGGCGGGGGAGCTGCATGGCGCCGAAGCCGACGCGGGAGACGGTGCGGGCGCCGATCCGGCCCGCTCCTCCCGCTCGGAGGGCGCCGGTGGCCGTGGTGGTGGTGTCTGTGGTCGCCATGAGGTCATCCCTGTCTCGTGAGAGCATGGGTAAACGGAGGAACCTCCGTTCAGTCGACCGTAGCACTACCGGAGGGTCCTCCGCTTTGATGACACCCGAAGCATCCGAAGCATCCGAATGTAGTCCGCGACCCGGTCCGAACACGAACCTTTGCGCCAACTACCTCGCCGGAGGGCCGCCGAATGGTATGGGGGCCCGGGCGACGGGGGAGCGGACGGAAGGTGGTGACGGGGTGGCTTCTTGCCGGTCGGCTCCCCCGCAAACCCGCGTGCACACGGAAGAGTGGCGCGGTGTTTCATGGAGGGGCGAATGGGCAGCCGCGAGGAGGAACGGAATCCTCCGCATCGACACCGGTACGGCACCGGTCTCGTCGGGAGCCCCCGGAACGAGAGGTCCAGTCGCGTGGTGCTGAAGGTGGACGAGGCCGAGCAGGGCGACTGGACCGTGCTCCGGATAAACGGCGAACTCGACCTGGTCACGTCACCCGTCGTCCGTCAGTCCGTGCACGGCGCCGTCGCGGCCGGCCGGCACCGGGTCGTCCTCGACCTGACGGAGGTCCTCTTCTGCGACTCCAGCGGCGTCGGCGTGCTGATCGCCTCCCGCCGCCTGATGAAGTCCTGCGGCGGCCGGCTCCGGCTGATCCTGCCTGCCCGGGGCGCCGCGGACGGCTCCCACGTCAACCGGGTGCTGGCCGCGCTCGGCGTGCGCCGCCTCTTCGAGGTCTACCCGGACGCGAACGCCGCCGTGGACGAGTCCGCCCGGCCGCTGCCCGCCTGAGCACCCAAGAGGCCACCGATGCGGTGAGGTTGTCATACCGCGTCGTCACACGTCCGTCGCGCCACGGTGACACGTGACGACCCCGGGCGTCGTACGCTCCCGCCATGGACAGCGCAGAATACGAGCGCAAGATCGCGCACCGCTTCGCCGCCTTCGACCAGGACGGCAGCGGCTACATCGACCGGACCGACTTCAACGCCGCCGCGGCCCGGCTGCTCGCCGAGTTCGGCACGACGGCCCGCTGCGACCGGGGGCAGGCCCTCTACAGCGGGGCGGAGGCCTTCTGGCAGGGCATGGCCGGGATCGCCGATGTGGACGGGGACCAGCGGGTCAGCCGCGAGGAGTTCGTCGGCGGGGCGGTGAAGCGGCTGCGGGACAGCCCCGAGCGGTTCGCGGAGATCGCCCGCCCCTTCCTCCGCGCGGCCATCGACGTCGCCGCGGCCGACGGCACGGAGGACCCCGTCACCCCTTCCCCGGGCGCCTCGGTCGCCGGTACGGCCCCGGTCGACGCGGTGGAGCGCGCCCTGCGGGTGCTCGGTGCGGACGTGGACATCGCGCGCCTCGCCGCCCGGAGCCTGGACACCGAC
The DNA here is from genome assembly GCF_042728795.1 of Streptomyces sp. NPDC060184. Taxonomy (NCBI): domain Bacteria; kingdom Bacillati; phylum Actinomycetota; class Actinomycetes; order Kitasatosporales; family Streptomycetaceae; genus Streptomyces; species Streptomyces sp. NPDC060184. The sequence continues at coordinate 73,347 of NZ_JBHWYX010000024.1, forward strand.
CAGGACGGGCGCATCGCCGAGGACGACGCCGTGGCGGCCCTCGCCGCGTACGTCACCGTGGTCGAGCCGGACGCCTGAAAGACCCGTGCGCGGAACGGACTTCCGGCGGGCCCGCCCGGGCCTCCCCGTGAGCCCCCCGCACTCCGGCCGCGCGCTCCGTAGTGCGCCGGGCGTGCGGGTGGGCGTGCATTCGCTCAGGCGTCCTGCCTCCCTCTTCGCGCAGATGTCCGGCCCGGCCACCCGTCGACGGCGGAGCGAACCGTTCCGCCAGGGGTGAGTCCGGTCGCCGCATGCGGTGACGTGCGGTGACGTTCGCGCGCCGCCGTTCACACCGAACCGGGCACGCCTCGTGATCATTTCGTCACCGGCAGGAGTCGTCGGCGTGCTCGGGTACGCTCCGTGGGATGCGAGAGCCAGTGGAACCGGAGACTCCGGAGGCAGCCCGCGCTGCGGTCGAAGACCGGGTGCGGGGCCTTGCTGGTACCTCGGGGAGCTGCACCGGGCCGGGCCGGACGGCGATGTCAGGGGTACGGAGGACCGTCTCGGCGGCCTCCCGCCGCGTGCGTCGCACAGTATGCACCACGCGTGCTCATTCGCGCGTGAATATGCCCGAAGCGCTTGTTGCGGTGACTGTACGTCAACCATGCTGTCGCGCACAGGAATCACGTTCCGTGATCCTGAGGAGGCGCGAGGCGATGTGTCCGCCGGTTCGGATGGTGTGAGCGGTGCAGGTGCTTCAGGTTCAGCTGGAGGTCGGGGCGGATCCCGCAGAGGTGGGACGTGCCCGCAGATGGGCGCGGTCGCGCCTGGAAGGGTCGGGGATAAGGAAGGACGAGCCGCTCGCCGAGACGCTCATCCTCCTGATCTCGGAACTGGTCACCAACGCGGTCGTGCACACGGGTTGTCCGGCCGTGCTGCGGATGCTCTTCGGCCCGACCGGTGCGCCGGGCGCGGGGGGCACCGTGCGCGTGGAGGTGGCGGACGCCAGCGCCCGCCCGCCGAAGCAGCGGCACGCGGAGGGCGACGACACCAACGGGCGTGGCCTGGAGCTGGTCGACGGGCTCGCCGACCGGTGGGGCTGGATGCCCGAGGGCACCGGGAAGCAGATCTGGTGCGAGGTCGACCGGAACGGCCGCGCGGCGGCCCAGGAGCGGACCGAGGACCCGGCCCCGCCCCCGCTCGACTCGTACGACCCGCTGCTCGCCTTCACCGACCTCTACCCCGATCTGACCTGAGGTCCGCGCCGGGCCGGACCGGATCCGGACGGGAGCTCGGACGGGAGCACCGGCCCGGGGCCGGTCACCCCCGGGTGCCGGCGGTCGCGCGGAAGGTTCTGCGGTAGACGGTCGGAGGGACGCCCAACGCCGCCTGGAAGTGCTGGCGGAGCGAGGTCGCGGTGCCGAAGCCGGACTGCCGGGCGACCTGGTCGACGGAGAGGGACGAGGACTCCAGGAGCCGGCGGGCGTGCTCCACCCGCTGCTGGGTGATCCACTGCCCGGGGCTGATGCCGACCTCCTCGCGGAAGCGCCGGGTGAAGGTCCGTACGCTCATCGACTCCCGCTCCGCCATGTCCCGCAGCCGGATCGGCCGGTCCAGGCGGCCCAGCGCCCACGCGCGGGCGGCGGTGGTGGTGGCGAACCGGGGTTCGGGCACCGGGCGTTGGATGAACTGACGCTGCCCGCCCTCCCGGTGCGGGGGCACGACGGTGCGGCGGGCCACGTCGTTGGCGACGGCGGTCCCGTGGTCGCGGCGCACCAGGTGGAGGCAGAGGTCGATCCCGGCGGCCACCCCGGCCGAGGTGAGCACCTCCCCGTCGTCCACGAAGAGCACGTCCGGATCGACCCGGATCTTCGGGAAGAGGCGCTGGAAGTGGTCGGCGTACGCCCAGTGGGTGGTGGCGGGCCGGCCGTCCAGATACCCGGCGGCGGCGAGGACGTACCCGCCGGTGCAGATCGCGACCAGCCGGGTGCGGGGCCTGATGTGGGCCAGCGCGGCGGCGAGTTCAGCGGTCAGCCGCCCCTCGGCGTGCACCGGGCCCAGCTCGTACGAGGCGGGGACCACGACCGTGTCGGCGGTGGCGAGGGCTTCCGGGCCGTTCTCGACCAGCACGGCGAAGTCGGCGTCCGTCCGGACCGGGCCGGGCGGGCGGGCGGAACAGGTCACCACCTCGTACAGCCGCTCGCCCGGGCCGTCGGGACCAAGGCTCCGGGCGATCTTGAAGATCCGCTGCGGGATGCCCAGTTCGAAGGGGAGCAGCCCGTCCAGGGCGAGCACGACCACGCGATGCGGCACGACCGACTCCTCGATTGACGGCGGGGAAAACCCTTAGTGGTATAGACCTTCACCTGATACACCTCTGCGGTGTGAGCGACAAGCGACGGGACGCCACGCGCATTCCCGCATACAGCGACCTGGGGACGGCACCCGCCCCGCGGCCCCCGGCCCCCCGGCAGGACCCGACCGTACCGCCGACCGGATCCCGGGACGGCACCGGATCGGCCGCCGGGCTCTGGAACCGCAACTTCCGGTACTTCTTCGTCGCCCGCACCGTCGCCCTCTTCGGGGACGGCATGATCCCCGTGGCGCTCACCGCCGGGCTGCTCGGCGCGGGCCGCCCCACCTCCTCCGTGGGGTACGCGCTCTCCGCGTGGATGGCCCCGCTGGCGGTCTTCGTCCTCTTCGGCGGGGTGCTCGCCGACCGGTTCACCCCGCGCCGGATGATGGTCGCCGCCGACGCGCTCCGGCTGGCCGGGGCCTCGGTGCTGGCGGTCCTCTTCGCCACCGGCAACCCGCCGCTCTGGGCGGTCTGCGCGCTCAGCGCGGTCGCGGGCGTCGGCGCCGCGCTGTTCCAGCCGGGCGTCGCCTCGACCGTGCCCCGGATCTCCACCGACGTGCAGCGGGCCAACGCGGTGCTCCGGGTCTCCGAGGCCCTGATGGCGATGGCCGGTCCCGCCTTCGCGGGGATCCTGGTCGGACTCGCGAGCGCGGGGGCGGTGTACGTGGCGAACGCGACCACCTTTGGAGTCTCCGGCGTCTGCCTGTTCCTGCTGCGCCTCGCCCCCGCCCCGCACGACGACGCGCCACGCGGCGGACTCCTCGCCGAACTGGTCGACGGGTGGCGGGAGTTCCGGGCCAGGTCCTGGCTCTGGGGGGTGATCGTGATCTGGACGGTGTACGGCTTCGCCGTCCTCGGCCCGAGCCTCCCGCTCACCGCCGTCCGGATCACCGAGGGCCACGGCTCGGGGACGTACGGCGCGATGATGGCGGTCAGCGGCGCGGGCAGCGTCGTCGGCGGGCTGCTCGCCCTCCGGCTGCGCCCCCGACGCCCGCTGGCGGCAGGCGCGCTGGCGCTCCCGGCGGTCGCGGTGAACCTGGTGGTGCTGGGCCTCGACCTGCCGGTGGCGTTGCTCGGCGCGGGCCAGCTGCTGGCGGGCGCGGCCTCCGCGTTCTGGCTGGTGATGTGGTCCACCACGGTCCAGACGCACGTACCGCCCGAAGCCCTGAACCGCCTGCACGCCTACGACGTGGCGGGTTCGCTCCTGATGGTCGCGGCGGGCCGTGCCCTGGCCGGACCGGTCGCCGAGGCGGTCGGCACGTCCCGGATGCTGCTCGCGGGCGCGGCGGTCAACCTCCTCGTCGTGGCCGCCCTGCTCGGCGCGCGCCCCATCAGCCGACTGGAACGGACGCGGTGAGCGGACGCTCCGCCCGCCCTGCCGCCCGCGGCACCGACCGCGCCCGCACGGGCGGGCGTTCGGGTGCACGGCAGGCGATCGTACGCACTCCGCACCGGCACGGCGGTCCGTGGCCCGATCCCTTCGACAGGTGGCCTTCGGGCCACTCGTCCGTACCCCCTTCCGCGCCGGATGATCCGACACGTGACCCAGACAACCGAAAGCGCCGCCCGGGGCGAGGACGAGGGCCGGGCCCCCGCCCCGGAGGCGCGCCGCTCGACGCCCTCCCGCCCGTCCCGCCTTCCGGCCGGTCTCCGTGTCCACCGCGCCTGGATCGTCGCCGCCGTCACCTTCGTGACGATCATCGGCGGCGCGGCCTTCGCCTCGCTGCCGGGGCTCCTCATCGACCCGCTGCACACGGAGTTCGGCTGGTCGCGCGGCGAGATCGGCCTCGCCGTCTCCGTCGACCTCGCGCTGTACGGGGTCACCGCCCCCTTCGCCGCCGCGCTGATGGGCCGGTTCGGCATCCGGCGGGTGGTGGCCGCCGCGCTGGCCGTGGTGGCGGCCGGGGCGCTGGGCAGTGTCTGGATGACGGCGTCCTGGCAACTGCTCGTCTACTGGGGCCTGCTGGTCGGCCTCGGGACGGGCTCCATGGCGATGTCCTTCTCCGCGACCGTCACCGACCGCTGGTTCGTCGCCCGGCGCGGCCTGGTCACCGGCATCCTCACCGCCGCCGGGGCCTCCGGCCAGCTGGTCTTCCTGCCGCTCTGCGCCTGGATCGTCAAGGAGCACGGCTGGCGTCCCGCCTCGGTGACCGTCGCGCTGGCCGCGCTCGTCGTCGTCCCGCTCGTCTGGTTCCTGCTCCGCGACCACCCCGCCGACGTGGGCCTCGCCCCCTACGGCGGTACGTACACGGAGAAGCCCGCCCCCACCCGGGGCGCCGCGGCGAGGGCGCTGCGGGTGCTCTTCGACGCGGCCCGCACCGGGCCGTTCTGGCTGCTGGCCGGGGCGTTCGCGATCTGCGGCGCCTCGACCAACGGCCTGATCCGCACCCACTTCGTGCCCTCGGCCCACGACCACCACATGCCGGTCACCGCCGCCGCCTCGCTGCTCGCCGTCATCGGCGTCTTCGACATCGTCGGCACGGTTTTCTCCGGCTGGCTCACCGACCGCTTCGACTCCCGCCGGCTGCTCGCCGTCTACTACGCGCTGCGCGGGATCTCGCTGCTCCTCCTGCCCCTGCTGATGGCGCCCTCGGTGCACCCGCCGATGGTCCTCTTCATCGTCTTCTACGGCCTGGACTGGGTCGCCACCGTCCCGCCGACGATCGCCCTCTGCCGGGAGCAGTACGGCGACGACAGCGCGATCGTCTTCGGCTGGGTGCTGGCCTCGCACCAGATCGGGGCGGCCGTGGTCGCCTTCCTCGGCGGCGTCGCCCGGGACGTCTTCGGCTCGTACGACGTCGTCTGGTACGCCGCCGGAGCGCTCTGCGCGGTCGCTGCCCTGATGTCCCTCGTCGTCCGCCGCACGCCCCCGCCCGCGGGCGGGAAGGCGGTGGTGGCGGCCTGAGAGGTACGGAGTACGCACGGCAACTCCCGTACACGCCAGGGTGATCGGGGCGAGAATGCCTCCATGACGGGGATGCGCGCAGGGGGCAGGACGACCTGGTGGGTGCTGGCCGGGGCCGGTGCGGCGGTGGCGGCGGGGCTGCTGGTCTGGGTGACGGCGGCGGACCTGGAGCGGTCGAGCCAGATCGCGGGCGTGGTCGGTTCGGTGGTGGGCGTCGTCGCGCTGGGGGTGGCCTTCCGGCAGCTCCGCGCGGGTACGCCCGCCGCGCCCGTACCCGCCCCCGAGCCCGTACGGGCGGCCGACGGGTCCAACGCGGCGCGCGGCAGCGTCCGGGCCGCCTCCGCGCACGACACCGCGCCCGGCCCCGGCCCCGCTCCCGCGGCGGGAACGGACGCCCCCGGCATCACCGCGACCGGCGGCTCGAACGCGGCGGGCGGCGACATCGACGGCTCGACCGCCCGGCACGGCTCGTGAAACGCAGACCACCGACCGGCCCGGACACCCCGCAGACGCCGCCCGTCTTTGCCCGCGCGGGGTCCAACGCGGCCGGACGGGACATCCTCAACTCCGTCGCCCTGCACGTCGAGAACGCCACCCTGCCGCCGGCCGAGGCGTACGGGCCCATCCCGGGCGAGGCGGCGGACGGCGGTCTCTCGAACCTGCCGCGCGGTGCCCTCTTCGTCGGCCGGTCCGCCGAACTCGACGCGCTGGACGCCGCTTTCGAAGCGCCCGGCGGTGTGGTGCTGCGGGCCGTGAGCGGGCTCGGCGGAGTGGGCAAGTCGGCGCTCGCCGCACGCTGGGCGGCCCGGCACGCCACGGCCCGGCTCCGCTGGTGGATCAACGCCGACAGCCCCGCCGGGGTCGAGACGGGTCTCGCCGGACTCGCCCGCGCCCTCCAGCCGGGGCTGACCGGACTCCCGCAGGAGCTCCAACGCGAACGCGCCCTCGCCTGGCTCGCCGCCCACGACGACTGGCTCCTCGTCCTCGACAACGTCAACCACCCCGACGACGTGAGCCCGTTGCTGGACCGGCTCGGAGGCGGCGGCCGGGTCCTGGTCACCACCCGCCTCGCCACCGGCTGGCACCACCTGACCGCCACCACCGTCCGGCTCGGCGTCTTCGCCCCCGCCGAGTCCGTCGAACTGTTCCGCCGGGTCCTCACCCAGGACGGGCCCCGCGACACCGAGGGCGCCGCCGAGGTGTGCGAGGAGGCCGGCCACCTGGCCCTCGCGGTCGAGCAGGCCGCCGCGTACTGCCACGAGAACGGCACCACCCCGCGCGCCTACCTCGCCATGCTGCGCTCCTGGCCCGCCGAGACGTACGCGACCGGCGCGGAGACCACCGACGCCGACCGCACGGTGGCCCGCGTCTGGCGCATCACCCTGGACCGCCTCGCCGACACCCCGCTCGCCGGAGACGTCCTGCGCACCCTCGCCTGGTACGCCCCCGACCACATCCCGCGCGACCTGCTGGACGGACTCGCCCCGCCTCCCGTACTCGCCAAGGCGATCGGGCGGCTGGTCGCCCACAGCATGGTCACCGCCGGACCGGACGGCACCCTCTCCGTCCACCGCCTGGTGCAGGCCCTCGCCCGCACCCCCGACCCGGACGACCCGCACCGCACGGCGGACGCGGTGGCGGAGGCCAGGGAGCGGGCGACGGACGGCCTGCTCGCACGCGTCCCCGACGAGGAAGGGCCGGACAGCTGGCCCCTGAGCCTCTCGCTCCTCGTGCACGCCGAGACGCTGGCCGAGCGCGCCCGGCCCGAGGAGGACACCAGAGCGACGGCCCTCCTGCTCGTCTGGATGGCCGAGCTGGTGAAGGAGCAGCGCGACGCCGTGTCCGCGATCGCCCTCCACCGGCGGGCCCTGCGGGCGTTGGTCTCCGCCGTGGGCGAGGACCACGCGGAGACCTGGACGGTCCGCAGCAACATGGCGGGCCTCCTCATGATCACGGGCGGGCCCGAACAGGCCGCGCAGATCTTCGAGGAAGCCCTCGTGGGCATGGGCCGCCTCGTCGGCGAGCACCATCCGGACATCCTCGCAGTCCAGGTCAACCGGGCGACGGCGGTGATGAGGGCAGGACAGCTGGACCGCGCCGCGGCGCTCTTCGAGCAGGCCCTCGCCGACGCGCTGCGTCTCGACGGCGAGGGGGAGCGGTACGCCCTGGCCGTCAGGGGCGGCCTCGCCTACCTCCACGAGCTGCGGGGGGACGTGCGGCAGGCGCTCACGATGTACGAACGCGTCTACGCCGACCGGCTCCGGGTGCTCGGCGAGGACCACCTGGACACCCTGGCCTCCCGCGACTTCCTCGCGCACGCCTACGAGACGACCGGCAGTCCCGTCCGGGCGGTCCCGCTGCTCCGCAGGAACCTCGACGACCACCGGCGGCTCCTGGGGGAGCGGCATCCCGCCACCCTCACCGCCCGGGGCCGCCTCGCGGAGTCGTACCGGCTGGTGGGCAACGCGGCGCGGGCCGTCCGCCTGCACCGGCAGAACCTCGCGGACGCCGAACGCTGGTTCGGCGGGGACCACACCCAGGTGCTGCTCTCCCGGTTCCAGCTGGCGCGGGCGCACCGGGCGAAGGGGGAGTACGCGCCCTCCATCGCCCTCCTGGAGGAGGTCGTCGCCGAGCGCGCCCGCCTCCAGGGAGCGGAAGACCTCGATGTGCTCCGCGCCCGTGACCAGCTGGCGGCGGTCTGCTCCGAAGCCGGTCAGCAGGACCGGGCGCACGCGCTCTACACGCGCAATCTCGCCGCCTTCGAGCGGGTCGCCGGGAAGGACGACCCGGAGACGCTGGCGACCCGGCACCACCTGGCGATGCACCTCATGGTCTCGGGCAGGCCCGAGGCGGCGTTGGGGATGCACCGGCGCCTCGCGGCCGACCGGGCCAGGGTCCTCGGCCCGGACCACCCGGAGACGTTGTCGTCCCGGGCCCAGACGGCGATGGCCCTGCTCCTGGTCTTCCGCCCGGCGGAGGGGATCGCCCTGCTGGAGCGGACGCTCGCCGACTCCGTACGGGCGCTCGGCACGGACCATCCGCAGACCGTGGAGCTGCGGGAGGACCTGGCCACATCCGTCGCGACGGTCAGCGGGGCGCCCGGCCGATCCGGTGCGCGATCCTCACCGCGTCCCGGGCCATCTCGCGGAACATTCCGCTGATCGGGTTGGAGAACCCGGTGAAGTACAGCCCCGGCGCCTCCCGCGGCGACCTCGCCCCGTGCACCACCGGCCGCCCCCGCCCGTCCAGCACCCCGAGGTGCCCGACCAGCCCCTCCAGCGCACGGCGGTAACCGGTGGCCGCGATCACCGCGTCCGGCGTCAGCCGCGTCCCGTCGGTCAGCACCACGTCCGCACCCTCGAACGAGGCGACGGCCGCGACCGGCCGCACCCGCCCCGCCCTCACCGCGTCGATCAGCCCCACGTCCTGCACCGGGATCGCCCCGTCCTTCACCCGCGAGTACAGCCCGGTGGTGGGGCGCGGCAGCCCCTGCGCCGCGAGGTCCGGCACCGCGGCCTTCGCCATCAGCGCGCCCGCCCGGTCGACCAGCCACACCGGCAGCCGCCGCACCAGGATGCCGGTCGCCTGCGCGGGCCAGCCGGCCGTCGACCGCCGCACGATGTGCGGGACCGTGCGCACCGCGATCCGTACCTCGCGGGCGCCGCCCTCCACCAGGTCCACCGCGATCTCCGCACCGGTGTTCCCGATCCCCGCGACGAGCACGCTCCGCCCCGCGTACGGTGCCGGGTTCCGGTACCCGGCCGCGTGCACCAGCTCCCCGGACCATGCCTCCCGGCCGGGCCAATCGGGTATGTGGGGCGTGTGGTTGAAGCCCGTCGCGACGACCACCGCGCGCCCCGTCAGCACCCGCCCGCCGGTCGCCGAGAGCACCCACCCGGCCCCGTCCGGCGCCCGGTCGACGCGGGAGACCTCGACGCCCGTGATCACTTCCAGCTCGTGGAACTCGGCGTACTTCTCCAGGTAGCGCACCACGTCGTCCCGGGACACCCACCGCCCGAACTTCCGGGGCATGGCCAGCCCCGGCAGCGCCGACCAGCGCCGGGTGGTGTGCAGATGGAGCCGGTCGTAGTGCCCCCGCCAGGAGGCGCCGACCCGCGGCGCCTTCTCCAGCACGACGACCCGCACCCCCTCCGCGCGCAGCGCGGCGGCTGCCGCCAGCCCGCCGGGCCCGCCCCCGATCACGTAGACGGGACGGTCCTCCGTACGGTCGATGGAGGCGGGGATCGCGGCGGGGCGAACGGAACCGCCGTCGGCGGGCGCGGTGTCGGACATGAGCGTCGAGCCTAATCGGGTGGTACCCGAATGGGTCTCGGCGAAGACCGGAATCCGTTGCGAATCGATCACGGGACGCGGTCGGGTGAGGTTCCGTCAGCCGGAGCCCACAGGTCCAAACAGGTCCCCGTCCGACTCCTCCCACGCCAACTGCGCCCGTACCAGCCCGTGCAGCAGTTCCGGGTCCACGTACGCGTCCTCCTCCGGAGCGCCGCACCGCCAGCTCAGCGGGTACGTGTTGCCCTCGACGCCCGGGATGCCGACCCAGTGGTCCCGGGCGGCCGGCCCGAAACAGGTGGCGCCCGGCGGCCAGTCGAACTCCCGGCTCGATCCGGGAGGGATCAGGAAGTACGTCCACCGCGCCCCCGCGACCTCCCGCACCACCGGACCGGGTTCACCCGCGGTGAGCGTGATCAGGTGGTGGACGACCGCCTCACCTCGTACGCCCTTCAACCGGATCGCGTCGAAGTGAACTCCGGACAGGCGGAGTTGATGGCCGGCCACGGGGACCCATGCGGGGAGATTCTTGATCGTCACGGCTACGAGAATCCCGCCGGCCGCCCGGCACGTCCCGCACGACACGGACCCCATCGGGTGATGCGGAAGGACGGCGGTGGCCGCGGGCGCCGAACGCGTCCCCGCACCGGAGCACCCGCGCGCCGCCGACCGTCCGGCCGGCTCCCGCCCGCGGGTGCGTACGGTTCACAGACCCGGCGCGCCCCACACCGGGAACCACCGGGCCAGCTCCTTCTCCACCCGCAGGTCGTCCCCGAGCGCCGCGCGGACCTGGAGTTCCAGCTCGTTGTCCCGTTTCTCCCCGGCGCCGGGGAGCGGGGCGAACGGGTAGAAGGTGCCGCGCTTGTACAGGTACACCAGCGCCAGCGAGCGGCCCTCCGGGGCGCGGAAGCCGATCAGCGAGCAGAGCAGGTGCGGGCCGAAGCCGCCGTCCTGGAGCAGGGTGTTCACCGCGTGCAGGTCGTTGACCAGGGCGGCGGCGTCCTCCGGCGGCTGCTGGGCGAGCAGCCAGGTGTAGCCGTACGCGTCCTGGCTGAACTCCACCGGCACCCCGCCCGAGTCCGTGGCCGCGTCGACGTCCAGCAGCTCCCGTACGTCCTGTTGGAGGCGCGCGAAGTTCGCGCCTTCCACCCCCGCGAAGCAGACCGATCCCCGGCCGGACGGGGTGAAGCCGGTGGCGGCCTGGAGGGTCAGGGCGGCGGACGGCACGGCGAACAGCTGATCCAGATCCGGACGGACCGGCTTGCTCCGGCCGAGGATCGCGTCGAACAGACCCACGGGGGGCTCCTCCAGGGTGACCGGGACCCGGGTTCACCGGGGCCCGGGACTACGGGCGGGACAGGTCGGCGGAGATGCGGGCCAGCTGGTCGAGGCGCTGCTCCAGCGTCGGGTGCGAGGAGATCAGCCGACTGAAGCTCTCCTTCGAGGAGAAGGCGGGGACGAAGTAGAAGGCGTTGTACGGTTCAGCCTTCCGCAGGTCCTCCGTGGGTATGCGCGCCATCTGCCCGCTCACCTTCGTCAGCGCGGAGGCGAGCGCCGAGGGGCGGCCGGTGAGCAGGGCGGCGGTGCGGTCCGCGGAGAGCTCGCGGTAGCGGGAGAGCAGCCGGGTCAGCAGGAAGCTGAGCGCGTAGACGACCGCGCTGATCAGCGGGATCAGCATGATGATGATGCCCGCCGGGTCGTTCCCCCGGCTGTTGCGGGCGAAGCCGCCCCACAGGGCCACCCGGGTGATGATGCCCGCCAGGACCCCCAGGAACGACGCGATGGTCATGACCGCCACGTCCCGGTGGGCGACGTGCGACATCTCGTGCGCGAGGACGCCCTCCAGCTCCTCGGGCTCCAGTCTTCGCAGCAGCCCGGTGGTCGCGCAGACCAGGGCGGATTTCTCGTTGCGGCCGGTGGCGAACGCGTTCGGCACGTCACTCTGCGCGACGGCCACGCGTGGCTTGCGCATGTCCGCCAGCGCGCAGATCCGGTCGATCGCCCCGTGCAGCTCCGGCGCCTCCTCGGGGGTGACCTCGCGGGCCCCCATCCCGTACGCGGCGATCCGGTCGCTGAACCAGAACTGCACGACGAACAGCCCGCCGGTGATGACCAGGATCACCGGCCAGGAGCCGCGCAGCACGGCCAGCAGCACCCCGACGAGGACCACGTACAGCAGACCGATGAAGAACATGGTCGACACCATGCGTGTGGTCAGCCCCCGGTCGGGGGCGTAACGGGAACGGGCTCTGGCCATCGGTGCCTCCCAAGCCGTACATGCCGCACATGCCTGCCACGTCTCCATGGTGCTCCTGTCCGGCGGAAAGCGGACCCGCGCGCCCCGCGGCCTTTCGGCCTGCCCTCCGGGGCGGACGCGCGGGTTCCCGTTCGCTGGATAGCGTGGTCAGCGCTGTGCGAGGAGTTTTCGGCGTGCGGAAAACGCGGGAAAGCGGACCGGAATACGGACCGGAATCCGGACCGCGGCACCGACCGGAATACGTACCCGGGAGAACCCGGTAACCGAAAGAGAGAGGCCGCGATGGAGAAGCCCGAGATCGAACCCCCCGTGGGCGATCCGCCGACCGAACTGCGGATCAGGGACCTCGTCGTCGGCGACGGAAAAGAGGCCAGGCGCGGCCAGGTCGTCCGGGTCCACTACGTCGGAGTCACCTTCGCGACGGGAAAGGAGTTCGACTCCTCCTGGGAGCGGGACACCCCGTTCAAGTTCGCCGTGGGCGGCGGCCGGGCCATCAAGGGCTGGGACCGGGGCATCGTGGGGATGAGGGTCGGCGGGCGCCGCGAGCTGGTCGTCCCCCCGCGCCTCGCCTACGGCAAGCAGTCGCCCTCCGCGCTGATCCCGCCGGGCTCGACGCTCGTCTTCGTCGTGGACCTGATCGAGACGTCGTGACGCGGAGAGCGCGGGCGCCCCTCTCCGGGGAGAAGGGCACCCGCGCTTTCGCGCCGTGGCGGCGGGCCTCAGCCGACCAGCAGCGACGACTTCAGCTCCTCGATCTCCTTCGAGGAGAGGCCGAGGCCCTTCTTCTCGTAGTTCTCGAACGAGCCGAACGCGGCCTCGACCTCGTCGAAGCCGGAGTTCAGGTACTCGGCGCGGACGTCCAGCATCGGCTTGTACGCGGCGGCCATGTCGGCCGGCATCGCGGCCAGCGCGGCGGCGTTCGCCTCGGCCCGGTAGGTGTTGCTGGCCAGGTAGTCCTGCATGACCGTGGCCCTCGGCACGCCGAGCGCGGTCAGCAGCGCGGCGTTCGCCCAGCCCGTGCGGTCCTTGCCGGCCGAGCAGTGGAAGAGCACCGCGTGCTGGTCGTCGTCGGCCAAACCGGCGAAGACCTGCTGGTAGGCGGCCTTGCCGGTGGCCGAGCTGACCATCGCCTTCTCGCCGTCCACCATGTACTGGGCGGACTTCTCGGCGGAGGACAGGTCGATCGCCGAGGTGACGTCGCCACCGATGACGTCGGCGACCACGTACCGCGCACCGGCCGGCACGGTGTCCGGGGCGGAGGTGCGCTCACCGGCGGTGCGCAGGTCGAAGTCGACCTTGATGCCGAGGCGGTTCAGCTTGGCGACGTCGGCGGCGGTGAGGGTGTTCAGGGCACCGGAGCGGTAGACCTCGCCCATCTTGACCCACTGGCCCGTGCTGGTGCGGTAACCGCCCGCGTCACGGAAGTTGACCGTGCCCTGGAGCGCGATCTCGCGGTCCGCGAGGTGGAGCGAGCCACCCTCCGACGGCACGAAGTCGAACCACTGGCGGTCCGACGCCGGCAGGTGCTTCACGGTCACCGTGGCGTGGCTGCCGCCCCGGGCGACGACCTTGCCGTTCGCCTTGATGGTGACCTGGCGGACGCCGGGGGCGTTCCAGCTCAGGGTGTACGAACCGTTGTCGTTCGCCGTGACGGTCGCGGCGGTGAACGGTATCCGCTGCTGGTGCTGCTGCCCACGCTCGTGCGAGGCCGACGGCTTGCCCCGGTGGGCGGAGGCGTGGTGGGGCGCGGCCGAAGCGGCCGAGGCACCGGCCCCGACGAGCAGAGCGGCGGCGGCGACGGCCGCGGAGACCTTGGCGCGGTTCATGGTGTTCATGGGGGTGAGCCTGCTTTTGCCGGACGAGCAAGGGGGAAACCCCGGATGAACTGCTGACAAAGCCGAGCTGCACCTCTGGGCCCGTGTGCTTCGCAGGCTCACGGCCAGAGCAGTTCTCGCACCCACCCCGCTCCCCGGCGGCGGTAGCGGAGCCGTACGTGGCGGCGGCGGGGGTCGCCCTGGAAGAACTCGACCTCCTGCGGCTGGACGACGTACCGCCGCCAGCTCGCCACCTCCGCCCCGGGTTCGTCCCGCGCCCGCCGCCACGCGGCGTCCGAGGCGCGGGCCAGCTCCCCGAGGTCGTCCAGGACCTCGCTCTGCCGCCCGACCAGGCCGGAGGCGAGTGCGCCGGTGGAGCGGGCGTGCAGATCGGCCCGGCTCTCCTCGGCGGACCCGAGGGCGACGGGGCCGCGTACCCGTACCGTCCGGCCCTGCACCGGCCAGTAGAAGGCGAGCGCCGCGTGCGGGTGGGCGGCGAGCTGGTGGCCCTTGGCGCTGGTGGCGTGGGTCGCGAAGCGCCAGCCGCGCTCGTCCGCGTCGTGCAGCATCAGCGTCCGCACGTCCGGGTGGCCGTAGGCGTCGACGGTGGCCAGCGCCATGGTGTGCGGTTCGGGCTGCCCGGCGGCCACGGCCTCGGCGAACCAGGCGTGGAAGAGGGGGACGGGCGCGTCGGGCGCGGTCGCCGGATCGAATCCGGGCAGCTCGGTGTCCCACACGCGCTGCGCGTGCAGCAGGCGGAGGAAGGCGGTGTGTGCGTCGGTACGGGACGCGTCGTCGTCGCTCATGGCGCCATTGCAGCAGGCCGCGGCGGGGGAGGGGGGCGCGGGACGCGGGACGCGGCATGTCCCGGGTCCACCGGCATGTCCCGGGTACACCGACGGCGGGCCACATCGCGCGTGTGGCCCGCCGTCGGTGAGACAGGATGCCGGGCGTCCGGGGTTGGCCGTGCGCCGCCCGGTGAAGGGGGGTGGATCCGTCGCGGGCGCCTACTTCGTGGGCTTCTTGCCGGTGACACCGAGGTGCACCAACAGGGCGAGGTTCGGGCGGAGTTCGCCGACCTTGACACCCGTGCCCGTGGTCAGGGCCTTCTGGTGCGAGGCGACGGCGGCCAGCATGGCGACGAGCGATCCCGCCACCGCGGCCGGGTTGACGTCCTTGTCGACCTTGCCCTTGCCCTGGAGCTCCTTCACCGCGTCCGTCAGGGAGTTGGTGAACGAGCTCAGGATCTTCACGCGGATCTTGTTGAACCGCTTGTCGCCCTCGGCCGAACCGAGGTCGATCACACGGAGAATCGCGTCGTTGCGGCGCCAGAAGTCGAGGAACCCGTCGACGAGTTCCTCGGCCGCCTGCCAGCCCGCCTTACCGACCCACGAGCGTCCGGAGGCCAGTTCGTTCAGCCCGGTGCCCTCCTTGGCCAGTTCGTCGGCGACTTCGAGGACAGCGCCTTCCACGTCCGGGAAGTACTGATAGAAAGTCGCGGGTGAAGTCCCCGCCTTCCGTGCGACGTCGATGACTTTGACGTCCCGGTACGGCGAGGAGCCGAGCATCTCGCTGAGGCAATCGAGCAGCTTCTGCCGCGTCGCCTGACCGCGCCGACCGGCCACGCGGCCGTCGACGGTGCGTACTTGTCCTGTCATGCCGTCAGCTTACCGACGGGTGAACGGAGCGCGATTCGGCCGAGTGCAAATGGGGAATTACCCAGCGCGCAGAGGGCGGCGGGTGGTATTTCGGCCATCTTTTTCGTGTGGTCCGAAGAGGCCGGTGGATACTTCTGTTGCCTTTGCGGCGTGCGTGTTCACCAGAGGTCGCGCGAGCGGACGGATGCGCGAGTAAGTGTTATCAACAGCCTGTGGACAACATCGGTGGACAACTTTCCTCCCCGGCCCGGCGCATCCGCCGAGCGGGCCGGTGTGCGGAATCCGCCCGGTCCGCCGATCCGGCCGGCGTCCCAGGTCCGTCGCGTCCACCTCCTCCCGTTACGTCCTGCCGTGTCCCGTCACGTCCGTGTCCCGTCGCGTCGCGCCGCCGTCCCTCTCGCGGGGGAGCGCGGGCGCCGTTACGTTGGCCGGGACAGGTGTCACGCCCACGTGACGCGCCCGGCCGCGCGGCAGGACCGCGCTCCCGGCGAGGGAAGGACCCGGCCCATGGCGGCATTCGCGCACTCCGTGCCCTGCTGGGTGGAGGTGCACCTCTCGGACCTCGAAGCGGGCAAGCGCTTCTACGGCGGGCTCTTCGGCTGGACCTTCCGCGCCGGGGACGGCATGCCCTTCGCCGACGCCTACAGCGACGGCCGGCTCGTCGCCGCGCTCGCCGCCAAGACGGACGGCCGGATGCCCACGACCTGGGGCGTCCACTTCGCCACCGACGACATCCGGGCCACCGTCTCCGCGATCCGCGCGGAGGGCGGCCAGATCATCACCGACCCCGTCCGCGCGGGCCGCGCCGGAATCCTGGCGCAGGCCGTCGACCCGGACGGTGCCGCCTTCTGGCTGTGGCAGGCGGAGGAGCGGCCGGGCTTCGAGAAGCAGAACGAACCCGGTTCGTACTGCTGGACCGAGCTCTACACCCGCCGCCCCGACCGGGTGGACCCCTTCTACGCCGCCGTCTTCGGCTTCCGCAGCGCCGACCTGGACGCCGCCACCAGCGGGGATCCCGGGACGGCCGAGAGCGGCATCGACTTCCGCATGTGGTCCCCGCCCGGCGCCACCCCCGGCCCCGACACGGCGATCGGCGGCCGGAGCGTCATCACGGACGACTTCCCCGAGATGATGCCCAGCCACTTCCTGACGTACTTCGCCGTCGCCGACTGCGACCGCACCGCCGAACGGGTGCGGGAGCTGGGCGGCCGGGTCACCGCCGTACCGTTCGACATCCCGTACGGGCGGATGGCGGCGTTCCAGGACGACCAGGGCGCCGCGTTCGCCGTGCTCCAGCCCGCGGAGCTGATGCTGCCGTAGGCCGTGTGCCGCCCTGGGCGGGCCGGTGGCCCGGGTCCGCGGGCGCCCACGGAGCCGTCACCGGTGGACCCGTCCCCCGGGCTCGTACCGGTGGACCCGTACCCGCGGACCCGTCCCCGCGGGTCCGTACGGGGCCGTGATAGGACGGGCCCGTGTCCGGGATGAAGATCGACGTGGTGATAGCCGACGACCAGGAGCTGGTCCGGGCCGGGTTCCGCATGATCCTGGACGCGCAGCCGGGCATCGAGGTGGTCGGGGAGGCGGCGGACGGCGTCGAGTGCGTGGAACTGGCCCGCAGGCTGCGGCCGAGGGTGGTGCTGGCCGACATCCGGATGCCGCGCCTCGACGGCCTTGAGGTGACCCGGCTGCTGGCCGGCCCCGGAGTCGCCGACCCGATGAACGTCGTGGTGATCACCACCTTCGACCAGGACGACTACGTGCGCGGCGCCCTGCGCAACGGCGCCTGCGGCTTCCTGCTGAAGGACGCCACCCCGGCGCTGCTGGTGGAGGCCGTGCAGGCGGCGGCCCGGGGCGACGCGCTGGTGTCCCCGGCGGTGACGGTACGGCTGCTGCGGCGCCTGGAGCAGGCGGAACAGGGCGGCGTCCTCGCCGCACGGACCGAACCCCAGGGGCTGCTGAGCACCCGGGAGCGGGACATCGTGCGGCTGGTCGCGGTGGGACGCACGAACCAGGAGATCTGCGCCGAGCTCTTCCTCTCGCTCTCCTCGGTGAAGACCTACCTGGGCCGTATCCAGGGCAAGCTGGACGCCCGCAACCGGGTCGAGGTCGCTGCGTGGGCCTGGGAGCACGGGGTGGTCCGGCCGCGCGGCTGAGCACACCCGGCGGGCCCTGCCGGGACTCACGGACCGAAGGCCGCCGGAGCCGAGCAGGCGGCGGCGGACGCGGGCGGCGCGTGGAGCGGGAATCCCGCCCCGACCTCCCAGCCGCCCCCGGGCACCCCGCCCGCCCGCAGGGTCCCGTCCAGTGCCTCCACCCGCTCACGCAGTCCGATCAGCCCGAAACCGCTGGACCCCCCGGCGGGCGACGGAGAGCCCTTGGGCGAGGCGGTGTTGGTGACGGTGACCCAGAGCCAGCCCGCGTCCACGTCGAGACGCACCGCGGCCCGGGAGCCCGGGGCGTGCCGGCGGACGTTGGTCAGCGCCTCCTGAGCGACCCGGAACACGGAGATCTCCACCTCCGGGCTGAGCTGTGCGGTGCGCGCCGACGCGGTGGCCTCCAGCCGGGCGGGGCAGGCCGGGGAGCCGGACGCGCCGGGTGCGGAATGGGCGGCCGTCAGCTCGGCCAGCTCGCTCAGCAGATCGCCGGGGCGCTGCGGGACGTGGCCCTCCTCCCGCAGGACCCGGACCAGGCGGCGCATGGACTCCAGCGTCTCGGTGCCGGACCGGGCGATGTTCCGCAGGATCGGCTCCACCTTCTCCGGGGCGGTTTCGTGGATCGCCGTCGCCGCGTGGGCCTGCACGATGATGCCGGTCATGTGGTGGGCGATCAGGTCGTGCAGGTCACGGGCGAGCGCCAGGCGTTCGGCCTGCCGGACATCGGCGACGTTGCGCCGCCGACGGGCCTCCAGGGCGCGGATCGCACACCCGAGGGTGATGCCGATGGTGAGCGCCACGGTGAGTACGTACCCCCCGGGGACGAACACCGCCCAGGAGCGCATCCGCAGCGGCAGCAACAGCGCGGCCACGCCGAGCGCGGCCGTGGAGAGGGCGGCGGCCCTGGTGCTCGGGGCCTGGGCGATGGTGCGGATCACCAGGGCGATCAACGCCGCGCCCTCCAGCCCGCCGAAGGAGGACTGCGCCGGGGCGACCGCCAGACAGACGGCCGTCAGCGTCAGCGACACCGCCACCACGCCCGCGACGCGCCACCGCATGGGGGGCGAACGGCGGGTCTCCGCGACGGTCAGCGCGGCGAGGGGGCCGGTCACCAGGACGGGCAGCCAGTTGGTGGCGGGGGAGAAGGCGTCCGGGGCGAAGCTCAGCAGGGCGAGGTCCGCCAGCCACGTCATGGCGAGCGCGAGCAGGCTGAACGTGGTGATGAGCCGTCTGACGGCCGGAGCAAACGGAAGGTGCCAGTCCACGCCCACCAGCCTAAGGAGCGGCCCGGGGTGCGGTGTCGGCCGAATGACCGACAGACCGGCGCCGGAACGGTACCTGTGACCGACCTGGCCGGGCACCCGCGCGGGACACCATGGTGATCACCGGTGGCCCGGCGCCTCTCCCGAGGCCGGGCGCCGGAGGCCGTGCCGTCGCACGCGGCGACGGTGCCGGGTGTGCTGCCGCCCGTGGGGACGGGGCCGGCACGCGCCGTGGCCCCCGCCGCCCCACCCGGCGGCGGGCGCCGCGGCCCCGTGTCCGCCACCGCCCGCGCCCCACCCTCACCACGCACCCTTTACGGAGCCCTCCACTCTCATGGCTACCTTCCTGCACAGGATCGGCCGCTTCGCCTTCCGGCGGCGCTGGCTGGTCGTCGTCCTGTGGGCCGTCGTCCTCGGTGCCGTCGGTGCCGTCGCCGCCGGCACCACGAACACGGCCTCCTCCAACTTCTCCCTGCCCGGGACCGAGTCGCAGCGGGCCTTCGACCTCCTCGACGAGAAGTTCCCCGCCGCCAACGCCGAGGGCGCCAGCGCCCGCGTCGTGGTGCGTGCCCCGCAGGGGGAGCGGGTCGACGGCGGCGCCAACCGGGCCGCCATGGAGAAGGTCCTCGCGGAACTGAAGGACTCCTCCTCCCGTGTCGCGCAGGTCAGTGATCCCTTCGCGGCCAAGACGGTCAGCGCGGACGGCGTCACCGCCTACGCGCAGATCACCTACACCGTCGGGGCCGCCGACCTGACCGACGCCGACCACACCGGCATCGACGAGGCGCTGGAAACAGGCCGTGACCAGGGCCTGACCGTGGAGGCGTCCGGCGACGCGCTCGCCGAACCCGAGCAGGGGATGGCGGCCGAGGCCATCGGCTTCCTGCTCGCCGCCCTCGTCCTCGTCGTCACCTTCGGATCGCTGGTCGCCGCGGGCTTCCCGCTGCTCACCGCCCTGACGGGCGTGGGCGTCAGCACGTCGCTGATCACCGCGGTCAGCGCCACCTTCGAGCTCGACAGCAGCACCTCCGCGCTGGCCTCGATGCTCGGCATCGCCGTCGGCATCGACTACGCCCTCTTCATCGTGTCCCGCTACCGCGCCGAGCGCGCCGACGGCTACGACGCGAAGGAGGCCGCCGCACGTGCCAACGGGACAGCGGGCTCCGCCGTCGTCTTCGCCGGTGTGACCGTGATCATCGCCCTCGCCGGGCTCTCCGTGGTCGATCTGCCGCTGCTCACCGCGATGGGCCTCGCCGCCGCCGGTGCCGTCGTCGTCGCCGTGCTGGTCGCGATCACCCTGGTCCCCGCGCTGCTGAGCTTCGGCAGCGAGCGGGTCCTCGGCCGCGCCCGGAAGCGCGGTGGAGAGCCCGCCCCGGTGAAGACCGTGAACGGCGCCCCCAGGGCCACGGTCGGCCGTCGCTGGATAGCCCTGGTGATGCGCCGGCCCGCCGCGGTCCTGGTCCTCGCCGTCGTCGCCCTCGGCACCCTCGCGCTGCCCGCGGCCGACCTCAAGCTCGGGCTGCCGGACGACGGTTCCAAGGCACCCTCGTCCACCCAGCGCAAGGCGTACGACCTGCTCTCCGAGTCGTTCGGCCCCGGCTTCAACGGGCCCCTGATCGTCACCGTCGACGACCGGACCCCGGCCACCGCGGCCGGCACCGCCGCGTCCCTCGGCAAGGCCATCGCCGCGCTGCCCGACGTGAAGGGCGTGTCGCCCGCCGCCTTCAACCAGGCCGGCGACACCGCGATCATCACCGTCGTCCCCGGCAGCGGACCGACCACCGACGCCACCAAGGACCTCGTCGCGAACATCCGCTCCCTGGCCGGGAAGTCCCAGGCCGAGAACGGCGCCCGCGCCATGGTCACCGGGACCACCGCGCTCAACATCGACGTCTCGGACAAGTTCAGCGCCGCCATCGCGCCCTACCTCGTCCTCGTCGTCGGGCTCGCCTTCCTCGTACTGATCCTGGTGTTCCGTTCGATCCTGGTGCCGGTCAAGGCGGCGCTCGGCTTCCTGCTCTCGGTCCTCGCCTCGCTCGGCTCGCTCGTCGCGGTCTTCCAATGGGGCTGGCTGAAGGATCTGTTCGGCCTGGAGCAGACCGGTCCGATCATGAGCCTGATGCCGATCCTGATGGTCGGCATCGTCTTCGGACTCGCCATGGACTACCAGGTCTTCCTGGTGACCCGGATGCGCGAGGCGTACGTCCACGGCGCCGATCCCCGTATGGCGGTCGAGACCGGCTTCCGCCACAGCGCGAAGGTCGTCACGGCCGCCGCCCTCATCATGATCTCGGTGTTCGCCGGCTTCATCGGCTCGCACGAGGCCATCATCAAGGCCCTGGGCTTCGCGCTCGCGGTCGCCGTCGCCCTGGACGCCTTCGTCGTCCGCATGACGATCGTGCCCGCCGTCCTCACCCTCCTCGGCAAGCACGCCTGGACGCTGCCGCGTTGGATCGACCGCATCCTGCCCGAGGTCGACATCGAGGGCGAGAAGCTGGCCCGCCACGACCCGGAGGCCGAGGCGGATCGCGGGCCCGCAGCGGAGACCACCCCGCAGCTCAGCGGCCGGTACTGACGGGACGTACGGGAACCCGCGAGAGCGGGGAACCGCGACCGGAGGGCCGGTGGCCCGGGGCCCGCGACCGGAGGGCCGGTGGCCGGGGACCCCTGACCCGGGGGCGTGCGCGGAGGTTCTGCGCACGCCCCCGCTCGCGCACCGGACGGACCGCGCGAACAACGCGAGTGCGCGCCAGCGCACTTCGGCCACACCCCGTGCTCCGTGCACGCCTTTCCGTCGCCCGTACGGCGGTTGCGCGGGAGCGGGCCCATAGCAGCGGAGCCCGTCCTCCCGCCACCGACAGGGCTGGTGACACCCCGATTCGCCCCCGGGTTCGCAACTGGGGGCCGCGCCAGGAAGAATCGGGGTGCGCACCGCCAGGTGGTGCCCGGTGGTGAGACGCTGCACGGGGCGGGAATTCGCGGGCAGGGTCGTGGGACCAGGGCCCGTACGGGGAGGTGGCAGGCAAGTGGAGCAGCTGACGCAGCACGACCCGAGACGGATCGGCCCGTTCGAGGTGCTGGGACGGCTCGGAGCCGGCGGCATGGGGCTCGTCTATCTCGCGCGCTCGGCGTCGGGCAGACGCGTCGCGATCAAAACCGTCCGCACCGAGCTCGCCGAGGACCAGCTCTTCCGCGTCCGGTTCACCCGCGAGGTGGAGGCCGCCCGCGCGGTGAGCGGGTTCTACACCGCCGCCGTGGTGGACGCCGACCCGCGCGCCGCCGTGCCGTGGCTGGCCACCGCGTACGTACCCGCCCCCTCGCTCGAAGAGATAGTGAACGAGTGCGGGCCCATGCCCACCCAGGCCGTCCGCTGGCTGGCCGCCGGTATCGCCGAGGCCCTCCAGTCCATCCACGGTGCCGGGCTCGTCCACCGCGACCTGAAGCCGTCCAACGTGCTCGTCGTGGAGGACGGCCCCCGGGTCATCGACTTCGGCATCGCCTCCGGGGTGTCCAACACCCGCCTCACCATGACGAACGTCGCCGTGGGCACCCCCGCCTACATGTCGCCCGAGCAGGCCCGCGACTCGCGCAGCGTCACCGGCGCGAGCGACGTCTTCTCGCTCGGCTCGACCCTCGTCTTCGCGGCCACCGGCCACGCGCCCTTCCACGGCGCCAACCCGGTGGAGACCGTGTTCATGCTGCTGCGCGAAGGTCCCGACACCGAAGGGCTGCCGGACGAACTCCGCCCGCTGATCGAGTCCTGCATGCAGATGGACCCGTCCCGCCGCCCCAGCCCCGCCGACCTCCAGGCGCAGCTCGCCCCGCACCTGTTCGCCTCGGGCAGCGACGACAGCGGCACCGCGTCGGCCTGGCTGCCCGGCCGGGCCACCGCGATGATCGAGCAGCGGCGCGGCGGCGGACGCACCATGGCGCCCGCCCCCGCCCAGGTGGTGGCCCCGCCGCCGCCCCCGCGCCCGCCGGCCGCCGACTGGGACACCAACCGGCTGCCCGAGACCGCCCCGATTCCCCCGCCGCCCGCCCGGCCCGCGCTGCCCGTGGGCCCCGGCCCCTCGGCAGGCCCCCCGGCACCGGCGGCGCCCTCCACCGACGGCGGGCCGGTCCGTCTGATCGGCGCGAAGGTCGCGATCGGGCCCGGACCGCGCGCCGCCGAGATCCGGGGCGCCGCCGCCGCGCACCCGGCCGCCGCCACCGGGTGGGTCCGCCCGCCCGCCGGGCTCGCCGGTGCGCTCCCGGCCCCGGTCACCGCGCCCGTACCGGCGCCGGCCACCGCCCCCGAGGCGGCGCCCGCCGCGCCCGACCGCTGGCGCCCCTGGCGCTTCCGCATGTCCAACGACGTCTGGGGCACCCCGGTCGTCGCGGGCGGCCTGCTCTACGTCACGTCCTTCGAGATCCACGCGCTCGACATCGGCAACGGCCGGCGCCAGTTCAAGACCCGGGACGTGGCCTGGGCGATGGCCGTCGACGGCGGGACGATCCACGCCTCCGACGGCCCCTCCCTCTACGCGCTGGACGCCATGAGCGGCACCGAACGGTGGCGGCGGCGGACCGACGCCTGGGTCTACTCCCTCAAGGCCGACCGGGGCACCCTCCTGACCGGGACCCGGGGAGGCGGCGTCCAGGCGTGGGACGCGGGCGGCGGCGAGCAGCTGTGGGAGATCGCCGGCGCCCAGACCGACTTCGAGACGGCGGAGGCCGGCCCGGCGCTCCACGACGGGATCGCGTACGTCTGGCAGGACGCCCGGCTGCGCGCGCTCGACGCCCGTACCGGCTCCGAGCGCTGGTCGTACCCCGTCGGCGACGCGGCGTCCTGCGGCGGTGTCCCGGTCCGGGTCACCCCGGCGCCGGACGGCAACGTCTACGTCGCGGCGGGCACCCGGGTGCTGGCCGTGGAGAGCGTCTCGGGCCATGTGCGCTGGCACTTCGAGGCGCCCGCCGTCTTCCTCTCGCCGCCCGCGTTCGCGCCCGGCCCGGCGGTGACCGGGGGAGGCGTGTACCTCGCGGACTACCTCGGTACGGTCTACGCGCTCGACGCCGCGAACGGCAAGGACCGCTGGCGCATCGCCACGGAGGCCCGCCACTCCGTCGAACCCGTGCTGGTCACCGGCGGAAACGTGCACGTCGGCAGCGGCAGCGCGCTCTACACCCTCGACGCGGTGACCGGCACCCCGAAGTGGCGGTTCGCGGCCGGCGGCGACGTGGTCGGCAGCCCCGTCGTCGCGGACGGGCGCGTGCACTTCGGCTCCGCCGACCACGTCCTCTACACCCTGGACGCGGCGGGCGGCACCCTGCGCTGGAAGCTCGCCACCGGCGGCGAGATCACCGGCTCCCCGGTCGCTCGCGCCGGAGTCGTCTACGCCTGCAGCAAGGACCGGTGCGTCTACGCGCTGGACGCCCTGAAGGGCACGGGGACGGGGAACAACCGGGCGCGGTAGTGACGGGTGCCGCTCGTCGCGGGCCGCTCCGGGGCCCGCGCGCGGCGCCCACCCGAGGGGTCAGGGGCCGTCGTGCCTGCGCGGGTCCTCCGGTCCGGTGTACGGGTCCGGTTCCGGCTCGGGGTACGGGCTCGTCTGCGCGGACGGGCCCGGCTCCTGCGTGGGCGGCCAGGTGTCGGGGTGCTCGTAGCCGGGGGTGGGGTACGGCGCGGTGCGGGCGTCGTAGTCCGGGGTGCCCGTACCCGCGTCCCGTCCGCGCCCGCGTCGGCGGCGGCCCGACATCACCAGGGACCCGATCAGCAGCAGGAGGCCGCCGCCCAGGGCGAGAGCCACCCCCCACTGGAGCCCGGAACCGTCCGGGTCCACCGTCAGGCTCCCCGTCGCCTGGCCCTGGCGGACCATCCACAGCACGGTGAAGCCGAGCGCGACCAGCCCGCCGAGCGCCACCACGAGCCGCGAGCGGAGCGCGACCCCGGCCACGGCAAGCACCGCCACCACCAGGAAGGGAAGGAACAAGGAGACCATCACCGCCGACGAGGTGGTGGTGATCCCCTCGAAGAGGTCCCGCACACGGTAATCGTGCCCGGGGCGGCCGTCGTACCAGTCACGGAAGGGGCTCAGGACGACGGCCGCCGCTCCTGCGAGAGCGACCACGGAGCCGAGGACGTTGCGGATCATCGTCAGCCTCCTGCGCCATGCGCGCGAACCCAACCGACGGCGCACGCGCGGACACCTGCGTGACGCTCTCGCGCTCGACGCTACGCCCGACCTTCCGCCCCCGCGACTTCGAAGCGACGCCGCGACCCCCGCCCCGCACCGTGCGGGAGGTCCCGTCCCGCACGTCACTTCCGGTCCGTCCCGTCCCGTGCGCCACTTTCGGTCCGCCCGACCCATGGTTTTCGGCCCCGCGAGGCACATCATGACCAATCCATGACAGGGTCATGACGCGGCACGGGGCCTTCGCCCCGATGCTGGTCCGGAAACGAACGTCGGGAGAAGGCGCCGGGAGAAGGCGTCGCGAAGAAGAAGACGAGACACGAGGGGGGCTGCATCCATGATGCGGCAACAGATCAAACTGGCGGCGGTCCTGGCGGTGGTGGTGCTCTCACTCACCGGGTTCTCCAAGTCCAGCCACGGCCACGGTCACAGCGGGTCGAGCCACGGCTCCGGCGGCGGCTGCTCCAGCTCCAGGTCGTCCAACGGCGGCTACCACAGCAGCACCGGCAACAACGACTACGACGACGATGACGACGGCTCGGGTTCGGGCTCCGGGAGTTCCGGATCGAACTCCGGATACAGCACGCCCACGAACGATCCGACCACCGCGTACACGGCGTCGGCCGACTCCGCCCCGACCGTGCGGGTGATCAAGTGCGCCCAGCCGGCGGACGGTTCGCGCAAGGCGGTGACCTCCTCGCAGGTCGAACTCACCCCGACCAGCTACGGCGCCGCCAAGGTCGCGATCACCGTGACGTTCTTCGACTCCGCGGGCAACCTGCTCGACACGGCCCACAAGAAGGTCGAACTAGACGCCACCGACGGCATGGCCCCGAAGAAGTTCACGGTGCCCATGGCTACCCCGGCCAAGGTGGACGAGGTGTACCGCTGCTCCGCCACGGCGGTGCTCGCCCGCTGACGCCGGAACGGACGACGCCACCGGCAGGACGCCGAGAGGCCCGACGCGACGTGGTCGCGTCGGGCCTCTTCCCGTTTCCGTACGCCGGGCTCCCGGCTCCCGTTCCGGCTCGTGCGCGCCTGGCCAGTGGCCTCTGTCCGGCTCGTGCCCGCCGGGCTCGTGGCCGCTGTTCCGCCGCGGGACGCACGACGGCCGCGGTGGCTCCCCCTCCGCGCCACCGCGGCCGTTCCCCCGTGCCCCGCGGCTCCCCCGAGCCCCGGGCCCCCGTGATGAAAAAAGTTTGTCAGGTGACGGGCTCCGACGTGGCGTGCATGTCGTCGGTCGTCGCCGTACCGCCCGTGGCCTGCGTGGTCAGCAGCTTCGAGGTTCCCGTGGCGTGCATGTCCAGCGTGGTCAGCTCCTCGGCGGTGACCTCGGTGCCGGTGGCGTGCATGTCCTGGGTGGTGAGCTTGGAGTCCTTCTCGGCGTCCGCCATGTTCCGCTCCCTGCGATTCTTCGTATGGGGTGGGCGAGGCCCGTACGGCAGTTCCCCCGAAATCGACTGCCGTACGGGCCCCGCCAAGAGCCGCTCACCTTAGTGCCACGGCCCACGGTCGCCCCGTCTGCCCCCCGACGCGACGGATCGACTAGAAGGAAGAGTGCCGGTCCGCGATAAACGAATGATGAACGTCCGCTGCCGGGACGTCACGCGGGCAGCACGGACGCGAACCGGTCCAGCAGAGCGCGCACGTCCGCGGCCTCGTGGGAGCCCAGCCCGTCGTAGATCCCGAGCGCCTCGTGCCAGCAGACCTGCGCCCGGCCGAACTGGCCGATCCGTACCAGGGCCTGGCCCAGCACGGTGAGCACGTTGGCCTTCCGCCAGTCGCCGCCGATCCCGCGCAGCGCGGTCAGCGACTGCTCGGCCTCGGCGGCGGCCTGCACCGCGCGCCCGGCCGCGAGATCGACCTCCGCGAGGCGGAACAGCGTCATCCCCACCCACAGCCGCTGCCGGCTCTCGCGGAAGACCACCAGAGCCTCCTGCAACCGGTCCGTGGCAGCGTCGAACGACTCGCTCGTGGTCAGCGCCATGCCCAGGGCATAGCGGCCGTTGGCGCTGCGGAGGGCGTGGCCCATGCCGTCGTAGATGTCGGTGCCCCGCTGCGCCAGCTCCACCGCGCTGCCGGTGCGGCCGGTCGCCAGGTGGATACGGGACAGGTTGCAGAGCGCGCTCGCCTCGCCCGGCCGGTCGCCGACCAGCCGGAACGCGTCGATGGCCTGGGAGAAGTACGTCTCGCCGTCGTCGTGGCGGCTCTGGTAGAGCGCCATGATCCCGAGCGCGTTCGACGCCCAGCACTTCGGCAGCGGGTCCAGCGCCGGGTCGACGAGCGCCATGATCCGGGCCGCCTCCCGTTCGGCCTGGTCGAACCGGCCCGAGGCGTGGTGCACATCGGCGAGGGTGACCAGCGCGCGCACCTCCGCACGGCGGTCACCGCAGCCCGACGCCGCGCCCAGCAGCGCCAGCGCCGTCGTCTCGTACTCCTTCGCGTTGGCCCCCGACTCCCCGAGGTCCAGCGCCGCCCACAGCAGGTCCACCGCACGCCGCAGGGTGGCGGCCCCGGCGGACTGGCGGGCGCAGGCGAGGATCGTGGCCGCCTCCGCGTACAGCCAGTCCAGCGCCGCGGCCCGGTCGGCGAAGGCCAACCCGGCCCGTTTGGTGGGCTCCAGATGGTCCACCAGCCGGTCGCCCGGCCGCTCGAGCGCGTACACGGCCGCGGCGGTCGCGAGGTAGAAGTCGATCAGCCGGGAGAGCGCCCGCGCCCGCTCCTCGGGAGGATGCTCGTCGCGCTCGGCGCACGCACGCGCGTAGAGGCGGACGAGATCGTGGTACCGGTAACGCCCCGGTGCGGCCGACTCCACCAGGGAGGTGTCGACCAGCGACTCCAGGATGTCCTCGGCCACCTGCGGTTCCAGATCGAGGAGCGCCGCCGCAGCCGCCAGCGACACGTCGGGGCCGTCCGCCAGACCGAGGAGACGGAAGGCACGGGCCTGGGCGGGCTCCAGCTGGCCGTATCCCAGCTCGAACGTCGCCTTCACCGCGAGATCGCCCGCCCGCAGCTCGTCCAGCCTGCTCCGCTCGTCGGCGAGCTTGGCCGCCAGCACCGACACCGTCCAGGTGCGCCGCGAGGCCAGCCGCGAGGCGGCGATACGGATCGCCAGCGGCAGGAACCCGCAGGCGGCCACCACGTCGAGGGCCGCCTCCCGCTCCGCGCCCACCCGTTCCTCACCGACGATCCGGGTGAAGAGCTGCAAGGACTCCGCCGGGGACATCACGTCCAGGTCCACCAGATGCGCCCCGGCCAGGTCGATCATCCGCACCCGGCTCGTCACCAGGGCGGCGCACCCGGGCGTCCCGGGCAGCAACGGCCTTACCTGTGCGGCGTCGTGGGCGTTGTCGAGCAGCACCAGGACCCGGCGGCCGTCGAGCGCCGACCGGTACAGCGCGGCCCGTTCGTCGAGCGAGTCCGGAATCGCCGACTCCGGGGTACCCAGCGCACGCAGGAACGCACCGAGCACGGTCTCCGGCTCCGCGACCCGGGCCTCCGCACCCTGGAGGTCCACGTACAACTGGCCGTCCGGGAAGTGGTTCCGGGACCGGTGGGCGACGTGCACGGCGAGCGTGGTCTTGCCGACGCCCCCTATGCCCGCCAGCGCCGACACCGCCATCACCGAACCCTCGGCCGTCGCCAGCCGGTCACCGAGCTCGCGCACGAAGGAGTCGCGTCCGGTGAAGTCCGCGACCGCGGCCGGAAGCTGGGCGGGACGCACGGCGGCCGGCGCCACGGGCGCGGATTCCTCGACGGGACGGGCCAGTTCGTCGTCCGCGGACAGGATGCGCCGCTGGAGCCGGGAGAGCTCGGGGCACGGATCGACGCCCAGCTCCTCCGCGAGGAGGCGCCGGGTGTCCGTGTACACCGCGAGCGCCTCGGACTGCCGGCCGCTGCGGTACAGCGCCAGCATCAGCAGCTCGCGCAGCCGCTCCCGCAGCGGATGTGCGGCGGTGAGCGCGGTGAGTTCGGAGACCGCCTCCGCGTGGTGGCCCAGCTCCAGATCCAGATCGAGCCGGGTCTCGGTCAGCTGGAGGCGCCACTCCTCCAGGCGGGTGCGCTGGTTCTCCGCGTACGGCCCGGGTACGGAGGCCAGCGTCTCGCCGTCCCAGGCGGCCAGGGCCTGTGCGATCAGATCCCGGGCCCGCGCCCGGTCGCCGGACGCCCGCGCCTTCTCCGCCGCGCTCACCGACTCCTGGGCCCGACGCACGTCGAGGGAACCCCCACGGAGCCGGATCGCGTATCCGCCGGACTCGCTGACCAGCACGTCCTGCCCGAGCACCTTGCGCAGCCGGGAGGCGTACGTACGGATCGCCGCCAACGCCCGGGGCGGCGACTCCTCGCCCCAGATGGCGTCGATCAGCTCGGAGGCGGTCGCGGTACGGCCGTCCCGGAGGAGCAGCGCCGCCAACAGGGCACGCTGCTGCGGAGAACCGGAGGCCAGCGGGGTCTCGCCGAGCCGGACACGTACGGGCCCGAGGACGGCGAAGTGCAAGGCGGGGGCTCGGGATTCCGGAGCGGGGCACGGTTCGGCCGCGGACACCGGCCCGTGCGTGGCGCTCTGCTCCGGAACGCGCCCGCCCGGCCCGTCGTCGCGCTCCATTGATGCCCCCTGTCCTGCTTCCGCCCCGCTCGGCCCTGCCGTGGTCGCCGGCACCGGGGCGCGGAGGAGCACCCGGGTATGACGTGAGGGCGTTTCCGGACCGATCCGTACCGTTGATACCGCTGTCGACAGTCTGCCTTGTCGCGGGCTACCCCGTCAGCACTGCGTGATGCTCTGCACAAGGCTTCGACAACGATCGCGGAACCTTGCCCAGCGGACCGGGGGCTGCCGGACGCCGGCCGGGGCGGGCCGAGGGTCGGCCGGGGCGGGCCGAGGGTCGGTTCGGGGGCGGCTCGGGGGTCGGTTCGGGACCGGTCAGGGTCGGCCGAGGGTGTGCGAGGGCCCCGGCCGGGGCGTGTGGATGGGCCCCGGCCGGGGTGGGTCACGGGTGCGGGGTCAGGCCTTGACGATCGCCTGCTGCAACTCGGTCACCCACTTCTCCTTCTCCTCGGGGCACTCCAGGTTGACCTCCCGGGTGTAACCGACGGACCGGTAACCGCTGTTGTCCAGCCAGCGGGCGAGTACCTGCTCGGTGGAGAGAACCGCGTCCATCGAGCCCCGGTGCACGAGGGTGGCCGCCTCGAACGCGGGCAACTCCACCACCCTGACGCCGCTGTCGCCGACCGGCCCGACCGGCGCGGAGACCGTCACTCCGGCGTGCACGAGGACCGCGCCCGCAGAGGTGTTCTTGTCGTCCGGGGCGTCCTCGTACCGGGCGACCCCCGGGCCGGTGGGAGTGACCCCCGCCGCGGCCAGCAACGGGAACAGCCGCTCGTACAGGGGGACGATCACCGGGGTGATGTCCTGCGGCCGGAACCCGGCGGCCGTGCCGGTCAGTTCGGCGACCCGTACCGCCGGAACCTGCTTGATGACGACGTCTTCGGTGTCCATGCGTCCCTCACTCTCGATCGACCGGAGTCGCGCCTCCACCTGGTTCAGCCGTGCTGCCGCCGCTGCCATCGCCGCCTCCAGCTCTGCGCGCCGCAGCCGCAGCATCCCGCGCAGCTCCTGCGCGGTGATCTCGTCGTCGAGGATGCTCCCGACTTCCTGGAGCGTGAAGCCGAGATCCTTGAGCGCGATGATGCGGTTGAGACGGGCGAGCTGGGCGGCGCCGTAGAAGCGATAGCCACTGGCCGGGTCGGTACGGTCCGGGCGCAGCAGCCCGATCGCGTCGTAGTGGCGCAGCATGCGGGGCGACACCCGTCCGTACCTGGCGAAATCTCCGATGGTGAACATGATGTCTCCGAGTGCACGGCTTCACACGGTGTGAGGGTCAAGGGCGGCGCGGAACTGGATGGCGACGTGGAGGCGGGGGCGCGGATGCGGATGCGGGCGGGCTGCCGGGGCAA
This sequence comes from Streptomyces sp. NPDC060184, assembly GCF_042728795.1. Lineage (NCBI taxonomy): Bacteria > Bacillati > Actinomycetota > Actinomycetes > Kitasatosporales > Streptomycetaceae > Streptomyces > Streptomyces sp. NPDC060184. The sequence continues at coordinate 104,146 of NZ_JBHWYX010000024.1, forward strand.
AGGCAGGAGCCCCGTCCCTTGCCGAAGCAAAGGGCGGGGCTCCTTGGATACTGCTTACCGGCCGCGATCGGCCGACCCGGGCAACTAGACCGGGGTGACGTTCTCAGCCTGCGGGCCCTTCGGACCCTGAGTGACGTCGAAGTTCACGACCTGGTTCTCCTCGAGGGAGCGGAACCCGGACGCGTTGATCGCGGAGTAGTGAACGAAGACATCCGGGCCGCCGCCGTCCTGGGCGATGAAGCCGAAGCCCTTTTCAGCGTTGAACCACTTGACGGTTCCGGTAGCCATAAAGCCCTCCTTGGGCCAAAGGGTTGCCCTGCTCCAGAACCTGCAAAGAAGTCTGAAAACTACAAAAGCCTGCGGGTTACATGATCCGCAGGCTTTGTACTGCAAGGGAAACCAAACTGCAACTTGCGGGCGAGCCTAGCACGCAGCCTCTGGGGAGCGGTAGAGGGAAAGATCACTTCACTCGAATGTTTGATTGGGTGATCCGATAGGTGACCGGCGCATCGCGCGGCGGGTGCGGAAGCGGGTGTGAGGGCGGGTGCGGGGGCGGGCCGAGGTGGTCCGTGCGGAGGGGGTGCGACGGGGGCGCGTAGAGAGCGGTGGCGAGGGGCGCGAGGGGGCGCGAAGTGTGGCGCGGAGGGGTGTGCCGAAGGAGAGCGGAACGCGCCTGGGGGAGCGCCGTCGGCACGAGGGCCCACGCCGTGATCGCCCCGGTGGTCGCACCGTGACGGCGCCCGTGATCGCCCCGGTGGTCGCACGGTGACGGCGCCCGCGATCGCCCCGGTGATGCTGCCGCCCGGACGCAGGTCTAGCCTCGCGATGTGGACAATTCAACCGTCTCTCCCGTCGAAGGCGGCCATCGCCGCAGCCGGCCCCGCGTCGGCCACATCCAGTTCCTGAACTGCCTTCCCCTCTACTGGGGGCTGGCGCGGACAGGGACCCTGCTCGATCTGGAGCTGTCGAAGGACACCCCGGAGAAGCTCAGCGAGCAGCTGGTCAAGGGTGACCTGGACATCGGCCCCATCACCCTGGTGGAGTTCCTGCGCAACGCCGACGACCTGGTCGCCTTCCCCGACATCGCTGTCGGCTGCGACGGCCCCGTCATGTCGTGCGTGATCGTCTCGCAGGTGCCCCTGGAGCAGCTCGACCGGGCGCGGGTGGCCCTCGGCTCGACCTCCCGCACCTCCGTCCGGCTGGCTCAGCTGCTGCTCGCCGAGCGTTACGGAGTGCAGCCCGACTACTACACCTGCCCGCCCGACCTCGCCGCGATGATGCAGGAGGCGGACGCCGCCGTACTGATCGGCGACGCCGCCCTCCGCGCCAACCTGCACGACGCCCCGCGTCTCGGCCTCCAGGTCCACGACCTCGGTCAGATGTGGAAGGAGTGGACCGGGCTGCCGTTCGTCTTCGCCGTCTGGGCCGCCCGCAAGGACTACCTGGCCGCCGAGCCGGAGTACGTCGACAAGGTGCACAAGGCGTTCCTGGCCTCGCGGGACGTGTCCCTCGAAGAGGTCACCAAGGTCGCCGAGCAGGCCGCGCGCTGGGAGGCCTTCGACGCGGAGGTGCTGGAGAAGTACTTCACCACCCTCGACTTCCGCTTCGGGCCCGACCAGCTCGCGGGCGTGAAGGAGTTCGCCCGGCGGACCGGTGGCACCACCGGCTACCCGGAGGACGTGCGCGTCGAGCTGCTCGGCGGCTGACCCCACACCGTACGACCCCACGGCCGTACGACCCCACGCAGTACGGCCGCCCGCTGCCCGGGCCCCTGCGCATGGGTGCCTGACGGGCCCCGCGACCGTGGCCCCGTCCGTCTTGACGAGCACGTACCGGCCGCCGCGCACACGCCCCGGCCGGTACGTGCTCCGACGCATGCGCGCGGGCGGCCCCGCCGCCACCTCCACCGCCCTCGCCTTGACCCCGGGGCAGCCCTGGGTGTCCCTCTCGTCGCCCCTTTCTCTCGCTTCTCGGCCTTCGCTGTCTTTCGCGGCTTTCTTCCCGAACGCCCGATCCTCCGACGCCGTTCTCCTGTTCTCCGGGGCGGTCCGGGGATACCCGAGGCGAAAGCGGGCTGCCGTGCCCCGGAGAGGGCGGCGAGGCGCGCGGTACTCCCGTGCGGGTCGTTGCTTCGGCCCCTCGGCGGGGAATGGCCGGGCGGCGAAGGGCCTTTGGTGCGCGCACCGAAAGGGCTTCATTCCTTCTTGTCGATGCGCTCTCCGCGTCATCCCCGTCCCCCTCCTCCTATTCCTTCCGGGGGATCTCCTCGCTGATGCCTGCATTTCCACGTCTTCGCGCGCTGCTGTTGCCGGCTCGTCTCTTTCCGCTCATCTTTTCCCCGTCCATCGGTAACCCCTTTGCCTTCCTCTCCGGCCCAGGGAGTGCCTGACGCGGGTGAGGTCGTCTCCGCCGTCCCTACAGGTAGGAGGGAGGGAGGGAGGGAGGGAGGGAGGGAGGGAGCGAAAAGCGGAATTCAGCATTCCGTAACCCGGGGAAGGGCATGCTTTCCGGCGGGGAATCGGTGGAAAGTTTCCCTGTGACCGGGCGACGGGCAGCCCTTACGCTTCGGTCGAGGTCCGGTCGCTTCACAGGGGGAGTCGCCATGCAGCCGCTGGAAGCCGGCGAACCGCGCACCATCGGCGCCTACCGGCTGCTCGGCAGACTCGGCGCGGGCGGCATGGGACGGGTCTACCTGGGGCGGAGCGCGGGAGGCCGCACGGTCGCGGTCAAGGTGGTGCACCCGCACTTCGCCCTCGACGAGCAGTTCCGGGCCCGGTTCCGGCGTGAGGTGGACTCCGCGCAGCGCGTCGGGGCCCGGTGGACCGCTCCGGTCCTGGACGCCGACCCCGACGCGCCAGTGCCGTGGGTGGCGACCGGGTACGTGGCGGGGCCGTCCCTCTCGCAGGCGGTGACCCGGCACGGCGCACTGCCCGAGCGTGCGGTGCGGGCGCTGGGCGGCGGTCTCGCGGAGGCTCTGGGCGCCGTGCACCAGCAGGGCATCGTCCACCGCGACGTGAAGCCGTCCAACGTCCTCCTCGCGCTCGACGGGCCCCGGCTCATCGACTTCGGCATCGCCAGGGCCCTCGGCGCCACCGTCTCGCTCACCTCCACCGGGGTCTCCGTGGGGTCGCCGGGCTACATGGCACCCGAGCAGATCCGGGGCGGCGACATCTCCGGAGCGGCCGACGTGTTCTCGCTCGGCGCGGTCCTCGCGTACGCGGCCACCGGCTCGGCACCCTTTCCCGGCGACTCCTCCGCCGTGCTCCTGTACAAGGTGGTCCACGAGGAGCCCGAACTCGGGGATCTGGGGGGCGAACTGAGGGACCTCGTCGCCGCCTGCCTGGCGAAGGACCCGGCCGTCCGGCCCTCGCCGCCCGACCTCGCCCGCGCTCTCACCCCCGGCGGTGCTGCGGCCTCGGTGGCGGCGGGCTGGCTGCCTGCCGAACTCGTCCACGAGGTGAGCCGGGACGCCGTGGCGCTGCTCGACCTCGAACCCCAGGAGGGTCCGGTGCTGTCGGGCCCCGTCCCCTTCAGCAGCGCCTCGCTCGGCGTACCTCCCGCCGACAGGCGAGGCGTCGAGGACCGGACGGAGGCACCCGACGACAGCGGCGAAGAGCGCGGCGAAGAACGCGGCGAAGCGGGAGCGCATGCGGGCGCCCATCCTTCCGATCCCCGGTCGGCGGGTGGTCTCGGGGTCTTCGGGCCGCCGATCCCCCTGCCGGCCGACCGGTCCGGAGACCGCTCCCCGTCGGAGCCGCCCCTCTCCCCGCACGGGCCGCGCTTCTCCGTCTCCATGAGCGCCGACAGACTGCCCGAGCAACGTCCCGGGGCCCGTCCCGGGCGGAGGGTGAGCTGTACGGTCGCGCTGGCCGTCGCGGGCGCGCTCGCCGTCGTGGGCCTGACGTCGGGCATGCTCGGAGACCTGATGCCCTGGGGCGGCTCCGGCGATGCCGACAAGCGCAGCACCGACAGCGCCGCCTCGCCGCCCTCCACCTCCCCCTCCGCCCCCACGGACCCGGCCACGGGGGACTCCACCGGCACCGGCTCGGGCACCCCGTCCGGCGGTACCTCCTCCCCGCCCGCTCCGGGCGGCGGCGATCCCGGTGACGGCGAAGGAAGCGACGGCGGAGAGAGTGGGGGCGGGGGGAGCGACGACGGGATCGCTGCCCTTCCCAAGGCGTTCGTGGGGACCTGGTCCGGGCCGACCCTCGAACGCTCGGGTGCCTCGCACGGCATCCTCACCGCCGTCTTCACCGAGGGGAAGAAGGGCCAGGACGTCGTCCGGATGACCCAGTCGATCCGCTTCCTCGATTCGCAGGTCTCCTGTTCGAGCATCGGGACGCTCTCCTCCGGCACCGAGAAGGTGCTGAAGGTCCATGAGCGCTCGGTCGCCGACAGCTCCGCGAGCCTCTTCTGCACCGGGGCCGAAGCGGAGCTGACCTTCACCCTCAACGACGACGGAACCCTCGCCTACCGGTCGTACGAGGAAGCCGCCGGACTTCCCACCGGCACGCTGAGCCGGTCCGGCCGCTGAACGCGGCAAGGGCTGGCGTAGGCTGATTCGGTCCGTGGATCCGTCGAAACACCGCCGAAAGGTGACAGCCCGGTGACCGAGAAGGCCGACCTTCAGCCCATCCTCGACCGCGCCGCCGAAGGCGGGCGGATCTCTGCGGAGGAGGCGCTCGACCTGTACCGGTCGGCCCCGCTGCACGCGCTCGGAGCAGCGGCCGACGCCGTGCGCCGACGCCGCTACGCGGGTACGGAGCACATCGCGACGTACATCATCGAGCGCAACATCAACTACACCAACGTGTGCGTCACGGCGTGCAAGTTCTGCGCCTTCTACGCCGCGCCGAAGGACACCGCCAAGGGCTGGTCCCGCGACCTCGACGACATCCTGCGCCGCTGCGCGGAGACCGTCGAACTGGGCGGCACCCAGATCATGTTCCAGGGTGGCCACCACCCGGACTACGGCGTGGAGTACTACGAAGAGCACTTCTCCGCCATCAAGAAGGCGTTCCCGCAGCTGGTGATCCACTCGCTGGGCGCCTCCGAGATCGAGCACATGGCCCGCATCTCCAAGGTGTCCGCCGAAGAGGCGATCCAGCGCATCCACGCCGCCGGTCTCGACTCCTTCGCCGGTGCCGGCGCCGAACTCCTGCCCGCCCGCCCGCGCAAGGCCATCGCTCCCCTCAAGGAGTCCGGTGAGCGCTGGCTGGAGATCATGGAGATCGCGCACAACCTCGGTGTCGAGTCCACCTCCACCATGTTGATGGGCACCGGCGAGACCAACGCCGAGCGCATCGAGCACCTTCGCATGATCCGTGACGTGCAGGACCGTACGGGCGGCTTCCGCGCCTTCATCCCGTACACCTACCAGCCGGAGAACAACCACCTGAAGGGCCGCACGCACGCGACGCTCTTCGAGTACCTCCGCATGATCGCCATCGCGCGCCTCTTCCTGGACAACGTCGCGCACATCCAGGGCTCCTGGCTGACCACCGGCAAGGAGGTCGGCCAGCTGTCGCTGCACTACGGCGCGGACGACCTCGGCTCGATCATGCTGGAGGAGAACGTCGTCTCCTCCGCCGGGGCCAAGCACCGCTCCAACCGCCTGGAGATCATCGACCTGATCCGCAAGGCCGGTCGTGTGCCCGCGCAGCGCGCCACGACCTACGAGCACTTGGTGGTCCACGAGGACCCGGCGCTGGACCCGGTCGACGACCGTGTCGTCTCGCACATCTCGTCCACCGCCCTCGAGGGCGGCACCGCCCACCCCGAGCTGAAGCTCCTCGACGCCCACTGAGGGCTGTCCCGCCACCGGCATTCCGTCCTCCTTCCGTCTCCCCGACCCCTCCGGGCCAGGTGCTCTCCGTGCTGACGATTCACGCCGCCGATCTGCTGCTGCCCGGCCCCGGGCGGCGGGCGGTCGCCGGTGGCGCGGTACTCGTCAGGGACGGGGCCGTCGCGGCCGTCGGCCCGTACGAGGAAATCGCCGCCGGACATCCGACGGCCCGGGTGCGCCGCTGGCCCGGAGTGCTGACGCCCGGGCTCGTCCAGCGGCAGGGCAGCGCGCTGCTGGAACGGGCCTACCACCCCGACCCCCGGGAGTCGGACGTCCTCGGCACCGAGCCCCTGACCGGGGCCGCGCTGGACGGCGTGGACATGGACGAGAGCCGGTGGGGCGCGAGTGCGCGGCGCGGGGTGCAGCGGATGCTCGCCCACGGCACCGTCGCCGTCGTGGGACCGCTCGGCCGGCCGGCCGTCGCGGACGCGGTGCAGCGGTCGGGGTTGCGGCTCCTCGGCGGGGCCCCGGTCGAGGAGACCGCTGCGCGGGCCTCGCTGGACCCGCTCGCCCGGCGCCGTACGGCCGCCGAGGTGTTCGCGGCTCCGGCGCTCGACGCCGAGAACCGGGCCGCGGACTTCGCTGTCTTCGACGCCCCCGACGAGGAAACCCTCCTCGGGGTGGGCGCGGCCTGCTGCGTCGTCACCGTCCTCGGCGGACGCATGGTCCACCGGCGGCGCTGACGGCCCGGTCCCCGGGGGCGGCTCCGGGTCGTGTCAGCCGCCGACGACGGTGGTCTGTTCCTCCTCCATCGGGTTCCTGTCGGCGTACGCCACCAGCCGCAGGAAGTCGGCGTCACCGGCGATCGCGGTCAACTGCTCCACCGTGACCGGCGCCGAGGCACCGTGCAGGTCGTCCGGCGACACGCTGACCTCGACCAGACTGCCGCCGTAGCCGAACTCGATGCTGACGCCCGTGGTGTCCAGGGAGTTCATGGCCGCCGTCCGGGCCGTCGCGTGTATGCCACCGGGCAACTCGACCTCTTGGCAGGTGGAGTGCTTCGCCGGGTCGTCCACGCATGCCGGAGCGTGGTGGTCCCCGTCCTTTGCGGCGGGCCGCACGGAGAAGGTGAGCGGGAAGACCTCGGAGCCGTCGGCGAGTTGGTACAGGTTGACCCGCAGGTCCACCGGCCGGATCGTCCCGGTGCCGGGGAGCAGGTGGTCGATGGTGGTCGCGGCGGTCTGCTGGAACCTCTGCTGACGCTTCCGCTCGGCGGCCGGAAGGTCCGCCATCGAGGACTCGCCGGGCGAGGGCACCACATGCACGGGTGTGCGGGACGCGTCAGTGGGGTCGGAGCCCGGACCGGACTCCGGGCTGGACTCCCGGCCTGAATCCCGAACGGAATCCGAGGCGGAGCCCACGCCCGTGGCCTGGGCCGGGGCACCGCTCGACCAGGGGGCCGTCACCGCGAAGACCCCGAGCGCCACCGCGGCGGTCACCCCGGCGCCCATCGCGATCTGGGCGCGGGCACGGCGCCGGCGTCCCTGGGCGACCGCACCGGCCACCAGGTCCCCCGGCGGCTGGGCCTGCTCGGAGGCGTGCTCCATGGCGGCCCGGAGCAGCGCCGCGCTCGTCTCGCGTTCAAAGTCCGTGGGGTCGGTCAGCATGGTCGTACTCCTCTTCGTGGTCGTGTGGCTCATGCCTGGTGGGAATAGAGGTGGGCGTCGCCGAGCCGCGTCCGCAGCCGGGCCAGCGAGCGTGAGCACTGGCTCTTGACCGTGGATTCGCTGCACCGCATCAGCTGGGCGACCGTCTCGACGCTCAGGTCCTCCCAGTACCGCAGGACGACCATCGCCCGTGCACGCGGCGGCAGTTCGGACAGTGCGGAGAGCAGCGTCACCGTCAGCTCGGGCCCCACGGGCGGCGGGGCCGGGTCGGCACGGGAGTGGGCGAGCAGATCACGGAGGCGGCGGCGCCGCTCCGCGAGATAGGTGCGGGTGAGGACCGTGCGGGCGTACGCGTGCGGGTGCTCGGCCGCGACCACCCGACGCCAGTGCTGGAACAGCTTCGCCAGCGTGGTCTGGGTCAGGTCCCGGGCCGTCTCCGCGTCACCGCAGAGGAGATAGGCCGTGCGGTACAGCCCGCGCTGGCCGGCCCGCGCGAACTCCTCGAAGCCCTGGGCCGCTAAGCCCTGCGTCGGTGTGCGGGTGCGGCCGGAAGCGGGCGCGGAATCCCGGCCTCGCGATGTGCTCATCATTCCCCCTCGTCTCTGTCGTTCTTCACCTCTGCTGTTCTTCACCCCTTCTTGAGCGCTCTCGCGGCCGAAAGGTTGAGGACGAATTTCAGGGAGTTTCCCGGGCGCCGCCCGCGGCGCCACCGGGCTGCGCGCGCGAGGTTCCGGGCGGTCGCGCACGAGGTTTTCGGGCAGTCGCGCACGGAGGTCCGGCGACCGGGCAGCGCCGCCGTCGGGTCGCGGGGAGCGGGCTGCTTGAATGGGAGGGTGACCCGAGCATCCCTGGAAAAGCAGCCGCACGAAGTCGCCTCGATGTTCGACGACGTGGCGCGACGGTACGACCTGACCAACGACGTGCTCTCGCTCGGACAGGCCCGGCTCTGGCGCAAGGAGGTCGCCAAGGCGGTCGACGCGCGCCCGGGGCAGAAGATCCTGGACCTGGCCGCCGGTACGGCCACCTCGTCGCAGCCCTTCGCGCAGGCCGGTGCCTACGTCGTGCCCTGCGACTTCTCGATCGGCATGCTGAAGGTGGGCAAGGAACGCCACCCCTGGATGCCGTTCACGGCGGGCGACGGGACGAAGCTCCCGTTCAAGGACGAGACCTTCGACGCGGTCACCATCTCCTTCGGGCTCCGCAACATCCAGGACACCGCCGCCGCCCTGAGCGAGCTCCACCGGGTCACCAAGCCCGGCGGCCGGGTCGTGATCTGCGAGTTCTCCCAGCCCACCTGGGCGCCGTTCCGCACGGTGTACCTGGAGTACCTGATGAAGGCGCTGCCGCCCCTCGCCACCGCGGTGAGCAGCAACCCGGACGCGTACGTCTACCTCGCCGAGTCCATCCGCGCCTGGCCCGACCAGGCAGGGCTCGCGACCCTGCTGCAGAAGGCCGGCTGGTCGGGCGTCGCCTGGCGCAATCTCACCGGCGGCGTGGTCGCGCTGCACCGGGGCGTACGCGTCTGAGCCCCGCGGCCACCGGCCCGCGCGCAGGCCCCGCCCGCGCGCAGCCCCCGCCCGCGCGCAACCCCCTGCCCGCGCACCCGACGCCACCCGCCCCGCACACGCGGCGGGTGGCGT
>NZ_JBHWYX010000025.1:0-112923 GCF_042728795.1 Streptomyces sp. NPDC060184
GTGTTGCGCAGGCGGAGTCGTACGGTGGTGCTGCTGCCGGGATCGACCGTGGCCGACGCGGGTTCGAGAGAGGTCCATAGGCTCACCCGGCCACGCTAGGGCAGCGTCCGGGGACGGGGCAGGTGATCGCGGGCAGGAGCGGCCGGTCGCACGGGTCGACGTTCTGCCTGATCGGCCGCCCGGTCTTCCCCGAAGTGCGACCCGCTGCCCCCGGGTGTGCCCGTCAGGCCCTTACGGGAGAGGGGCGGGTGGTGGTAGGCAGAGAATCGGGCCCCCAGGAGCTTCTGCCGGGCCCGCTCCGGCCGGAGACCTGCCGCTCACCGGTCGGCACGGCCGCCGCTTTCGCCCGGAGCGGAGGAGGTGGGGTGCGGTCGCGCGGCTGAGGGGTGGTACCTCTCCTGCGGCGCGCCGACGTCACCGGCTGCCCTCAAGGGCACCGGCAGTGCCCCCGAGCAGGTCCCGGAGGACGTTTCGGCGGTCCTCCCGCACGGGCGAGAGTGGCAGTGGTTCCTGTCTCGTACCCCGAGGAGAGCAGAACATGCCGTCCTATCTGTCGCCCGGCGTCTACGTCGAGGAGGTGGCCAGCGGCTCGCGCCCCATCGAGGGAGTGGGCACGTCGGTCGCCGCCTTCGTGGGGCTCGCGCCGAGCGGTCCACTGAACGAGCCGACCCTGGTCACCAACTGGAGCCAGTACGTGGCGTCGTTCGGTGAGTTCACCGACGGGTACTACCTGGCGCACTCCGTCTACGGCTTCTTCAACAACGGCGGCTCCGCGGCCTACGTGGTCCGCGTGGGCGGCTCCGCCGAAGGCGCGTCCTCCGACGGTCCGGCCGGCTCCGGCCGCGCCGCGGTGAAGGCCCCCGCCGCCCCGGCCGCGCTGGAGGCCGGTGAGTTCCGGCCGCTCGGCGGGTTCTCGGTCGCGGCCATCGCGCCCGGCACCACCGGCGCGCTCAGCGTCGAGGTCACGCTGCCGGAGGACGACAGTCCGGCCGACCGGTTCAAGCTGACGGTCAAGGACGGCGACAAGGCCGTCGAGACCTTCGACGTGTCCGCCAAGAAGGGCGGCCGTACCTACGTCGTCACGCAGGTGAAGGAGCGCTCCAAGCTCATCACCGTGGCCGAGGCGGCGCCCGCCGGGCAGCTGGTCCGGCCGGACGCGCAGACGGTGGCCCTCGCGGCCCCGGCCGCCGCCGCCCCCGCGACCGTGCCCGCCGACGAGTCGTACCCCGGACCCGCCCGCTACCTGGGCGACTCCGCGGACCGCACCGGCTTCGGCGGCCTGGAGGCCATCGACGAGATCTCCATGGTCGCGGTGCCCGACCTGATGGCCGCCTACCAGCGCGGCGCGATCGACCTGGAGGCCGTCAAGGCCGTCCAGTTGGGCCTGATCGCGCACTGCGAGCTGATGGGCGACCGGGTCGCGGTCATCGACCCGCCTCCCGGTCTGAACGCGCGTCAGATCCGGGTGTGGCGCCAGGAGACGGCCGGTTACGACTCCAAGTACGCGGCCCTGTACTACCCGTGGATCAAGTCCTTCGACCCGTCCGTCGGTCAGTCGGTGCTGGTCCCGCCGAGCGGTCACGTCGCCGGCATCTGGGCCCGCAACGACTCCGAGCGCGGTGTGCACAAGGCTCCCGCCAACGAGGTCGTGCGCGGTGCGGTGGACCTGGAGACCCAGATCACCCGCGGGGAGCAGGACCTGCTCAACCCGATCGGCGTCAACTGCATCCGGGCCTTCCCCGGTCGTGGCATCCGCATCTGGGGCGCCCGTACCGTCTCCTCGGACCCGGCCTGGCGCTACTTGAACATCCGCCGCTACTTCAACTACCTGGAGGAGTCGATCCTCCTCGGTACCCAGTGGGTGGTGTTCGAGCCGAACGACCACGCCCTGTGGGCGCGTATCCGGCGCAACATCTCGGCGTTCCTGACCAACGAGTGGCGCAGCGGCGCCCTCTTCGGCCAGCGCCCCGAGGAGGCCTTCTACGTCAAGTGTGACGAGGAGACCAACCCGCCGGAGTCGGTCGACGTCGGCCGTGTGGTGTGCGAGATCGGCATCGCGCCGGTCAAGCCCGCCGAGTTCGTGATCTTCCGGCTGGCCCAGTTCTCCAGCGGCAGCGGAGAGCTGGAGGAGTAGCAGCCGATCCGGGTGGTGTCCGGCCGCGACCGGCCGGACACCACCCGGGCCCCGGGCTCCGACCGGGTTCGTACCGGACCTGGTCCGCTTCACCGCCGTAGCGCCATCCCACAGACCTTCACAAGGACAGCGAACACATGAGTCTCCAGCCGGGTGACGCCCTCACCTCGCACAATTTCGGCCTGCAGATCGACGGTGTCATGGTCGAGTACCTCGCCGAGGTCAGTGGCATGAGCATCGAGCAGGACGTCATCACCTACCAGCAGAACACCCCCAACGGCCAGAACGTGGTCAAGAACATGCCGGGTGTGAAGAAGAACGGCACCTGCACGGTCATCCGCGGTATGACCCAGTCGGCTTCGTTCACCCAGTGGATCAACCAGTCGATCTCCGGCCAGATGACCACGGCCCGCAAGAACGCCTCCATCATCATGATGGACTTCCAGAACAACCCGGTGAAGCGCTACCACCTGCGCAACGCCTGGTGCAGCAAGATCGACGCGAGCACGGTGAAGGCCGGCGAGGCGTCCGCGCTCACCGAGACCGTCACCATCGTGTTCGAAGAACTGGTCATCGAGTAATGCGTCGTTCGGCCGCCAGGGCCGGCGCGTCCGCCCAGGAGTCCGGTGCGGAGACGGCGCAGCCCGTGCCCACCGCCGCACCGGACGCGCAGCCCGCCGCGCAGCTCCCGCAGCCGCCGCAGCGGCAGGAGCAGGTGCCGCAGCAGCAACGGTACGAGCTGCGCACCGAGTTCGCGTTCCAGCTGCCGCGCGGTTACGTCGACGAGTCGGGCACCGTCCACCGGGACGGGGTCATGCGCCTCTCGACGGCGCGCGACGAACTCGTCCCGCTGCGCGACGTGCGCGTCCAGGAGAACCCGGCGTTCCTGTCGGTGGTGCTGCTGGGCCGGGTGATCACCCGGCTCGGCACGCTGCCGATGATCCACGACGGCATCGTGGAGAACATGTTCGCCTCCGACCTGGCCTTCCTGCAGGACTTCTACCGCCAGATCAACGCGGAGGGCCACACCCGCGCGTCGGTGGAGTGCCCGCACTGCTCCGAACCCTTCGAGGTCGAACTCGGCGGGAGCCGCCTGGGGGAATCGTGACGTACGCGAACGACCGGCTGCACGAGGAGATCGCGTACGTCGCCTACCACTTCCACTGGAGCCTGGAGCAGATCCTGGACCTCGAACACCAGGACCGCCGCCGCTACACCGACCAGATCGCGTCCTTCGTGACGCGCGCAGGCGCGGAGGGCTGAGCCGTGGGTTTCCTGGAGCGGTTCAAGACCGGGCGGACGGGCGGTACGGGCACGGGCGCGCGTACCGGTACGGGTACGGCGTCCGCACCCGCCGCGGGTGCGGCGCGGTCCGCGCACGGCGGCGTCGACGGGGGGCCGGCGACGGAACCGGCGACGGCGGCGGCGGAACCTGCGGGCGGCCGTGTGCCGGTCGCCGCGTCCTGGACCGGACTGCCACCGATCCAGCGTGCTGTGGCCACTCGCCCGGCCGGGGTCGCGGACTCCGGTTTCGGCGGCCGGCTGCCGACCTGGCAGAACCCGTCGTTCATGGGCACCGCGTCCCACGCCGTCCTGGACGGCCGGTCGAACGCGGTGCTCGGCGGCGGTACGCCCACGGTCTCGGCCCGGCCCGTGCCCGGCCTCGAACGCCGCGCGGGCGCACTGCCGTTGGCGGGCAACGACGCCACGGTGCAGCGCGCCCCGGCGGTCCCGCTGCGGGCGCTGCCCGCGAGCTTCCCGGGTACGCCCGCACAGTCCGCGTCCGCATCGGGCCCCGCCGCCCCCCGCGCGCGCACCGCTCGGCCGGTTCCGGCCGCGGTGGCGCCTGCGGCTGTGGCGGCGTCGGCTGCTCCGGTCGCGGTTCCGGCTGTGACTCCGGCGGCGTCCGTCGCCCCGGCCGCGGCTCCGCTCGCGGTTGCCCCGGGCCCGGCGGTCCAGCGGAGCGCCTCGCCGGTACACGGCCCGGGTGCGGGTGCGGGTGCGGGTGCTGGTGCTGGGGTTGGAGCTGGGGCGGCGCGGAGCGGCGCGGCGACGGTTGCCGGTCCGGCCCCGGTGGCCGTCGGTCCGGCCCCGGTGGCGGCGCCTGCCCCGGCGCCGGTGCCGGTACGGCGCTCGGCCCCGGCCGGTCCCGGGTCTCCGGCGGTTGCGTCCTCGCCGCGTGCGGGGCTGCGGGTGACGCCGGTCGCGTCCGGACCGTCCCCCCGGCCGACGGCCCTGACCCGGGCGCAGCCCGGGGCCGCGGTGCAGCGGCGGGCCCTCCCGGTGGCGCGGCGGAGCGCGGGCGCGGTGAGCGGCGCTCCGGCGACCGGTGCTCCCACGAACGGGGCTGCCACGAGAGGGGCCCTCACGACCGGCGCCCAACCGCCCGCCACTCCGGCAGGGCGAGCGGCCGTCCCGCGTGAGGGGGGTACGGCGGGGGATGCTCCGGGCGGAGGTTCCGGCCCGACGGGCCCTGGTCCGGCGGGTACGGCGCAGGGGCCCGTGGGCCCTGGTCCGGCCATCTCCGGTCCGGCGAGTGCGGGGCCTGGTCCCGTGGGCTCTGGTCCCGTGGGGCCTGGTCCGGTTGATTCCGGCCCTGCGGGTTCCGGTCCGGCCGTGCAGCGGTCGGTGGTCGGGCCGTCGGTGGTGCAGCGGTCGGCCGTGCAGCCGACCCGGGACGCGACGGGCCCGGCGCCCGCGGTGCCGAAGGCGTCCGCAGTGCCCGCAGCGTCCGAGGCGCCGTTCGGGGACACCCCGGCGGGGGGCCTCGGTCCTGCCCGTCCCGGCGGAGGCCCCTCCGTGGGGGCGGCTCCGGCGCGTCCCGGTCGTCGCGGAGGTGTGGGGGCCCCGGTCCGCGGGGGCTCCGGTCCCGCCCGGCCTCCGGCCGCGCCGACCCCTTCCGCGAGCGGCGACGCGGGGGCGCCACGCGGTGGTGTTCCGGTGCGGCGCCCGGAGCCCGGTGACGTCCCCGTGCAGCGCGCGGTGACGGAGGGTGCTCCGGTGCGGCGCGCGGTGGCCGGTGACGTTCCCGTCCGGCGTGCCGCGGCCGTACCGGGCGAGGCCCGGGGCGGGCAGCCCGCGCAGGGCGCGCCTTCCCCGCAGTCGCCCGGGACCCCGCCCGGAGTCGCTCGGCCCCCGGCGTCCCCGGCCGCGCCCGTCGCGCCTGCCGCGGCTCCGCTGCCCGTCGTCCAGCGGGCCCCCGACTCCGCCCGGCAGCAGCCCGCCTCGCGGGCGCGGTCCGCCGGCGGACCGGCGGCCTCCCCCCGCACCGGGCCCGCAGCGGCGTCCGGTTCCACGCCGACCGCCCCCGGCGGCCCCGGCTCCCCGTCCGGTGCCCCTTCGGGGGCGGCGTCCGGCGCGGCGCCGGTGGCTTCGCCCGCCCCGGGGACCCCCGTGCAACGCGCCGCCGCCCGGCCGAACACCCCGGCACCCGGACCCGTACAGCCCGAGCAGCCCGTACCTCCCACGCAGTCCGCTCGGCTCGCTCAGCCGACGGGACCTTCCCCGGCCCCCGGCCCTGCCCCGACGACCGGCGCCGGACCGGTACGGGAGTCGGCTGCCCCGTCTCCCGCCCCTTCCGCCGCCGCCCCTGGCACAACTGCCCGTGTCAGCAACTCCGTTCAGCCAGGCGCCCCCGTCCAGCGGGCGGCGGCCCGATCCGGAGGCCCGGAGCGGGCCGCCGGGCGGACGGCCGATTCCTCCGTCGTACCGCCCGTGCGGGGAAGCGCCGCCCGTACGCCGTCCCGCGCGGGTCTGGGTGCTCCGATCGCCTCGGCACCGCCGGTGCGCACCTCCGCTCCGGCCCCCGCCGTCCAACGGGCCCCGGCCAACCCGGCCCTGGGTCCGGCCCCGTCCGCGCGTGCCAACCCGGCCCCGTCCCCGGCGACTTCGCGACGCTCGCCCCTCGGCGCACCGGTGAGCGCCGCGCCCGCCGACGCCGCGCCGATGTCCGTACGGCCCGTGCGGCCCGTGCAGGCAGACCCGCCGGGGCGTACGGACCGGGCGCCGACCCCGCGTACGGATCCGGCTCCGGCGCCGGTCGCCCGCGCCCTCCCGCCGGTCCCGCCGCTTCCCTCCGTGCAGCGGTCACCGGCGCAGCAGCAGTCCGGGACGCCGCAGGTCCGGACGCCGCAGGTCCGGACTGCGCCGATCCGGACTGCGCAGTCCGGAATCCCGCGGCTCCGGACTCCGCAGCCGCCTGCGTCGCGGCCCCCGGTGCCGCAGTCCTCCATCCAGCGGGCCCAACTTCGCCAGCCTCAGGCCCCGTTGGCGCCGCTGCCCCTTCCGGTGGCCGCGCCCGGCTCCGTACAGCCGCCGCTGCCGACCGGGCCTCTGTCGTCTCCGTCGTCTGCGTCCCCGACGCCGACGCCGATACCCATGCCGACCCCGACCCCGACCCCGGCGCCGACCGCGCCGACCGCGCTCCAGCGCAGCGTCGCGGCTCCCGCGACGGCGGTGCCGCTGCGCCGACCGGGGACGGCCCCGGCCCGGTCGGCGGACGGTGGTTCCGCCGCGGCCGTGGCACCGCTCTCGGCTCCCGCCGCTCCCGCGGGCGCGGCGGCGTCGCCGATGCCGGTCGTCCAGCGGCTCTGGGGGCGGCACTCCAAGACCGCCGGGAACACTCCCGGCCACGTGGCCCGCCCGGGCCGGTCCGCGATCGGCAGCCTCGCGGCCTCCGCCGCGGCCACGGTCGCCGGCCACCTCACGCACTCCGCGCCGCCCGACCGCCCGGCCGGGCCACCGCCCCCGTACACCCCGGCGGGCCCTTTGCCGCCGTACTCCCAGGCCGGGCCTCCGCCGCCCGTGCTCCCACCGGAGTACACGGAGGTCACCGAGGGCGCGTTCGACCCCAAGGCGCTCACCGACTTCCAGCTCGACGAGCTCACGCACCTGCTCATCGGCCGGATCACCCGGCTGATCCGCACCGAGCTCCGGCTGGACCGCGAGCGGATCGGAAAGCTCCGCGACCCCCGCCGCTGACCGCCACGGGCCGGACCTGCGAACGGTACGTACGACCCGGACGACCGACCGACGACCGACCAGGACCCACGCCCCGCACGACCGCCCAGGACCGACGAACCGCACGACCGGCCCGCACGCCCGACCCGCACGAACGACGACAGGAAGAAAGGTCCGCCGAGATGCCCTCCAGCCAAGACCCGGGCTCCACCATCTGGTTCTCCCTCAGCATCGACGGCGAGAGCCTCGGCTACTTCAACGGGTGCGAGGGGCTGTCGTCCGAGGTGGAGATCGAGCACCGCCAGGAGGGCGGCAACAACGGCTTCGTGTGGGCGCTGCCGACCCGGGTCACCTTCTCCACGATCCGGCTGACCCGTCCCCTCACCCCGGAGACGGCGAAGGTCGCCAAGTGGATCTCGTCCGTGCAGACCGGGATCACCCGGCCCACCGCGCAGATCGCGGCGCTGCGCGCGGACGGTTCGGAGGTCGCCAGCTGGGGTCTCATCGACGTGCTGCCGGTGCGGTGGACCGGGCCCACTCTCGACCCCGCGAGCCCGGCCGTGGCGACCGAGGTCCTGGAGATCGTCCACCACGGATTCACGAACTGAGAGGCGGCCGACACCATGGCCAAGGGCAGCAAGGGCGCCGGCAAGAGCCTCGTACGCGCCAACCTGGCGATCCACGAACCCCCGGTGGGCGACAGCCTGGTTCCCGGCGGGATCATCGAGACGTTCTCCTTCGACTTCAACCCGGCGCAGCTGTCGCTGAGCCGTCGCGCGCTGTGGAAGGCGACCCCGGCGCAGATCGAACGGACCGGTGCGAGGCCGGAGTTCATGGGCGTCGAGGCGATGCAGATGAACCTGGAGATCTTCCTCGACTCCTCCGGCCGGCCGAGCGACAACACCGTGCTGAAGAAGGTGGAGTCGCTGCTGGACTGCGTGGAGGTGACCCTGCGCAGCATCGGTTCCAAGAAGCCCTCGCCGCCGTGGGTCGTCTTCCAGTGGGGGGCGTTCTCGACGGTGCGGTTCACCGCCTACATCAGCTCCGTCGACGTCTCGTACACGGTGTTCGGCACCACCGGCGTCCCCATCCGGGCGACCGCCCGGTTGCAGCTGACCGAGATCCCCAGCAAGACCAGGGGCCAGAACCCGACGTCGGGCGCGCTCACCGCGCAGCGCGTCCACCGGGTCGTGGCGGGGGACTCCTTGCAGTCGCTGGCCTGGCGGGAGTACGGGAGCGCCGCGGCCTGGCGGTCGATCGCGCAGGTCAACGACATCGACGACCCCCGGTTCCTGCCCCCGGGCACCGAACTGATCATGCCGTCCGCAGAGGAGGTGCGTGGCTGATGGTGCGCGCCGCGTACTCAAGTGTCGTCGACATCAGGATCGGTGGCGCCAAGGTGCCGTCCGATCTCACCGACTCGCTGGTCGAGAGCCATGTGGACCAGGGGATGGGCGTTCCGGCCGCGTTCCGGCTCACCTTCCGGGACCCGTACCGGACGATCCTCGGCAAGCTCGGGGTCACCTTCGGCACCAGTGTCGTCATCACGCCGATCGCCAACGGGCAAGGGGCCGGCGACCCGCTGCTGACCGGTGAGGTCACCGGCCTGGAGGTCGACTACGACGGCACCGGCACCTTCGCCGTCGTCCGGGGCTACGACCTCGGGCACCGCCTGCTGCGCCGGCGCCGGGTCACCGCCTTCCGCAACCAGACCGCGTCCGACATCGCCCGGAAGCTGGTCGCCCAGGACGGCGTGCCCATCGGGAAGATCCAGTCGACGAAGACGGTGTACGAGTTCATCAGCCAGTCCAACGTCACCGACTGGGACTTCCTCGCGCGGCTCGCCGACGAGAACGAGATGGTGATGTCCGTCGACGCGAAGGGCATGTTCCAGTTCGTGTCGCCCAAGCCGTCCTCCGGCGCACCCTCGCCGAGCACCGACGGGGACAAGAGCCCCTTCGTGCTCCAGGCCGGTCACGACATCCTGCGGCTGCGGGCCGCGGTGACCGCCGCCGACCAGGTCGGCAAGGTCGAGGCGCGCGGCTGGGACGTCACGACGAAGCGGGAGCTCACCGCGGTCTCGCCGGCGGTCTCCAACCCGGGCATCGGGATCGGCACCACCCCGGGCGCGGTCGCCGGGAAGTTCGGCACGGCCCCGCTGGTCGACACCGGGACCCCGTACGACAAGCAGGCCGAGGTGAAGTTCGCCGCCGAGGCGCTCGCCGACGACATCACCGCCTCCTTCGCCGAGGTGGAGGTCGTGGCGCGCGGCAACCCGAAGCTGCGGCCGGGCATTCCGGTGGCCCTGTCCGACGTGGGCAAGCCCTTCGAGGGCAAGTACACCGCCACGTCGGTGCGGCACCACTTCGGCGGCGGCCGGCACTACGAGACCTGGGTGACGGTCAGCGGGCGCCAGTGGCGTTCGCTGTACGGGCTCACCTCCGGCGGCACGGAGACCGCGCCCCGGCTGCCCAGTGTGGCCAACGCCCTGGTCACCGACGTGAACGACCCGTTGAAGCAGGGGCGCGTCAAGCTGCGGTTCCCGTGGCTGGACGACACCTACGTCAGCGACTGGACGCGTACCGTGCAGATGGGCGGCCTCGCCGGTGGGGGCATCTTCCCGCTGGACGTCAACGACGAGGTGCTCGTCGGGTTCGACCGGGGCGCCCTGGACCACCCGTTCGTGATCGGCGGGCTCTACAACGGCAAGGACGTGCCCACCCCCGTCAAGGACGTGCCGCTGCACGACGCCACCCGGCGGAAGGCGGCCCGGCACACCGTCTCCGACCGGGACGGCAACCGCATGGACCTGCTCAGCCAGAAGACCGGAGGCCGCAAGCAGGGCGTCCGGCTCGCGTCCGGGGACCAGCAGCTGATCATCCACCTGGACCGGACCAACACCGAGATCGTCGTGGACAGCAAGGGCACGGTGAAGATCAAGGGCAGCCGGTCGGTGTCGGTGGAGGCGGGCACGGATCTGACGCTCAGCGCGCGGCGCGCCCTGACCATCAAGAGCGGCGGGCCGCTCAGCATCAGCGGCGGCGGCGCGGTCAACGTCAGGGCGGCGGGTGAGCTGGGGCTGAACTCGGTCGGTGTCCTGAACATGAGCGCCGCGGGCGCCGCGATGCTGACCGGCGGCGGAACCGTGCAGGTCACCTCGGCCGTCAACACCACCATCAAGGCCCCCACCGTGCTGGTCACGTCCCCCGCGTTCCTGGCCAACGGAATGCCGGTGATATGAGCGTGAACCCCCACCAAGACCCCAACGGAAGGCAGGAGCAGGCCTGATGGCCGAGCAGTTCGTCGGATCCGGCTGGTCCTTTCCCCTGCGCATCGGGCCCACCGGCGGGATCGCCCTGGTCAGCGGGGAACGGGAGGTCGAGGAGGCGATCCGGCTGGTCCTGTCGACGGCACCCGGGGAGCGGCCGATGCGGCCGGACTTCGGATGCGCCATCCAGGACCTGGTGTTCGCGCCGGTCAACGAGCAGACCGCCGGCCGCATCCAGCACGAGGTGTACGCCAGCCTCGACCGCTGGGAACCACGCATCGAGGTCGACGACGTCGACGTCACCGTGGGCGGCGACCAGTCCGTCCTCTACATCGACGTCCGCTACTCGATCCGCGGCACCAACAACCCCCGCAGCCTCGTCTTCCCGTTCTACGTCATCCCGTCCCACGACGAGCCCGACACCGGCCCCCACCCGGACAACTCTCCTGAAAGCGACCGTTGATGGCCCTCCCCTCCCCGAACCTCGACGACCGCCGCTTCCAGCAGTTCGTCGACGACGCCAAGCGCTACATCCAGCAGCGCGCCCCGGAGTGGACCGACCACAACGTCTCCGACCCGGGCATCACCCTCGTCGAGACGGTCGCGCACATGGCCGACGAGGTCGTCTACCGGCTCAACCGGGTACCGGAGAAGAACCACCTGGCCTTCCTGGACCTGGTCGGCATCACGCTCTTCCCGCCCTCCGCCGCCCGTACGGACGTGACGTTCTGGCTCTCCGCGCCGCAGGAGGAGCCGGTGACCGTACCCCTCGGCACCGAGGTGTCCACCTCGCGCACCGGCGACGAGGAGGCGGTCGTGTTCGCCACCGAGCGCGAACTCACCGTCTGGAGCGCCGCGCTGAGCCATCTGCTGGTGCAGCGGCGGGGTGAGGCCGCCCTGGACCGCACGCACGACCTCGCCGACGACGAGAAGGACGTGCTCTGCTTCTCCGAGTCGCCCTCGCCGGGCGACTGCATGCTGCTGGGCCTGACCAGCGCCGTGCCGCACTGCGCGGTCGCCCTGGAGCTGGACAGCCGGGTCGACGGCGTAGGCGTGGACCCCCGGCAGCCGCCCCTGGTGTGGGAGGCGTGGACCGAGGACGGCTGGCAGCCCTGCGAGGTCGACCGGGACGGCACCGGCGGTCTCAACCGGCCCGGCGAGGTGGTCCTGCACGTCCCCGCCGGGCACGTGCTGTCCCGCAACGCGGGCCAGGAGGCCGGGTGGCTGCGGTGCCGGGTCACCGAACCCCTCCCCGGCCAGCCCTTCTACACCACCTCGCCCACCGTCCGGTCCGCCGAGGGCTTCACCATCGGCGGCACCGCCCCCGTCGTGCACGCCGAGACGGTCTACGACGAGGCGCTCGGCGAGTCCACCGGGCTGCCCGGCCAGCGGCTGCGGCTCGCGCACGCGCCGGTGGTCGGAGACACCCCGCCGGTGCTGCTCCAGACCGCCGAGCACGAGGGCTGGGCGGACTGGGAGGTCGTCCCGCACTTCGCGGCCTCCGGCCCGTACGACCGCCATGTCACCGTGGACGCCGCCACCGGCGAGATCGCCTTCGGACCCGCGGTGCGCGAACCCGACGGCACCCTGCGCCGGTACGGGATGGCCGCGCCCAAGGGCTCGCCCGTCCGCGCCCACCGCTACCGCACCGGCGGCGGCCGGGCCGGCAACGTGGCGCGCGGCGCGGTCCAGGTGCTGCGCACCTCCATCCCGTACGTCTCCGAGGTCGTCAACCGCGAGGCCGCACGCGGCGGCGTGGACGGCGAGACCGTCGAGGAGGCGAAGGTCCGCGCCCCCATCACCCTGCGCGCCCAGGAGCGTGCGGTCACCCTGCGCGACTACGAGGAGCTGGCCCGCCGGGCCGCCCCCGAGACCGCGCGCATCACCTGCCTGGAGGGCGAGGAGAGCGAGTACGGCGCCTACGCGGTACGGGTGTTGGTGGTCCCGCAGGCCGTGCCGGACCCGGGCGGACGCCTCCGCTTCGAGCAACTGGTCCCCGGGGACGCGCTGTTGGAACGCATCACCCGCCACCTCGACGAACGGCGGCTGATCGGCACCCGGTTGGCCGTCGGCCCGCCGTTCTACCAGGGCGTCACCGTCGTCGCCACCGTGCACGCCTTCCGCGGCGTCGACACCGACCTGGTGCGCCGCCGGGTCCACGATGCCCTCTACCAGCACCTCGACCCGCTGACCGGCGGCGCGGACGGCAAGGGCTGGCCGTTCGGACGGCCCGTGCAGGCCGGTGAGGCCTTCGCGGTGCTCCAGCGGATCCCCGGCGTCGAGCTGGTGGACGAGGTCGTGCTCTACCCCGCCGACCCGCTGACCGGAAAGCGCGGCGAGGCGACCAACCGCATCGACCTGTCGCCGCCGTCCCTGGTGTTCTCCTACGACCACCGCGTCCGGGTGATCGGGGACACGGCGGACGGCGACCGCACGGGCGGGAGCCGCGGATGAGAGGCTCCATCGACGGACTCGGTTCGTCGGCGCCGATCGGCGCGATGCTGCCCGCCGTCTTCGCCGACGACGACCTCGCCCTGCGCTTCGTCGCCGGGCTCGACGAGGCGATCGCGCCCATCCACACCGCACTGGACTGCGTCGACGCGTACTTCCGGCCCTCGCTGGCGCCCGTGGACTTCGTCCGGTGGCTCACCGCCTGGGTCGGCGCGGAGACCGACGGCACCGAGCCCGAGGCGCTGCTGCGCACCGCGGTGGCGACCGCCGCGTACCTCCACCGCATCCGCGGCACCCGGCGCGGCCTGGCCGAGACGGTCCGGCTCGCCTTCGGCGTCGCACCGGAGATCAGCGAGAGCGGGGCGGCCGACTGGACCGCCCGCCCGCTCGGCCCGATCCCCGGTGTCCCGCGCCCCCATCTGCACGTACACCTGAGGCTGCCCGAGCCGACCGAGGCGGACCACTACCGCCTGGACGGCATCGTGGCCGCCGCCCGGCCCGCCCACATGCCGTACACGGTCCAGGTGACCGCCGGCGATCCGTCCGAAAGGACCTCGGAGAGATGACCACGCAGAACTGCGCCGAATGCGGCACCCGCGCGGAACCGGGCCAGTCGTTCTGCGACGCGTGCGGGGCCGTACTGAGCTGGGCCGACCGCGGGGCCCCGGCCGCCGCCGCGAGCACCGCCCGCGCCCAGGGAACGGGCGCCGAAGCACCGTCGCGGGAGGCGGCGCCCGCCGGGCCCGCGACTCCGCCCCCGTCCGCCGACCGGCCGACCGCGTCCGACGGCCCGGCGCCCGCCGACCCCGGCTGGGACGCCTTCGCCCGGCCCGGCGGCGGCGCGGGACTGCCCCGGCAGCAGCGGCAGCCGATGGACGGCGGCCCCCTCGCCCGGGGCGGCACCCGGCAGGACGGTGCGTACGAGGAGGCGTCCGACGACGGGCGCGCCGCCCCGGCGGAGCGCGCCCGGACCTCCGGCCGGGGCGCGTACGACGACCGCGACGAGCCCGACACCCAGGAGGTCCCCGGGGTGACGGACGACTGGGCGGCCCAGATGGCGGCCCGCACCGCCGACGGAGGCGCGGCCGACGCGGCGGACGACTGGCCGTCGGAGAGGGCCGGTCGGGGTGCGGCCGGTGCGGCGGACGACTGGCCGTCGGAGAGGGCCGGTCGGGGTGCGGCCGGTGCGGCGGACGACTGGCCGTCGGAGAGGGCCGGTCGGGGTGCGGCCGACGCGGCGGACGACTGGCCTTCGGAGGGGGCCGGTCGGGGTGCGGCCCAGGAGACCGGCCGGGGCGCCGACGACGGGGGCATGTCGGACCGCGCCCGGCGGCTCATCGTCCCGGTCGCCGACCCCGGCCCCGCTGCGGCCCCGTCCGTCGCCCCGGTCCTGCCCGGCCTGCCGGCGCCCCAGCGCCCCCAGTCCGTACAGGCCCCGGGTGAGCAGCTCGGCTTCGACGGGGGCACGCCCTGCCCCTGGTGCAGCACCCGCAACCGGCCCGACCGGCACTACTGCACCCGGTGCGCGATGCCCATGGCGGGCGACCAGCACGCGCCGGGCCGCCGACTGCCGTGGTGGCGCAGGCTGTTCGACTCCAGCAACCGGGAGACCCCGTGGGCCGGTGACCGGCCCCGGGTGCGCCGCACCTTCGACCGCGTCCTGAGGTGGGTCGGGGCGGCGCTCGTGCTGACCCTGGTGATCGTGGCGGTCGTCCACATCCCCGACGGCGTCCAGGCGACCCGCGACCACTTCGCCAAGCGCGCCCCTCTCTCCCCGGACCGCGTCACCGCGTCCCGGTCCTACCCGGGCCACAAGCCCGACTCCTCCTTCGACAAGATCAACAACACCTGGTGGGGCCCGGGGGTCTCCGAGTCGGGCCAGGGGCAGTGGATCGAGGCGACCTTCGACTCCCCGACCAAGCTGCTGAACGTGATGGTCACCCCGGGCGTCTCCCCCCACGCCGACAAGAACACCGAGCAGGCGCTCCCGCACCTCATCGACGTCACCGTCACCCGGGCCGGCGGCGAGACCACGCAGAGCCGGCTCACCCTGGACGACGGCGCGGGCGGCCAGACCCGCAACTTCCGCTACGACGACGTCACCAAGGTCCGCTTCACCCTCCAGTCCGCCTACCACACCTCCCCGAAGAAGCAGGTCGCCATCGCGGAGATCGAGTTCTTCGGGCCGTCCCACTCCGGCGACAACTGACCCGCGTCGCCCGTGCGGTGGCGGCTCGTCCGAGTCGCCCGGACCAGCGCCGAAGCCCGGACCGGGAGTTCTCCGGTCCGGGCTTCGGTGTGCCGGGCTTCGGTGCGCCGGGCTTCGGTGTGCCGGGTGGGGTCAGCGGGGCCAGGCGCAGTGCACGTGGCGGGCGTGGCCCGCGTCGCCGGGGCCGAGGACCTCCGTCGCGCCGAGCTTGCGGCAGGCCGCCATCAGGTTCTTGTGCGGGGCCCTGTCGCCGACGTGGCGTCCGTCGATGTGGCTGATGTCGACGGAGAGACCGGCGTAGTGCCGGGAGTTCCCGCTGTGGTCGCCGCCGACGATCTCGGACACGGAGATCCGGAACGCGTACTGGGTGGAGAGCTTGAGCAGCCCGTTCAGCATCCGGGTGTCGAGCGGGACCCTCCGGCCGGGGGTGTCGCCCCACGGGCTGGTGAGGGCGTTCTTCCCGTTCGCGGTGTCGACGATGTTCTGCTTCGCGGTCGACCCGGCGTGGGTTCCGCCGGGGTGGACGGTGGCCAGGGTGATGCCCCGGGTGTCGAGGATCTGCCGGGCGAGGGCGGCCCGGTTGCCGGAGGGGGCGCTCGTACCGGGGTCCAGGAGAGCGGCCCAGGTCCGCGGGCCGACGACCCCGTCGGCGGTGAGGCCCTTCGCCTTCTGGAACTCCTTGACCTTCGCCGTGACGGCCGCCGCGTAGGTGCCGTCGACGGCCACGGCCCGGCCGCGCGCCTTCAGCAGGGTCTGCGCGGCCTTCACCGCCGGACCCCGCCCGCCCTCGCGCAGGGTCGGCACCAGCTTGTTCCAGGTGGCGGGGCCGACGATGCCGTCGGCGGTCAGCCGCTGGGCCTTCTGGAACGCCTTGACGGCTTTGACGGTGGCCGGTCCGAACTCCCCGTCCACGGTCAGCGAGTGGCCCTTGGCGACCAGCAGGTGCTGGAGCGCGGTGACCGTCGCGCCCCGGGCACCCGACTTCACGGCGGGCCAGGCGACCGGCGCCGTCCCGGTGCGGGCGGCGGACGCGGAGACGGGAGCGACGGCCGCTCCGGCGGTCGCGGCGCCCGAGAACAGACCCGCGCCGGTGAGCGACGCCAGGGCGACGACGGCGGCGGCCAGGCGGACGGCCTTCGTACGTACGGTGGTCGAGGACATGCGTGACTCCTTGTCCGAACAGGATGGATGCGGAGCCGCCGGAGCGGGTGCCCCGCCCGTGGACCGGCCGGCCGGACCGGCGGTGGAAGGGCGTAGGCGGAAGCAGCCCCCGAGGGGGCGTGGACCGAGAGGGGAACGGTCCGCTCCGGCGGCCGTGGCATCACTCTGCACGCCGCGACGGGGCGTCGGCCAGCATCTTGCCCATGCCGTCCGATGCATCCATGCATGCACCCCATGCGCGGCTCTGACCAGCGGTTATGTATCAGGCTGTGCCGGTGGCCGGTGGCCGGTGGCCGGTGGCCGGTGGCCGGTGGTTGGTGCGGGGTGCGGGGTGCGGGGTGCCGGGGCCCGCGTCGCGCGGACGCGGGCCCCGGCACGGTCGGGTACGGAGCCGTACGGCTCACCGCCCGGCGCTGCCTCCGTACAGGTCCCGTCGTGCCGTCGTGAAGCGGCGCAGGGCGTCGGGGAGCGGGGCGATGCCGATGCCGGGGGTGGTGGGGACCGGGAGGTGGCCGTCCTGGAGGACGAACGGCTCGGTGATGTCCTCGGCGAAGTAGCGGCTGGACGCGGAGGTGTCGCCGGGGAGGGTGAAGCCGGGGAGGGCGGCGAGGGCCAGGTTGGGGGCGCGGCCGATGCCGGTCTCCAGCATGCCGCCGCACCAGGCGGGCACGCCGTGCGCGGCGGCGACGTCGTGCAGGCGGCGGGCCTCCAGGTAGCCGCCGACCCGGGCGGGCTTGATGTTGACGACCCGGCAGGCGTCCATGGCGATGGCGGAGGCCGTGTCGCGGGCGTTGTGCAGCGACTCGTCGAGGCAGACGGGGGTGGCGATGCGGCGCTGGAGGAGGGCGTGGGCGTGGAGGTTGTTCTCCTCCAGCGGCTCCTCGATGAGCAGCAGGCCGAACTCGTCCAGGCGGCGCAGGTGTTCGGCGTCGGCCAGGGTGTAGGCGGTGTTGGCGTCCACCTGGAGCGGCAGCGCGTCGCCGAAGCGTTCCCGGACCGCGCGGACGGGCTCGACGTCCCAGCCGGGTTCGATCTTCAGCTTGATCCGGACGTACCCCTCGGCGAGGTAGCCCGCCACGTCGTCCAGGAGGGCGGGGACGGAGTCCTTGATGCCGACGGACACCCCGGCGGGCACCCGGTCGCGGACGGCGCCGAGGTAGGTGGCGAGGGACATTCCGTGGGCCCGCAGCTCGGCGTCGAGCACGGCCGTCTCCAGGGCGGCCTTCGCCAGCTCGTGGCCCTTGACCTTCGCCATGGCGGGGGCGAGGGCGGCCGTCGTCAGCTCCGGCCGGGCGGTGACCCGGGGCAGCAGGAAGTCGCGGATCACGGTCTCGGCGCCGGAGACGTACTCGGAGCAGTACAGCGGCTCGGGGTCGGCGGCGAACTCCGACCAGCCCTCCGCCTCGTCGGTGACGACGTGCAGCAGGAAGGTGTCCTTCGTGGTCATCGTTCCGAAGGAGGTACGGAACGGCGTGACCAGGGGGATGGCGACGTGGACGAGTTCGACGCGGTCCAGCTTCATGCCGGGCTGCCTTCCTGGTTCTGCGGGGCGGGCGGGGTGTGCGCGGGGTGCGGGGCGGCGGGGGTGAGGGTGTACCAGCCGTCGCGGGACATCGAGGTGGCGGTGTACCCGTCGGCGAACGCCCGCGTGAAGACCGCGCGTACGGCGTGGCGCCAGCGCAGCGCGAGCGCGGGGTCGGCGGCGCGCAGCTCCACGACGTCGTCGGGGACCCGGCAGCGGACGGTCTCCCCGGCGCGTACGGCGAGCGGCGCGCCGTCGGGGGCGGTGGCGAGGACGACGGGCGTACCGGCGGGCTCCGCCGTCCGCGCGGTCTCCGTCTCCCTGGGGGTACGGTCCCCGGCGGTCAGGTCCCAGGTGACGGTGAGGCGGTCGCTCTCGTCGCCGTCGTTCAGCCCGTCGGTCATCGGGCCGTAGAAGTCCACCAGGTACTCGGTGCCCGTGCCGCCCAGCTTCACCAGGTTGAAGCGGGCGTTGCGGCCCACCAGCGGGTCGAACGTCCAGCGCATGGTGCGGGCACCCCGGTCGAGCGCCCAGACCCGCTGCGCCTGCTTCACGGCGAGCCCCACGCCCCGGTCGCTGGTGCGGGCGGCGGCCACGAAGGAGTACACGTCCAGCGCCGCGGGCTCCCCGAACACGGCGACGGCCGCGCCGCACAGCTCGCCCTGCCCGGTGTACGCGGCGTGCACCGCGCCCCCCGCGTGCACGAGGCTGTGCAGCACCTCGGCCGGGTAGGGCGGGGTGCTGCGCGGGGTCTGCCACACGTCGCTGAAGAAGTCGGCGACGGCCGCGATGCCGGGCACGTCGTGGACGGTACGGGTGGTGACTCCGGCCGCGCGCGCGGTGGCCGCGGCTCGGTCGCGTACTGCGGGTGTCGCTGTCATGTCTTGAGTCTCCGCGCGCCCCTCCGGGAACTGCTTGTCCGGAGGGACAAGAGGCACTTAGAGTCGTTTTGCGATCGGCCAAAGGCGGACGGGCCGCCCCACCCGCACCGCGAACCGGGAGCCCCGCATCCCGCACCGTGAATCGAGGCCCCATGGACGCCCCCACCCTCAGCGATCTGCTCGACGTGCTCGGCGGGTCGTCCGTACGGGCGCTCGCCTCCCCCGGCGGACTCGGGGGGCGGGTCGGCGAGATCCTGCTGTACGACGCCGACGCGGCGCTCCCGCACGCCCCCGGCGCCGTGCTCCTCGCCGTCGGGGTACGCCCCCCGGCGGCGGGCCCCCTGCTGCGCGCCGCAGCCGCCGCGGGGATGGCGGCCGTGGTCGTACGGGGTGCGGACGGGCCCGCCGGGGCGGCCGAGGAGGCCGGGATCGCGCTGCTCGCGGTCGACGAGGACGCGGCCTGGCACCGGGTCCACCTGCTGCTGTCCTCGGCCGTCTCCGCCCGGTCCGGGGGCACGCCCTCCGCCGCCGGGGACCTGTTCGCCCTGGCCGACGCCATCGCCGCCGCGACCGGCGGGGCCACCGCCGTGGAGGACCCGCGCCAGCGCATCCTCGCCTACTCCACGGTGCCCGGACAGGCCGTGGACGAGGACCGCCGCCAGGGCATCCTCGGCCTCCAGGTCCCCGACAGCATGGAGAACGACGCCCAGTACCGGGCCATGTTCGCCGCCCCCGCGCCCCTGCGGCTGCCCGCGCTCGACGCCGACAACCTGCCCCGGCTGGCCGTCGCGGTGCGGGCGGGCGGCGAGACGCTCGGCTCGGTCTGGGTGGTCGACGACGGCACGCTCGCCCCCGACGCGGAGGAGGCCCTGGCCCAGGGCGCCTCCACGGCGGCCCTGTTGCTGCTGCGGGCCCGCGCCGCGCAGGAGCTCGCCCGCCACCTCGGCGGTGACCTGCTGCGCCGGGTCCTGGACGGCACGGTCGACCCGGCCGGGGCCGCGCACCGCCTCGGGATCGGCGCGGGCACCGATCCGGTGCGGGTGGCGGCGTTCGTCCCGGCGGGCGTTAGCACCGCGCCGGACGCCGAGCAGACGGCGCTGCGCCTGCTCGACCTCGTACGGCTCCAGTGCGAGGCCCGGTACGGGCGGCACGCCTGCGTCCTCGTCGACGGGGTGGTGTACGCGCTGCTCCCGGCGGTCGGCGAGCGGGGCGCTGCCCGGCACCGTCAGCTCGCGCAGGACATCGTGGACCGGGCCGGCCAGGCCCTGCGGATGCCCGTACGGGGCGGGCTCGGCGCCCTGGTCGCGGGACTGGCCCGGGTGGCGGACTCCCGGGCCGACGCCGA
This sequence comes from Streptomyces sp. NPDC060184, assembly GCF_042728795.1. Classification (NCBI taxonomy): domain Bacteria; kingdom Bacillati; phylum Actinomycetota; class Actinomycetes; order Kitasatosporales; family Streptomycetaceae; genus Streptomyces; species Streptomyces sp. NPDC060184. The sequence continues at coordinate 19,931 of NZ_JBHWYX010000025.1, forward strand.
TCTGGTCCTGCGCTGCGTCGACGACGGGCGCCCGGTCGCGCTGGTGGAGGACGTACGGGCCCGGGTGGCCCTGCTGCGCCTGGGCGAACTGATGGCCGGGCGGCGGGAGTTCGAGGAAGGCGCCTGGGCCCGGACGGTGGCGCACGACGCGGCGCACGGCACGGAGTACGCCCGCACGGTGCTGGCCTGGCTCGACGCGGGGTGCGACATGGCGGGCGCGGCCGAGCGGCTCGCCGTGCACCCCAACACCTGCCGCTACCGCCTGCGGCAGGCCCGGGAGCAGGTGGGCCTGGACCTGGACGACCCCGACGAGCGGCTGGTGCTCTGGCTGAGCGCGCGGCTGTCGGGGGCCGCCTGAAGCGGTCGGACGCTCGTGATCAGTGCACCTGGACCGTGGTCAGCCAGCCGGTCAGCTGCTCCTCGCACCGGGCGAGCTGGTCCACCGGGACGAACTCCCCGGGCGTGTGCGCCAGCGAGGGGTCGCCGGGGCCGAAGTTCAGCGCGGGCACGCCCAGTTCGGTGAACCGGGCCACGTCGGTCCAGCCCAGCTTGGGGCGCGGCTCGGCACCGAGGACGCCGACCAGCGAGGCGACCGCCGGGTGCTCCAGGCCCGGCAGCGCCCCCGCCACCGCCTCCGTCACCACGAACGCGTACTCCTGCGGCGGGAACTGCTCCGCCGGGAAGAGCGACCGTACGTACTCCTCCGCCTCCTTCGGCGAACGGCTCGGCGCGAAGCGGGCGTTGAGGGAGACGACGCAGCTGTCGGGCACGACGTTCCCGGCCACTCCGGCGCGGACCGCGACGGCGTTCAGCCCTTCCCGGTACTCCAGCCCGTCGATGAGGACCCGCTCCGGCGTGTGGTCGGCCAGGCGCTGGAGCACCGTCGCGGCACGGTGCGCGGCGTTGGCTCCCATCCAGGCGCGCGCGGTGTGGGCGCGGGCGCCCCGCACGGTGATGTCGGCGCTCAGCACACCCTGGCAGCCGGCCTCGACCCCCGCGTCGGACGGTTCCATCAGGATCGCGAGGTCCGCGTCGAGCAGCAGCTCGGGGCGTTCGGCGGCGATGCGGTGCAGCCCGTTGCGGTCGCCCTCGACCTCCTCGCACTCGTAGAAGACGTAGGTGAGGTCGCGGGCCGGTGCGGTGAGCGACGCCGCCAGCCGCAGGGCGACCGCGACGCCGCCCTTCATGTCGCAGGCGCCGAGTCCGTACAGCCGCTCGCCGTCGAGCCGGGCGGGCAGGTTGTCCGCGGCGGGCACGGTGTCCAGGTGCCCGGCGAGGATCACCCGCTCGGGGCGGCCGAGCGTCGTGCGGGCGACGACGGAGTGGCCGACGCGCTCCACGCTCAGGTGGGGCAGGGCACGCAGGGCCGCTTCGACGGCGTCCGCCAGCGGGCCCTCCTCGCCGCTCTCGGAGGGGAGGTCGACGAGGGAGCGGGTCAGCGCGACGACGTCGGCCGTGAGGTCGAGCGCCGCGGGAAGCCCGGCGGTCACGACCGGTCCTCCTTCGCCCGCTCCTCGGGCCGCTGCTCGGCGGGCGCCCGCGGCCCGGTGGCCTTCGCGAGGGCGGAGTGCTTCATCCCGTACAGCGCGTAGACGGCCAGTCCGACGACCATCCACACGGCGAAGGTGATCCAGGTGTCGGAGCCCAGGCTGAAGAGCATGTACACGCAGCAGATCACGCCGAGCACCGGCACCACCGGCGAGAGGGGCACCCGGAAGCTGCGGGGCGCGTCGGGGTTGCGGCGGCGCAGCAGGACGACGGCGACGTTGACCAGACCGAACGCGAACAGGGTGCCGATGCTGGTGGCGTCCGCGAGGCTGCCCAGCGGGACGAGCGCGGCGAGCACGGCGATGAACGTGGAGACGATCACCGTGTTGGCACGCGGCACCCCGCTCTTCGCGTGCACCCGGGAGAAGACCGGCGGCATCAGGCCGTCGCGGGACATGGAGAACAGGATGCGGATCTGCCCGTACTGGACGGTGAGCACCACGCTGGTGGTCGCCACGACCGCGCCGATCGACAGCAGGATCGGCCAGAGGCTGCCGCCGCCGACGGCCCGCACGAGGACTTCGCTGAGCGTGGCCTCGGTGCCCTCGAAGAGGCCCCACGGCATGGCGCCGAGCGCGGCCACGGCGACCACGACGTAGAGGAAGGTGACCAGGGCGAGCGAGAGGATGATCGCGCGCGGCAGGTCGCGCTGCGGGTTCTTCGCCTCCTCGCCGGCGGTCGAGGCCGCGTCGAAGCCGATGTACGAGAAGAAGAGCGAGGCGGCGCCCGCGCTCATCCCGGCGGCGCCGAGCGGGAAGAGCGGCGTGAAGTTGCCCGCGCGGAACGCGGTGAACGCGACGGCGCAGAACATCACCAGGGCGGCCACCTTCACGCCCACCATGATCACGTTGGCGACCGCGCTCTCCTTGGCGCCGCGCAGCAGCACCACCATGGAGAGGACGACGATGACGGCGGCCGGCACGTTGACGACTCCGCCCGCGCCGGGCGGGGCGGCGAGGGAGTCGGGGAGGGTGACGCCGAAGACCAGGTCGAGCAGTTCGTTGACGTACTGGCCCCAGCCCACGGCGACCGCCGCGACCGACACCCCGTACTCCAGGATCAGACACCAGCCGCACACCCAGGCGACGAGCTCCCCGAGGGTGGCGTACGCGTAGCTGTACGAGGAGCCCGAGCGCGGGATCATGCCCGCGAGCTCGGCGTACGACAGGGCCGAGAAGAGCGCGGTGACGCCGGCCAGGACGAAGGAGACGATGATCGCGGGGCCCGCCTCGGGCACCGCCTCGCCGAGGACGACGAAGATGCCGGTGCCGAGGGTGGCGCCCACGGAGAGCAGGGTCAGCTGCCACATGCCCATGGTGCGCCGCAGCTCGGTGCCGGACGGCACCTCCGCGGACACGTCCTGCCGCCTGGTCAGCCTGTGCTTCAGGCCGCCACCGGGACCGTGCCCCGGCATCGTCCGGACCGTCTCCATGGCACCGCTCCTCTCGCCCCGCGCTGGTTGGTGTGTCCGGCGGATCACGGCCGGACGCCACTGGTCGTCGACCTGATCATGCTGAGGAGCGACCGTGCGGGGGTGAGAATATCCGCCAGAAAGTTTCGAGGCGTTTTGGCCGTTCGGCCAAAGAGAGCCGAGGCGGGTGAGCGGCAGGGGCCGCGGCCGAGCCCGGCGGAACGACTGCGTCCGCTTCGGTGCCGACGGGCCGGAGCGCCTGCGGGAGTCGTGGCATCCTCGCAGGTCACCGCCAACTCGTCGGTGGCGCCCCGCCGCTGGGCGGGCCGGACGGCGCGGGGTGGAGCCGGGCCGCCGCCTCCGGTGCGGCGCCCGGTGGCCGGTCGGGGCGGGCCGAGGAGCCGGGCCGGGCGGACCTCCGGTGGTCACGTCCGCCCGGCCGGTGCGCGGGCGGACGTGACGCACTCCACGCCCGGCAGGCCGCTACACGGCGATGCGCGCCAGGGCGCCGGTGATCGTCGCGAGGACGGCGCGGGACTCGGGTTCCAGGAAGAAGTGGCCGCCGGGGAAGGTGTGCACGGTGCAGGTGCCGGTGGTGTGGTGGCGCCAGGCCTCGGCCTCCTCGGCGGTGGTGAGCGGGTCCTCGGAACCGGTCAGCACGGTGAGGGGGGAGCGCAGGACGACCCCGGGCGGGCAGCTGTAGTTCTCGAGGGCGCGGTAGTCGCCCCGGACGGCGGGCAGCACCAGGCCGACGATCTCGGGGTCCGCCAGCAGCTCGGTGTGCGTTCCGCCGAGCCGCCTGATCCGGGCGAGAAGGCCCTCGTCGTCCAGCGAGCCGACCGGCTCCGTCGCCGGGCGGTGGGTGTCCGGCGCGCCGCGGCCGGAGAGGAAGAGCGTCAACGGCGGCTCGGCGCCGCTCAGTTCCCGCAGCCTGGCCACCTCGAACGCCAGTGAGGCGCCCATGCTGTGGCCGAAGAAGGCCAACGGGCCGGGCAGGGCCAGGAGTTGCCGGTGGATCGCTTCGGCGAGCTCGCCCAGGTCCTCGACGCACGGCTCGGAGAAGCGGTCCTGCCGTCCCGGGTACTGGACGGCCACCACCCCGACCGAGGGCGCCAGGGCCGCCGAGAACGGGTGGAACCAGCCGGCGGAGCCGCCGGCGTGCGGGAAGCACACCAGGGTCACGGCGTCCGCCCCGGCGGCGTGGTAGCGGCGGAGCCAGGGATTGTTCCCCGTGTGCGGTGCGGTCATCTTGCTTCCTCTTCCCGTCCGTTCCCTTGCCGGGACGCGTTTCCCCGCATTCTCCCGCGGGGTGCCGCGTACTGGATTCCGTACGTGATCCATGCCCAAGGGCGCGCGACGGAACCGGTGCCGGAATCCGGAGCTCCGAACCGATCGGCAGCCATGCCGTGTTCACCGTGTGTTCATTGTGTGTACTCAGCTCATTCAGATAAGGATTTCATAAGTTCCTCATCTTTTGCCGATTCCTTACCTGGAGGAAGAACACAAGCGAACGGCACGAAGGGGAGCCATGACTGGCTGGCTGGGGCGACTGCGTCCAGGGGCTCGTGGCACGAAGCCCGTCGAGCAGGAAAGAGCCGGTACGCCGACCGGGGCGGCCGGGGCGGCCGGAACCGTGAACGCCTCCCCCGGGACCGGGACCGGGGCCGGGCCGGGGCAGGGGCCGGGGCCGGGGCCCAGGCAGGGCCTCGCGGGCGAGGATGCCCTGCGGGTGGCCAGCCGGCTGCACGCCTTCAACCGGTACGAGCTCAAGTACCTGGTCCCCGTCGAGCAGGCGGCCGAGATCAGTGACGAGCTGGGCGAGCGCATGGACCGCGACCCGCACAGTCCGGTGGGCGGCTACGGCGTCTGGAGCCTCTACTACGACACCCCTCAACTCCGGTTCTACTGGGAGAAGATCGAGGGGCTGAAGTTCCGCCGCAAGCTCCGCATCCGGCACTACGGCGACCTGGACGGGATCACCGACGCCTCGCCGGTCTGCGTCGAGATCAAGCAGCGGGTCAACCGGGTCACCCAGAAGCGCCGCATCACGCTCCCGTACGAGACGGCCCGGCGGATGTGCGACGACCGGCAGATGATCGAGCACTCGCCGAAGGAGGCCGCCTTCGTCGAGGAGGTCCTCGAACTCGCCGTACGCCTCGACCTCCAGCCCACCGCCATCACCGGCTACCAGCGCGAGGCGCTGGTAGGACGCGACCAGGACACCGGTCTGCGGGTCACCTTCGACCGGCGGATCCGGGGCCGCGACCGGGACTTCCACTTCGGCACCGCCGGTGCGGAGAACCGCTTCACGATCCCGCCGCACATGTCGGTCATGGAGATCAAGGTCAACGAGCGCACCCCGCACTGGATCACCGATCTCGCCGCCCGCCGCAACCTCAGCCTGATCCGCGTGTCCAAGTACGTCCAGTCCATCGAGGCGTTCGGGCTCGCGCCCCGCTCGGTGTTCCACGTACGGGAGGAAGACCTCCCACCGGCTCCGCCCCAAGACCACGGCGACGGAACCCCGTTCGCCGCTTCCCCCATCCAACTCCCCGCTCCGGGGCGCCTGACGGAGGCTGTCCGCCCGTGAATTTCGACCTGCAGGACCTGAGCGGCACATTCAGTGTCATGGACATCGTCCTGGCGATGACCCTGTCCTTCGTACTCTCCACCGTGATCGGTTACGTCTACCGGGCCACGCACAAGAACGTCTCCTACAGCCAGTCGTACGTCCAGACCCTGGTCATCGTCGGCATGGTCGTCGCCCTGATCATGCTGGTCGTGGGCTCCAACCTGGCGCGCGCCTTCTCCCTCGTCGGCGCGCTGTCCGTGGTCCGCTTCCGCAACGCGGTCAAGGAGACACGGGACGTCGGCTTCATCTTCCTGGTGATGGCGATCGGCATGGCGTGCGGCGCGCGCTTCTACACCCTGGCCGCGGTCGGCGGCGCCGTCATCGCGCTGATCATCTTCCTGATGAGCCGCTTCGACCTGTTCGCCCTCAACGTGCAGCGCCAGGTCGTCAAGGTCCAGCTCCCCGCCGGTGAGGACCACACCCAGAGCATCCAGGACGTCCTGCTGCGCCTGACCGACGAGTTCGAGCTGGTGAGCACCGAGTCCATCCGGGGCGGCACGCTGACCGAGGTGTTCTACACCGTGCGCATCAAGAAGGGCCACGAACCCGGTGAGCTGGTCGCCGCGCTCCAGGAGCGCACGAGGGGCCAGCGCGTCACCGTGCTCACCGGTTACGACCAGACGGACCTGTGATGGCGGAGGTGGAGGGGGGCGCCCGCGCGGAGCGGCGCACCCCGCCCCGCAAGCGGCTCGCGCACCGCATACCGCTGCCGGTGCGCCACCACTGGAGGCCGGTCGGCCTGCTCTGCGCGGGACTCGCCGTGCTCCTGGTCTTCTTCTCCGACGCCCGGGTCACCCCGTTCGTCACCAGCGCCTCGGCGGAGGACGCCGACACGATCACCGAGAACCTGCCGGGCACGGTCGGCCTGTACGACACGACGGCGGCGCACACGTTCCGGATCGAGTACGAGCAGACCGACTTCGACAAGATGATGAAGGAGTACGAGAAGGACGGCACCAAGGACTACATCGAGGCCGATCTCACCATCGACGGCACCTACCTCAACGACGTCGGCATCCGCCTCAAGGGGAACTCGACGCTGCAGAGCCTGCGCGGCTCCGGAGGGTTCGGCGGGGCGGGCGGGGCGGGCGGGTTCGGCCGACAGGGCCGAGGCCGGCAGGGCCAGGCACCCCAGCAGGGCCAGGCACCCCAGCAGGGCGAGGCACCCCAGCAGGGCGAGGCACCCCAGCAGGGCGAGGCTGCGCAGGGGCAGGGCGGTCAGCAGCCTGCCGGTGGGATGCCCGCGGGCGGTGGCGGGATGACGCAGTACGACCTCTCCGCCGACAGGCCCGAAGAGCTCCCCTGGCTCGTCAAGATCGACGAGTACGTGGAGGGGCGCGCGTACCAGGGCCACCGGGAGATCTCCCTGCGTCCGGGCGTGGATGACCAACTCCCGCTCAACGAGGCCCTGTCGCTCTCCCTCATGGCCAAGTCGGACCAGCCCGCCGAGGAGTTCGGGTTCGTGGATCTCACCGTCAACAACCGCCCCGCGGCGACCCGGTTGATGGTGGAGAACCCGAGCAAGGACTACGTCGAGCAGCGGGTCCTCGGTGACGGAGTCGCGTACAAGGCCCGTGCGGGCGGCAGTTTCGCCTACGTCGGTGACGACCCGACCGACTACGAGACGTCCTTCAACCAGCTCAACAAGAAGGGCAGTCAGGACCTCGCCCCGGTGATGCGGCTGCTGAAGTGGGTGGACCAGGCGTCGGACGAGGAGTTCGCCGCGGACCTCCACACGTACGTCGACGTCGACTCGTTCGCCCAGTACGTCGCGACCCAGAACCTGATCCTGAACTTCGACGACATGGCGGGCCCGGGCAAGAACTACGTGCTCTGGTACGACCTCGGCACCAAGAAGTTCTCCGTGCTCGGCTGGGACTTCAACCTGACCTTCAGCGGGGACGCGACCAGCGGGCCCGACGACAGCACCAGCATGGGCGGGTTCGGCGGCGGTGGCGCGATGCCCGGAGGCCGCCAGAACGCGACCGGCGGTCAGGACGCGGCCGGAGGCGGTCAGGGCACGACCGGTGGCCAGGGCACGAACGGCGGTCAGGACGCACCCGGCGGGGCGCAGTTCCCGGGTGGCGGGCAGCCGCCGGCCGACGGCGAGTTCCCGGGCGGTGACCTCCCGGCCGGTGGCGGCATGCCGGGCGGCGGCGAGATGCCGGCCGGTGGTGACTTCCCGGCCGACGGCGGATTCCCCGCCGGAGGTCAGGGCGGCGACGAGCAGGCGGGCGGCGCCGGCGGGCGGATGGGCGCCGGGGGCGGCATGGGCGGAAACGCCCTGAAGGAGCGGTTCCTCGCGGCCGACGCCTTCGACGCCGTCTACCACGCCGCGTACAAGAAGCTGTACGAGCAGTTCTACGGCTCCGGGTACGCCACCACCACCCTCGACACCGTCGTCGCCGCCGCGAAGAAGTCGGGCGCCGACGCCTCCGGAGTCGAGAAGACCGCGAAATCCCTGCGGACCACCGTCACTTCGCGGACCGATAGCCTCGCGAAGGACAAGGTGATCACCGGCGGCTGATCGCCTCCGCCCGGTCACCGGTCGCCCGCACCCCGTCGAGGGGTGCGGGCGACCCGCGTTCCGGCGCCCGGCCGCTCACCCCCAGCCGCCGCGCAGGGTCGCCGCCCCCCTGTCCGTACGCGGCGCCGGGGCCCCTGTCCGTACGCGGCGCCGGGGCGGCCTCGATCCGGCCGATGACGCTCCGGGCCACCATCCGGGCCGGACAGCGGTACAGCTCATCGGTGTCCCGGCAGAGCGCCTGGGCGAGGAGGCCGGAGGGGCCCGGTCGCGGCCACCGCCATCGCCGGCTCCTCGTGCTCCCGGCACCGTGGCCCTCGCCTCCGCACCGCCGTCCCGTCACCTCCCGTGCGCGGCCACCAGGGCCGCCGCCTCGCCCAGGACGGCCTGTTCGGCGGCGGAGAGGTACGGGTCCGAGGAGCGGCGGGCGACGGCTCCGGCGAGGTCGTGGTCGGTGATCCGGCCGTCGCGGGCCATGGCGTCGAGCAGCGCGGTGAGCAGGAGGCGCACCCGCTGCGCCGCCGGGAAGTCAGGGATGAGGGAGACCTGCGCCAGGATCAGGGCCGACATGGCGCGGTCCGTCCCGGGCGGGCCCTCGGTGGTGTTGCTCCAGTCGATCACCATCGGCCCGTGCCCGGTCAGCATCACGTTCTCGGGGTGGAGGTCGAGATGGAGGATGCGGACCTCCGGATCGGAGGAGAGGCGCGGCGGCAGCGCGTGCAGCTCCCGCAGCAGCCCGGCGATCATCTCGCCGCCCTGCCGGGCGTCCAGGGAACCGGCCATGAGCGCTTCGGCCAGGGTGGGGCCGGTCAGCCGCTGCATCACGAGGTCGCCGGGGCCCGCCCCCTCGGCCGGCGGCCCGATGCGCGGCACCGGGAAGCCGAACGCGGAGAGGTAGGACATCACCGCCAGTTCGGGGGTGGTGTCGGCGTCGTCGCGGTAGCGGCGCAGGACCCAGGAGTCGTCGAGTGCGTACACGTCGGCGCTGCGTCCTGACCCCAGTAGCTGACCAGTGTCCATGGCGCCGAACCTACCCGCGTGCGGGGGAGTTGGGGAGCGGTGGGGGTGCCCCGGATCCGCCTGTCCGCACCGGGGCGGACAACCGCCCGGAAATTGCTTCGCGTTCGTGTGAAACATTCCGCCGGGTCCGACGCGTCGAAGGAGTGCGGGGCGCACGGCTTGACCGGCCGTGGGAGACGGGGGGACGCATGAGGAAGTCGCGGGTCGAGGACTTCAGGGAGTTCGCGGCGAGCTGCGCGGGCCAACTGTACCGATCAGCAGCGCTGTTGACCGGTGGTGATGTGCACCTCGCGGAGGATCTGGTCCAGGAGACCCTGGGCCGGATGTACATGCTGTGGGGCCGTGTCCACCGGATCGACAACCCGGCGGCGTACGCCCAGACGGTGCTCGTCCGCGCCTTCCTCACGCATCGCAGACGCCGCTCCGCCGGTGAACGCCCCCTCGCGGAGCTGCCGGACACCGCCCCCACCCCCGCCGGGGCGGACCCCGCCCTGCGCCTGACGCTGATCGACGCCCTCGACCGGCTCGCCCCGAAGGACCGGGCGGTCGTGGTGCTGAGGTACTGGGAGGACCGCAGCGTCGAGCAGACCGCCGAGGCCCTCCGGACGAGCCCGGCGGCCGTAAGGACCCGGTGCGTACGGGCGTTGGCCCGGCTGCGCACCCTGCTCGGCGGCAGTCTCGCCGAGTTCGCGACGTACTGAGCCGGCCGGCCCCCCTCCCCGGCCGCAAGCCCGACCCGACCCGACCCACGCTGCCTCCACCGAACGAGAACGGTGACTTCGCCATGCCCTTTGAAGACGACCTGAGCGGAGAGCTCCGCCGTGCCGGCGAGTCCTTCGAGATCCCCGACCGGACCGCGCTGCTCGACGGCGCGGTCGAGCTCGGACGGCGCGGGGTGCGCCGTCGCAGGGCCGCCACCGTCACCGGGGGCGCGCTCGCCCTCGCCCTCGTGGTCCTCGGCGGCGGTCTGGCGACCGGGCTGGTCGGTGGATCCGGGGGCACCACCGACGTGGCGGCGGACGTGGGCTCGGTGTCCCCGGGCGCGGGCTCCGGCGGCGGGGTCTCCGGCACGGAGATGGTCGAGACGCTGGCCGCGCTGCTGCCCGGCGGGAAGGTCTCCGAGGGGTCCGGCATCGGCACCGGGGAGATCGAGGACGGGTCGGTCGCCTCGGCCTCCGTCGTCTACGACGAGGGGGACGGGCCCGCCACGGTCACCGCCTCCCTCTACCCGTCGCCGGCCGGTGCGCGGGACCGGGGCGAGAAGGCCGCCTGCATGAACGTGGCGGGAGCCCAGCGGGACGTACCGGAGGGCGCGGTCCTCACCTACGACGGGATCGGCGGACCCGCCCTCACCGACGGAACCGGGCGGAAGACCACCGACGGGGAGTGCCCTGCCGCCGGGGACGCCGCTCCGGGCGGCGGTCTCGTCGGCTACCGCTTCCGCAGCCTGACGGCGGACGGGGTGACCGTCGACGTCCGGGCCTACAGCGGGCTGCTCGACGGGTCCGGCGAGGGCGTCCGTTCCACACCGCCGCTCGACCGGCGGCAGCTCGCCGCCCTCGGGCAGTCCACGCGGTGGACCCGCCTGGTCCAGCGGATGGCGGCGGTCGTCGCCCTCCAGGAGAAGAACGGCCGGGGCGGATCGGGCGGCAATTCCCCGACCCCCTCGCCCACCCCGAGCAGCGCCCCCGAACTCGACTACTCCCTGCTGATGCCCACGCTCCTGAAGCTGCTCCCGGACGACGTCACCGTGGTCCGCAAGCAGCAGGACGACGGCGGGGAGTACGCCGAGCTGGTCGTGGACGACGGCCAGGGCCAGTCCCTCGTCGGGATCAACGTGCAGCGCGACATGCGGGACGTGGCGGGCGACCTGTACGGCAGTGCCGAGACGCTGCCCGGCGGGGTGCTGCTCGCGGTCCGGCAGGCACCGGGCGAGAAGGGCGGGCAGGGCATCGTCCAGTGGACGGCCGACCTCATGTACCCCGACGGCATGCGGGTCGTGGTCATGGCCTTCAACGCGGACCGGCAGGACGGGACGGCCACCCGGTCCGAGCCCGCGCTCTCCCTCGACGAGCTCAAGGCCCTGGTCACCTCACCGCAGTGGCGCACGCTCCAGGTGAAGTAGGCCCTGCGGTGGGAGGGCGCCCCACTTCGTGCCGGGGACGCCGGGACGTCACTTCGCGTCCGAGTACCGCTCCACCACCGCCGTGGTGAACGGGAACCGCACCGGGGTCACCCCGAAAGCGATCCGCCCGGCCAGCTCACCGGCCTCGCGGATCGCCCGCACCACCCGCTCGGCCTCCTCGGCCGGGCAGTGCACGATCACCTCGTCGTGCTGGAAGAACACCAGCTCCGCCCGGAGTCCCTCCTCGGCGAGCGTGCGGCGCAGCCCTGCGAGCAGCAGCAGCGCCCAGTCGGCGGCGCTGCCCTGCACCACGAAGTTGCGGGTGAAGCGACCGCGGGCCCGCGCGTCGGAGGAGGCGTACCCGGGGGTGAAGCCGTACCCCCGGCGGCCGTCCCCGGAGCCGTCCTGCTCGTCCGCGCCGCCCTCCTGCGGCAGCCCCGCCTCGCCGTCGTCCCCGGCCCCGGCGGCGGGCGGGCTGGTCCGCCCGAGCCAGGTCCTCACGAGGCGGCCCTCCTCGCCCGCCTTCGCCGCGTCGTCGACGTACCCGACGGCGAGCGGGAAGCGGCGGCGCAGCGCGGCGAGGTTCTTCAGGCCGTCGCCTGAGGTCTGGCCGTAGACCGCGCCGAGCAGGGCGACCTTCGCCTGGTCGCGGTCGCCCCGGAAGGCGCGGTCGGAGAGCGCGGCGTAGAGGTCGCCCTCGTGTCCGGCGACCTCCATCAGTCCGGGGTCGCGGGAGATCGCGGCGAGCACCCTCGGTTCCATCTGGTCGGCGTCGGCGACGACGAGCCGCCAGCCCTCGTCCGCGACGACGGCCCGCCGGATCACCTTCGGGATCTGGAGCGCCCCGCCGCCGTTGGTCGTCCACCGGCCGCTGACCGAGCCGCCGGGCGTGTACTCGGGGCGGAAGCGGCCCTCGCGCACCCAGTCCTGGAGCCAGCCCCAGCCGTGCGCGGTCCAGATGCGGTAGAGCTTCTTGTAGGCGAGCAGGGGCTCCACCGCCGGGTGGTCGATCTCCTCCAGCTGCCAGCGCCGGGTCGAGGTCACCTTGATCCCGGCCCCGGCGAACGCCTTGATCACGTCGGCCGGCAGATCGGGCCGCACCCGCCGGCCGAACGCCGCCGACACCCGGTCCGCCAGCTCGGCGAGCCTGCGGGGCTCGCCGCCGCCCGCGTACCGCTCGCCGAGCAGTTCGTTCAGCAGCGCCCGGTGCACATCGGCGCGCCAGGGCATCCCGGCCCGGTTCATCTCGGCGGCGACCAGCATCCCGGCCGACTCGGTGCCGGTGAGCAGCAGCATCCGGTCCGGGTGCTCGGCCGCCGCGTGGCGGCGCAGCTGGTCGGCGTAGACGTCGAGCAGCGCCTCGAACGGCACCTCGGCCCCGGCCGACGGCTCGAAGAGCGGGGACTGCGCCCCGGGGTCGGCGCCGCGGGGCGGCGGGTCGGCGGGTACGGGGGTGTGACGCAGGCGGGCCAGGGCCGCCGCGGCGGAGCGGGGTTCACCGAGCCGCCCCTCGTGGCCGAGGAGAAGCAGCTCCGCGCACTCGATGTCGTAGCACCGCTCGACGCGGACCCCGGCGGCGAGCAGCCGGGGGTAGATCCCGGCGGTGGACCGCCACACCCAGCGCACCACCTCGGGGCGCGCCCGGACCGCTTCGGCGAGGTCGGGTTCGCGGAGCACCGGCCCGGCCGGGCGCCCGTCCCGCTCCAGCGGAGCGAGCAGCGCGCCGCCGCCCTCCGCCTCGGCCAGGGCCCACCGTTCCGTCATGGCCCCGAGTCTGGCACCGGGCACTGACACCGACGGCCGGGGCGTGTCCCGGTGGCCCCGGGCGGCGTCTCCCGGGAGGCAGTTCCGGGGGCAGGCCGCGAGGATCGGTGCGGGGGCGACGGCGAGCGGACCGCGGTGCGCGCGGGGAGCAGGAGCAGGGATGAAGGCGATCGTGTTCGAGGAGTTCGGCGGTCCCGAGGTGCTGCGGCTGACGGAGGTGGACGCCCCGCGGGTGGGGCCGGGCCGACTCCGGGTGCGGGTGCGGGCCGCCGGGGTCAATCCGCTCGACTACAAGATCCGCAAGGGGTGGATGGAGCAGGCCCACCCCACCCCGCTCCCCGCGACGCCCGGCAGCGAGTTCGCGGGCGTGGTCGAGGAGACCGGCGAGGGCGTCACGGACTTCGCCCCCGGCGACGAGGTGCTCGGCTACAGCGAGACGGGCGCGTACGCCACCGAGGTGCTGGCCGCCCCGGAGAAGATCACCCGCAAACCGGCCGACCTGGACTGGGAGACGGCCGCGGCGCTGCCGGTGGCCACCGAGACCGCCTCCCGGGTGCTCGACGAACTGGCGCTGGACGCGGGGGAGACGCTGCTGCTGCACGGTGCGGCCGGTGCGGTCGGCTCGGCCGCCGTACAGCTCGCGACGGCCCGGGGCGCGACCGTCATCGGCACGGCGTCCCCCGCCAACCACGACTACCTGCGCGTGCTGGGCGCGACGCCGGTGGAGTACGGCCCGGGGCTGGTCGAGCGGGTCCGCGCGGTCGCTCCACAGGGTGTGGACGCGGTCTTCGACGCGGCGGGCCGGGGCGCGCTGCCGGACTCCATCGAGCTGCGCGGCGGTACGACGGACCGGGTGATCACCATCGCCGACGCGGACGCCCCCGCGCTCGGCGTCGCCTTCTCCGCCGGGGGCGGCGGCCCCTCTGCCGGGCGGCTCGCCGCCAACGCCCGGCGGGCCGTCCTCGGCGAGCTGCGCATCCCGGTCGACCACACCTACCCGCTGGCGGAGGCCGCCGAGGCGCACCGGGTCAGCGAGGCCGGGCACGTACGCGGGAAGCTGGTGCTGCTCCCTCCGCAGGAGGGGTGAGGGTGCGGGGCCGGGGACGCGGGGTGCGCCCGCCTCTACCCTGAACCCATGGAATCGGTGATCGACCAGGCGTGCGCGGCGGCCCTCTACTCGGAGGGCGACGCCGGTCTGGACACCGGTGCGTCGCTGCTCGCCGCCGCACCGGACGCGGACGACGACGCGCACCGGCGCGGCGAGGAGTTCCTGCGCCGCGCCTGGGCCCGGGGCTGGCAGCCCGCCGACGTCGTCCGGTTCGTGCGCCGGGAGCTGGACGAGGAGCGGGCGGCCCTCGCCGCGACCCTGATCGCCGCCGAGACCACCGCCTACGCGACGCTTCCGCCGCGCTGGTCCGGCCAGCTCGCCGAACTCCCGCCGCCCGTCCCGCGCAACCGCCCCGACCGCTTCTCCTACGCCTCCGCGCTGCTGGAGCTGTACCGGCTGCTGCTGCGGCTCCCCGCCGTGGAGGCGGTCGGGCCGCCGCCCGGCGGGAGCCCGGCCGGTGCCGGACCGCTCCCGCCGCCCGCGCACGACGAACCGCGCATGCTCACCCGCATCCGCGCCCTGCTGGCGAAGGCGGAGGCCACCGACTATCCGGAGGAGGCCGAGGCGCTCACCACCAAGGCCCAGGAGCTGATGGCCCGGCACAGCATCGACGAGGCGCTGCTCGCCGCCCGTACCCACAGCGGGGACCAGCCCGGCGCCTGCCGGATCGGGGTGGACGCCCCGTACGAGACGGCCAAGGCGATCCTGCTCGACGCGGTCGCCTCGGCGAACCGCTGCCGGGCCGTGTGGAACAGCGACCTCGGCTTCACCACGGTCGTCGGGTTCGAGCCCGACCTGGAGGCGGTGGAGCTCCTCTTCACCTCGCTGCTGGTGCAGGGCACCTCCGCGATGGCCCGGGCCGAGGCGGGGCAGCGGGCGGGCGGCCGTAAGAGGACGAAGACGTTCCGGCAGTCCTTCCTGATGGCGTACGCCCAGCGCCTCGGCAGCCGGCTCGCCGCCGACACCGCCCGGGTCACCGCCCAGGCGGAGGCCGCGGGCGCGGACGGCGGCGGTGCGGACGGGCCCGGGAACGACGCGCTGCTCCCCGTGCTGGCCGCCCGCGACGTGGCGGTCTCCGGCGCGGCGGAGCGGATGTTCCCGAAGACCACCACCACCCGGGTGCGCGGCGCCACCGACCTGGACGGCTGGACCCACGGCACCGAGGCCGCCGACCGCGCCCGGGTGGGCGGACGTGAGGGCCGGGGCATCACCCGGTAGGCGAGGGCCGGGGCGTCACCCCGGAGGAGGTCCGGGGCGTCACCCGGTGCCCGGCCCGCGAGCGGCCGGAAGTCGTCCCGGACGGGTGAACCAAAGGTCGGACTTGTCCCGTATCGCGGCTACGCTCGCCCCATGAGCTGGCTCCGGGCGCTGAAGGAGACCGCCCGCTCGGGGTTCACGATCGAGCGGCCCCGGCTGGAGCCGCTCGTCGCGTTGCGCGGCGCCATCGGGCTGGCGCTGGTGGTCGAGACCGCGCTCGCGGTCTTCGGGCCGGTCATCGCGGCCAGTTCCGCGTTCGGCGCGTTCCAGGCGGCCATCGCCACCTTCCAGCGCAGCTGGCGCCCCCGCCCGGTGCTCGCCCTGGTCTCCGGCGTCAGCCTGAGCGTCTCGACGTTCGTCGGCTACGTCGCGGGCCCGTACTACGTGGTGTTCCTCGGCGTCCTGGTCCTCTGGACGTTCGTCGCGGGACTCTGCTGGGCGGCGGGCCCCACCGGCGGCATCATCGCCTCCTCCAACGTGGCGATCATGCTCGTCACCATCACCCTGCCCACCTCCGTCCTGGACGCCGCCGCGCACGCCGGAGTGATCATCATCGGCGGGCTGGTGCAGGCCTCCCTGATCGTGCTCTTCCCCGTACGCAGGTGGGGGGCCCAGCGCGACGCGCTCGCCGACGCGCTGGCCGCCGAGGCCGACTACGCCCGACGGCTGCGCTACGACCCGATCGCGCCCTTCGACTCGGAGGCGCTGATGACGGCCCGCGACGCGGCGGCGATCTCCGCGCGGGAGGCCCGCCACCGCCCGGCCGAACTGCACGGCGCCCGGAGCATCGCCGAACGCATCCGCCCGGTGCTGGCCTCGCTCGCCGACCCCGCCATGGGCGTGCCCGAGGAGGGCCCGCAGCGCGACCGGGCCCGTGAGCTGCTCAAGGCGGCCGGCTCGGTGCTCGACGCGGCGGCCCGCGCGATCCGGCACGGCGATCCGGTCCGGCTGGGCGGACCGGCGCTGGCGGCGCTGGAGGCGCCCGAGACCGGCGGGCTCACCAGCGGCCCGCCCCGGCGGGCGGCCGACCGGCTGATCGCCCTCCTCCACGACGTCGTGGAGATCGCCGAGGGCGCCGGGACCCGGCACGGCTCGGAAGGCGACCCCGAGACCCCGCACCGCCGCCGCCCCGGCCTGATCAAGCTCGTCCCGGTCGTGATCGGCCGGATGAGGGGCGAGTTCCACCGCGGGTCGGCGATCCTGCGGCACGCGATCCGGGTGACCGCGGTCGCCACCGTCGGCTACTTCATCGGAGAAGCGCTGCCCTTCGGGCACGGCTACTGGGCGCCGATGGCCGCGGTCATGGTGATGCGGCCGGACTTCTCGCAGACCTACGCCCGTTCGGTGGCCCGCTTCGGCGGCACCATCGTCGGCGTCACCTTCGCCACCGTCATCGTGCAGGTCGCCGACCCCGGCCCCGAACTCTCCGCCGCGCTGGCGGTCTCCTGCGCCTGGCTGATGTACCTGCTGATGCGCACCGGATACGCGGTCGGCCAGGTCTGCATCTCGGCGTACGTCGTCTTCCTGCTCGGCATGGCCGGCAACGACTGGTCGCAGACGGTCCCCGAGCGCATCGTGCTGACCCTCGTCGGCGGGCTGCTGGCCATGGTCTCGTACGCCGTCTACCCGGCCTGGGAGACTCCGCGGCTGCGCAACCGTCTCGCCGGGTGGCTGATCGCGGTCGGCCGGTACGCCGCCACGGTCATCGACCAGTACGCCGACCCGGCGGCCCGCAGCAACGAGGACGTGCGGACCGCGCTCATCGCCTCCCGCGAGGCCCGCGTCGAGTGGACGGAGACCCTGAAGAAGGCCCAGTACGAACCGGTCCGGCACCGCGGCATCTCCCGGTCGGCCGCCACCGACGCCCAGCACGCGCTGGCGCAACTCGGCCGGGCCGCCATGCTGTTGGAGGCCCACCTGCCGGACCGCGCGGCAACCCCCGTACGCGGCGCGGCGGAACTCGCCGACGCCCTGCGCGGCTCCACCGAGAAGGGGGCGAAGGCGGTACGCGAACGGCGGGTCCCGGAATGGGGGCCGGTCGCCGAGTCGGTGGCGTACTGGGACTTTCTCGAAGCGCCCTACGACGAGGAACCCGAACCGGGAGAACCCGTACCCGACCCCGTCGTACGCCGGGGAGCCGCGCTGCTGCTCGACGCGCTGGTGGAATTGTCGTTCGCGCTGGACGACCGGGGAGCCGTGCCCAGCAGCCGCAGAGCGAGACCGGGCGATGAAGAGGCAGAAGGCGGAGAGGACCGCGAAGGCCGGGAAGGCCGGGAAGACGGAGAAGAGGACCGGGCGGAACCGGAATCCCGCTGAAAAGCATGGAAGCGGGGGAGGGCGCTCGGGCGGTGCCCGGCGGCGTCCGCCGTGGTCGCACCGAGGTGGCACCGCGGACCTGCCGCACCGGCCGTGGCCCGCGGATACGGCGGCGGCACAAGGGGAAACGGCGGGGGGAGATGTCGACGGGGATGCCGGGAGGTGCGACGGCGGAGATCACCGATCCGGGCCGCCCGGGGCCTCCTGTGGCGCACATGCCATTTGTGGTTGCCAGGAATCGCTGTAATCAAAGGACCACCCCGCGTGCACGTGCATTTGCCCATGCATTGGCATGTGAATTACCGCTATGATCCGGGTTGGTTGACGCTTGGTTGACACTTGCACCTTGCAACTCGGGGAGCTTTCTGTGCACGACGTGTACAACGGCATGGCGGCCACAGGACTTCACGGGGTCGTCTGGCAGAAGAGCAGACACAGCAACTCCCAAGGATCGTGCGTGGAGTTCGCGAAACTTCCCGGGGGCAATGTGGCCATGCGCAACTCCCGCCACCCGGACGGTCCGGCGCTCGTCTACACGCCGGCGGAGATCGAGGCGCTTCTGCTGGGCGTCAAGGACGGCGAGTTCGACCACCTGGCGTCCGGAGCCTGAGCGCTCGCCGCGCGGCACGGTCCGGCCTCGCGGGCGCCAGGGGATGCGCGGGGCGCGCCGGATGGCACCGGGAGCGGACTCCGTGCGGACTCGACGCGGGCCCGGACGGTGGGACGCGCGGCGGACGGGACCTGAGGAGCCCGGACGGTGCGACGGGCGGGCGGATGCCCGGCGCGCGGGCGGGCGGGACGTGAGGAGGGCCGGAGCGCGACTCCCCCTCGCACTCCGGCCCCCGGTCTCTCGGGTCCGGCCTCCGCACGGGTCCCGTACGTGTCGTGACGGTCCCGCACCTGTCGTTCACGCGCCCGTGCGGGGCGTGAACCTCCCTCCAGTCAGAGGGAGTTGTCGGCCACCTCGCCGTCGCCCGTCAGCAGGAAAACCGCCCAGACGACCTTCCCGCGCGGGGTCCCCGGGGTCCCGGCGGCCGGGACCGGGTGCCAGCCCCAGCTGTCGCTGAAGGACTCCACCAGGAACAGCCCCCGGCCGGACTCGGCGGAGTCCTCCGCCTCGCCCGCCATCGGGCTCTCCCGGCTGGGGTCGCGGACCGCGCACACCAGGCGGGTGGAACAGCGGGCCAACTGCAGGCGCACCGGCGGGGAGTTCGGGTCGCGGGCGACGTCGGCGGGCAGCGCGTGACGCAGGGCGTTGGTCACCAGCTCGGAGACGACCAGGGCGACATCGTCGAAACGGTCGTCGAGTTGCCACTGGTGGAGCGTGCAGCGGGTGAAGTGCCGTGCGGAGCCGACCGCTTCGTACCGGGCCGGGAGCGTGATCGATGCCGATGCCGTGATCGCCGCGGGGTCGGTGGGGGGCAGGCCACGCCGTAACGGTTCGAGCGTCGTCGATCCATCAGTCCTCATGCGAGGTGCTCCCGGGATTCGCGGCTGCGAGCGGCACTGCCTGTGAGCGGTACTGCGGGGACACAGCGGCACAACACGAACGATCACGCAGGTGCGCAAGGGCCATGCTTCCGAATGCGTGGAGCAGATGCAAGGGCAGATGCACGTGCACGCGCCGGACGTGCCCGGTACCGTGGTGGTTCCGGAGCATTTCTTCCGCACGGCATTTTTCACGGCTCCGGCAAGTCTTCCCCTCTCTGTAACCGAATGAGTACGGCCCGAAGCGTTTTGGTGGCAGAATCCGGTTCTCGGGGTTCGGGGGGCCTCGTTGCCCGGGAAGCTATGGGGAGGGTTGTCCAGTGTCGGCAGGCGAGTCGAGTGGATCCGTGGTGCGCCGCATCCTGCTGGGCTCTCAGCTCAGAAGGCTGCGCGAGTCCCGCGGGATCACGCGTGAGGCGGCCGGCTACTCCATCCGGGCCTCCGAATCGAAGATCAGCCGCATGGAGTTGGGACGGGTGAGCTTCAAGGCCAGGGACATCGAGGATCTGCTCACGCTCTACGGAGTCGCGGACGAGGCGGAGCGCGAATCGCTCCTGGGCCTGGCGCGCGAGGCCAACGTGGCGGGCTGGTGGCACAGTTACGGCGACGTGCTGCCCGGCTGGTTCCAGACCTACATCGGTCTGGAGGGGGCGGCATCCCTCATCCGTATCTACGAAGTCCAGTTCGTGCACGGCCTGTTGCAGACCGAGGCGTACGCGCACGCGGTTGTCCGGCGGGGCATGCGCGGAGCGCCCGAGGCGGAGATCGACCGCCGGGTCGCACTCCGTCTGGAGCGGCAGAAGGTGCTCGTCTCCGAGCGCGCGCCGGACTTCCACGCGGTGCTCGACGAGGCGGCCCTGCACCGGCCCTACGGTTCACGCGACGTGATGCGCTCCCAGCTGCGGCATCTGCTGGAGATGTCGGAGCACCCCAACGTCTCCCTCCAGGTGATGCCTTTCAGTTTCGGCGGACACGCGGGCGAAAGCGGCGCGTTCACCATGCTGCGCTTTCCCGAGTCGGACCTGTCGGACATCATTTTCCTGGAGCAGCTCACCAGCGCGCTCTATCTCGACAAGGCCGAGGACGTCCAGAGTTACGAAAAGGCCATGGTCCAGCTGCGGGCCGACAGTCCCGGGGAGGACGAGACCCGGGATCTCCTCCACCGACTCCTCCAACAGGCCTGATTCACCGTTACGATGACGTTCGATCAGGAGTGTGCGAACGCCTGCAGTAAGGGATTGCATGTCCTTCTTCCATGAACTGGCCCATCAGTACATCGATGGCGAATGGCTGACCGGCAGCGGTTCGTGGGACATCATCGACGTCAATCCCTACAACGGCGAGAAGCTCTGCGCCATCACGGTCGCGACGACCGCCGAGGTGGACCGGGCGTACCGGGCCGCCGAACGCGCGCAGGCGGCCTGGGCCGACGCCCGTCCGCACGAGCGACAGGCCGTCCTCGTACGGGCGTTGGCCGTCGTGGACGAGCGGGCCGACGAGATCGCCGAGGCCATCGTCGACGAGCTGGGCGGGACGCTGCCCCGTGCGCGGTACGAGATCGGCCTCGGCCGCGAGCTCCTTCGCGAGGCGATACGCCAGGCCGTCCGCCCGGTCGGCGGGCTGCTGCCCGCGGCGGTGGACGGCAAGGAGAACCGGCTCCACCGGCGCCCCGTCGGGGTCGTCTCCGTCATCAACGCCTTCAACTTCCCCTTCGTCGTCGCGATGAAGTCCGTCGCTCCGGCACTGGCGCTCGGCAACGCGGTCGTGATGAAGCCGCACCAGAACGCCCCCGTCGTCGGCGGCGGTCTCGTGGCGCGCGTCTTCGAGGAGGCCGGGCTGCCGCCGGGGCTGCTCAACGTGGTGGTCACGGACAGCGCCGAGATAGGGGACGCGTTCATCGAGCACCCGGTGCCCGCGGTGGTCTCGTTCACCGGCTCGGACCGCGTCGGCCGCCGGATAGCGGCCAAGGCCGCCCGCCGTTTCAAGCGGTGCGTACTCGAACTCAGCGGCAACAGCGCCCTGGTGGTGCTGGAGGACGCGGACATCGCGGCGGCGGTGGACGCCGCCGTCTTCAGCCGGTTCTTCTTCCAGGGCCAGGTCGGCATGGCGGCCAACCGCATCCTGGTCGACCGCCGGGTGGAGGCCGAGTTCACCGGGCGGTTCGTCGCCGAGGCGGCCCGGATCACCGCCGGGGACCCGCGCGACCCGGCCACCCGAATCGGCCCGGTCATCAACGCCTTCCAGGTCGACGCGCTCACCGGGCTGGTCGACGAGGCGCTCGCCGCCGGAGCCACCGCGCTGCTGCGCGGCCGTACCCGGGGCAACGTCGTGGAGCCGACCGTGCTGACCGGGGTGCCCGAGGGCTCGCCCCTGCTGACGCAGGAGGTCTTCGGCCCGGTGGCCGTACTGGTCCCCTTCGACGGGGAGGACGAGGCGGTGCGGATCGCCGACGACACCCCGTACGGGCTGAGCGGGTCCGTGTACACCGCCGACGTCGACCGCGGGGTGCGGTTCGCGCGGCGGGTCCGTACCGGGATGTTCCACGTCAACGGTCCCACCGTTCAGGACGACCCGCTGGCCGCC
This sequence comes from Streptomyces sp. NPDC060184, assembly GCF_042728795.1. Lineage (NCBI taxonomy): Bacteria > Bacillati > Actinomycetota > Actinomycetes > Kitasatosporales > Streptomycetaceae > Streptomyces > Streptomyces sp. NPDC060184. Next base: position 41,707 of record NZ_JBHWYX010000025.1, read on the forward strand.
TTCGGGGGCGAGAAGATGTCCGGACTCGGCAGGCGGAACGGCGACGCGGTCGTGGACGCCTTCACGACGACCCACTGGATCTCGGTCCAGTACGGCCGCACGGTCTTTCCTTTCTGAACGCAACCGCGTGTCCCCGGTGTTGAGGACCGAAGCTGTCCGCAAGGGCTCGTAGCGTGTGGGTGTCGGCCGGGGCCAAGGGGGCACCGGCACGAGACCCCGGGACGGTCAGCATGGTCACCCACGTGTCCGAATCGCACGGCGACGAGCGCGGCACCCTCCTCGCCTTCGTCGCGGCCCAGCGCGGCGCGATCCGCCGCACCCTCCTCGGGCTGACCGAGGAGCAGGCGGCGAGCCGGCCGAGCGCCAGCGAGCTCTCCCTCTCCGGGCTGGCCAAGCACGTCGCGGAGGTGGAGCTGAACTGGCTCCGGATGGCGCAGCGGCAGCCCAACGAGAAGGTCCGCACCCAGGAGACCTGGGGGGACGGCTTCCGGCTCGTCGACGACGAGACCGTGCCCCAGGTGCTGGCGTTCTGGGACACGGTGGCGGCCGAGACCGAGAAGTTCGTCCGGTCGGCTCCGGACCTCGGCGCCACCTTCCCGCTGCCGGAGGCCCCCTGGTTCCCGCAGGGCGAGGAGGTCTCCCTGCGGTGGTTCCTCGTCCACCTGGTCGAGGAGATCGCCCGGCATGCCGGGCACGCCGACATCATCCGGGAGTCCCTGGACGGCCGGACGGCCTTCGAGCTGATCGCGGAGAGCACCGAGTAGGGCGGCGCGCAGGGCTGTTCAGTGGTGGAACGAGGTCGCGGCGGTCTTGTCGCGGCTCAGCGGGCGCGCCTGCTCGCGCAGTTCTGGCAGCAGCCCCCGCAGGTCCTCCAGCAGGAGTTCGGCGAGGTCGGAGGAGAAGCCGTTGCGGCAGACGATCCGCAGCACCGACAGGTCCTGCCGGTTGGCCGGGAAGGTGTAGGCGGGCACCAGCCAGCCGCGTTCGCGCAGCCGCCGGGACACGTCGAAGACGTCGTACGCCGTCACGTCCGGTGCGGTCGTCACGGCGAAGACCGGCAACTCGTCGCCCCGGGTGAGGAGATGGAAGTCGCCGAGGGCCTCGATCCGTGTCGCGAGGCCCCGGGCGACGTCCCGGGAGGTCTGCTGGACGGCGCGGTAGCCCTCCCGGCCCAGCCGCAGGAAGGTGTAGTACTGCGCGACGACCTGGGCGCCCGGCCGGGAGAAGTTCAGCGCGAAGGTGGGCATGTCGCCGCCGAGGTAGTTCACCCGGAAGACGAGCTCTTCGGGCAGGTCCTCGGGCGTGCGCCAGAGCGCCCAGCCGACACCCGGGTAGACCAGGCCGTACTTGTGGCCCGAGGTGTTGATGGAGGACACCCGGGGGAGCCGGAAGTCCCACACCAGGTCCTCGTCGACGAAGGGCGCGACCATGGCGCCCGAGGCGCCGTCGACGTGCACCGGGATGTCGAGCCCGGTCCGCTCCTGGAGGGCGTCCAGCGCCTCGCAGAGGCCGGCGATCGGCTCGTACGACCCGTCGAAGGTGGAGCCGAGGATGCCGACGACTCCGATGGTGTTCTCGTCGCACAGGTCGGCGGCGCCCTGCGGGTCGATGTGGAAGCGGTCGCCCTCCATGGGGACGAGCCGGGCCTCGACCTCCCAGAAGTTGCAGAACTTCTCCCAGCACACCTGCACGTTGATGCCCATCACCAGATTGGGCCGCGCGGTGGCCGGATAGCGGTCCGGGTTCTTCGCCGCCCAGCGCCGCTTCAGCGCCAGCCCGGCGAGCATGCAGGCCTCGCTGGAGCCGGTCGTGGAGCAGCCCACGGCGGTGGCCGGGTCGGGGGCGTTCCACAGGTCGGCGAGCATCGCCACGCACCGGCGCTCCAGTTCGGCGGTGCGCGGGTACTCGTCCTTGTCGATCATGTTCTTGTCCCGGCACTCCGCCATCAGCACCCCGGCCTGGGGCTCCATCCAGGTGGTGACGAAGGTGGCGAGGTTGAGCCGGGAGTTGCCGTCGAGCATCAGCTCGTCGTGGACCAGCCCGTACGCGGTGGACGGCGGGAGCGGGCCGTCCGGCAGCCGGTGCGTCGGCGGGGCCGAGGTCATCCCGGCCGTCGGATCGGCCTCCCCGAAGAAGGGGTTGAGGGCCAGCTTCCGGCCCTGGCCGGAGTCGTCCTTGCCGTGTGATCCCTTGTGGAGCGCCATGCGGCACGTCCTCTCGGTCCGCGGGCCCCGGTCGCGGGGCCCGCTCACGCCTGACTCCGCCGAGGAATCATCCCTCGGCGGCGAGTCCGGCCTTGATGGCCCGGGTGAACTTCACGACGCGCTCGGCCTGGACGCGCGCCGCCGTCAGCGTCTGCTCGCCGACCGGGATGTCCCCCTGCCCGGCGACGTGGGAGGTGCCGTACGGATTGCCGTCGACGAACTTCGACGGGTCGGTGTAGCCGGGGGCGACGAGGATGCCGCCGAAGTGGTGGATGGTGTTGTAGAGCGCGAGCAGCGTCGACTCCTGGCCGCCGTGCGCGGTGGCGGACGCGGTGAAGCCGCTGTACACCTTGTCGGCCAGCGCACCGGCCTGCCAGAGCCCGCCGAGGGTGTCGATGAACTGCTTGAGCTGGGCGGCGACGTTCCCGTACCGGGTCGGCGAGCCGAAGATCACCGCGTCGGCCCAGACGATGTCGTCGGGGACGACCTCGGCGATGTCCGCGGTCGCCCGTACGTTGGCGGCCCAGGCCGGGTTGGAGTCGATGGCGGCCTGCGGGGCGAGTTCGGCGGCCCGGCGCAGCCGTACGTCGGCGCCCGCCTTCTCCGCGTCCTCGGCGAGGGCCTTGGCGATCGTCGCGATGGTTCCGGTCGAGGAGTAGTAGACGACGGCGACATTGACGGGCGTGGACATACGAGATCCTCCGGGCGTCGGGTGGTGAGGGCCGTACGGCGGGAGTTCTCGTGCGGCTCCAAGAGGCCGTACGCATGTGACGATACGGACAAATAGCCCATCCGGCACGTCCGGCGGGGGAGCCGGTGCGACGCCGCACCGTGGGGCCTCGGCGCCGCGCCGTACGGCCGCTCACCGCAGCGCGGTACCGTCCTCGCGCAGCTGCATCTGGGGCCGCCCGGTCACCAGCAGCCAGGCCGGCAGCGTCGCCACGCAGAGCACCGGCAGCACCGCCAGGTCGCTCACCAGCACCGCGGCCGTGAAGAGGCTCAGCCAGCCCTGCCGGGTGACCGCGAGGAGCATGCCGAGCACCGCGCAGGCCACGGCGAGCGCCGGCGGCACCGCGTCGACCAGCGCGTGGGCGCAGAGCCCCAGGGCGGCGCCGGCGAAGACCGCCGGGAAGATCCGGCCGCCGCGGAAGCCGCAGGTGGCGGCCACCACCAGCGCCGCCATCTTCACCACCGCCATCACCGCGAACTCCCCGGCCGACCAGCCGTCGGGCGACGCGGCCAGCTCCTTCACCTCCTCCAGCCCCTTGAAGAGGGTCAGATGGCCCCCCAGTGCGCCCAGCAGCCCCAGCACGAGCCCGCCGGCCGTGAGGGCGAGCACCGGGTGCCGCAGCGCCTTGAACGCCCGGTGCGTCCACGGCGCCGCCAGCACCCCGGCCATGCCCAGGACCGCGCCCGCCGGGGCGATCACCAGCGCGGCGAGCAGGTCGCCCCAGCCGGTGTGGGTGTAGTCGGGGAGCGGCAGGTCGAAGCTGGGGTGATCGGCCAGCGACATGGTCAGCGCCCCCGCCGCACCCGCCGCGAGCGGGCCGAAGAGGCGGTCCCAGAGCGCCCCCGGGCCCGGCTGGGAGGCCAGCACCTCGGAGAGGATCAGGGCGGCGGCGACCGGGGTGCCGAAGAGGGCGCCGATGGTGCCCGCCGCCGCGAGTCCCACCCACAGCTGGGCGGGCGAGTCCGGGGCGAGCCGACGGCCCAGCCAGAACGCGAGCGCGATGTTGGCCTCGGTGATCGGGTTCTCCGGCCCGAGGCTCACCCCGCCCGCCAGTGCCAGCACGGTGACCAGCAGCAGCCCCGGTACGACCCCGGGGGCGAGCGGGGCGCCGACCAGTCCGGTGGTGGCCGGGTCGGGGCCCGCGTGGCCGTGCACCAGATGGACGGTGATCCCCACCGCGGCACCGGTCGCGGTGAGCATGACGATCATCCAGAGCGAGGAGTACCGGCCGATCCCCAGCGCGTCCGGGAGGGTCTTCCAGAGCACGTCCTGGAACTCCTCGGCCAGCAGGCTCACGCCGAGCAGGATCAGCGCCGAGGCGACCCCGACCAGCAGCGCCGGAAGCACGACGGGCAGCAGTCGCCGGGCGGGCGTGGCGGCGGGGGCCGAGGGGGGCGGGGAGTCCGGTGAACCGGGGGAGCCCGGAGAGGGGTGCGACGCGGGGGAGGGAGCCACCGGCTCACCCTATCCACGCAAAAGCCGCACAAGCCGCTTATCTCGCACGCCTGGCACGCCCCGCACGCCTCACGCCCCGCACGCCTCACGCCCCGCACCCCGCCTCACGCCCCGCCCGCCCCGCGCCCCGCACCCCCGGCACGCCGCACGCCTCGCCCACGGGGTGGGACGTGCGGCCGGCCGTCACAGCTCGCTGATCACCGCGGCCGTCCCGTACGCGCAGACCTCGGTGCCCACGTCCGCCGCCTCGGAGACGTCGAAGCGCATCATCAGCACCGCGTTGGCACCGCGCGCCCGCGCCTGCTCGACGAGGCGCTCCATCGCCTGGTTGCGGGTCTCCACGAGGGTCTTGGTCAGCCCCTTCAGCTCGCCGCCGATCATCGACTTCAGCCCGGCGCCGATCTGGCTGCCCAGGTGGCGGGAGCGCACGGTCAGCCCGAACACCTCGCCGATCACCCGGGTCACCTGGTGCCCGGGTACGTCGTTCGTGGTGACGACGAGCACGTCCGCGTGGTCGCTCTGGCCGCCGCCGTAATCCTCGATGCCCATGGGTGACACCTCCTGAGGACCAGCTTTGCCCCGGTTGGTGTCGTGCGCACGCCCACCGCGGCCACTGGAACCCGGAGCACCCCCGGCGCGTTGATAGCTTGGGGCGGCCACGCAGCCCCCATCGATCGATCCTGGAGCCCGGACCCTTGAATACGCTTGCGCTCGGCCCGAGCTGGCTGGACCCGGACTATCTGATCAACACCTTCGGACTCCCCGGCGTCCTCCTCATCGTGTTCGCCGAGTCCGGACTGCTGATCGGGTTCTTCCTGCCCGGCGACTCCATACTGTTCACCACGGGCCTGCTGGTGACCACGGGCCAGCTGCGCTACCCGCTCTGGCTGGTCTGCCTCCTGATCGGGCTCGCCGCGATCATCGGGGACCAGGTCGGCTATCTCTTCGGCCGGAAGGTGGGCCCGTCCCTCTTCAACCGGCCGGACTCCAAGCTCTTCAAGCAGGAGAACGTCGAGAAGGCGCACGAGTTCTTCGAGAAGTACGGCCCGAAGTCGCTGGTCCTGGCCCGCTTCGTGCCGGTCATCCGCACCTTCACGCCGATCATCGCCGGTGTCAGCCGGATGAACTACCGCTCGTTCCTCATCTTCAACATCGTCGGCGGAGTGCTCTGGGGCGTCGGCGTGACCGTGCTCGGGGCGGTGCTCGGCAAGATCGAGTTCGTGCACCAGAACATCGAGGCGATCCTCGTCCTGATCGTGCTCGTCTCCGTGGTGCCGATCGCGATCGAGTTCCTGCGGGCCCGCTCCAAGTCGAAGAAGGCCGCCGCGAACCGCGTGGACGACGAGGAGCGGCCCGGCAGCGGCCCCTCCGGCAGCTCGCCCGCCGGCCGCCGCGGCGGCCGTCACGCCAAGCGCTGACACTCGCCCGCACGGCCCTGGTACGGCGCCCCTCCCGGTACGACACGGGACGGGCGCCGTTTCGCGTGCGCCGGGGCCGTGCGAGGTCTCAGAACCCGCGGGTGCGCTTGGCGGCCCTGCGGCCCGCGCCCGTCTCCGTACCCGGTACCCGCATGAAGAGCCGGGAGATCTCGCTGCCGAGGTTCACCCCGATGGCGATCGCCAGCGCCGTCGCCACCGCCGTGGAGAGCGAGGCGAGCCCCCGGTCCAGCTCGCCCTGGGCCACGCCCAGCAGCCCGAAGTACGTCGCCGAACCGGGCAGCAGCGGGCCGATGGCCGCCGTGATGAAGGGCAGCGAGGAGGTGTAGCGGTAGCGCGAGAAGAGCTGCCCGAACAGGCCCACCAGCCCGGCCGCCACCGCCGTGGCCGCGACCGGCGAGAGGTGGCCGGTGCGGGCCATCGCCCCGTAGATGATCCAGGCCACCCCGCCGTTCAGGGTCACCGCGAGCACGGTGGAACGTTCCTGCTGGAGCAGGATGGCGAAGGCCAGGCTCAACGCCATCGAGGCCAGGATCTGGAGCACCGGGCGGTCATGGGCGACGAAACGTTCCTCCGGATTGAGCTCGGCATGCAGCTGGAGCCCCAGATAGAGCACCACCAGCACCCCGACCACGATCCCGATGAAGAAGTACATGACCTCCAGCAGGCGTGCGGCGGCGGTGATGTAGTAGCCGGTCAGCCCGTCCTGCACGCCCGCCACCAGGGCCCGCCCCGGCAGCAGCGCGAAGAGCCCACCGGTGATCACGGCGGACGGCCGCACGTCGCTCCAGTGGGTGAGCGTCAGCGCCACCCCGAGCGCGGCGGGCGGCATCGCGGCGGCGGTGAACTGGTAGAACTCCGGCAGCCCGCGCCCCGCGCAGAACCAGGCCAGCCGGTCGCCGAGCATCGCACCGGCCGCCGCCACGAAGAACACCACCACGCCACCGCCGACCAGCACCGACGCCGCCCCGGCGAGCAGCCCGGCCGCCGCCGTGAGCGCCCAGCCGGGGAAGGGGTGGCGGTTGCGCCGGATCTCCGCGAGGCGCCGGTACGCCTCCTCCAAAGAGACGTCCACGTCCTCGGTGGTGATGTCGTCGATCAGCCGGAAGACGGCCGCCAGCCGGTTGTAGTCGGTGCCCCGGCGGCGCACCGTGCGGCTCGCCGTGACCGGGTCCTCGACCAGCGAGGGCTGGTGCGAGATGGAGAGCAGCGTGAAGGTGACGGTCGGCTCGCACCGGTCGAGGCCGTACGAACGCGTCACCGCGAACATCGCGGCCTCCACGTCCTCGGCGCCCTCGCCCCCGGCCAGCAGCAGCTCGCCGATACGGAGCGTCAGGTCGAGCACCCTCGGTACGGCGGGGCCCGAGTCGTCCGTCCGCTGGACGCTCTCCGCCGCGGGGCGTTCGGTGACCGGCATGCGGAGCATGGTGCGCATCCGGTCCTGCCAGGGCGCCTCCTTGGTCAGCCGGACCATCGGGATGCCCTGGGCCGGGGTGAACGCGGGCGTCTGGCTCGCGTCGTACGCCCGGGGCGGGGTGAAGGCCGAGGCGCCGGTGTCCGAGTCGGAGAGGTTCCTGCCCGCCCGTCCCGGCCCGGAAGCGGAACCCGACCCGGGCGGCTCCGGCTGCACTCCGGCCGGCACCGCGAACTCCGAGGTCGGGTGGTCGTCTTCGAGCGGCAGCGTGGGCTGCTCCACCCCGGCGGGCGCGGTGAACGCACTGTGCGCCTCGTCGGACTGGGGCTTCTGGTCCTCCGGACCGCCCTGTTCCGCCACTGCTGGACCTCGCTCTTCCTGGCCTGACGCTTCTTGGCCGCACTCCTGCCCAGTATGGGCACGGACAAGGGACCCGCACGCGAAACGGGCGGCACACCGATGAGGTGTACCGCCCGTTCACGCTGTCCTCAGGCTGTCGACGCGGCCCCGGGTGACCCCGGAGTCCCCGTCAGGACCGGCCCCGCCACCCCTCGGAAGCGGAACCGGAAATCCCCTGCGAAGGGGACCGCGTCAGTGCGCGCCGCCCTGGTCCTGCAGACGCTTGTAGGAGGCCTCGATCTCGGCCTCGGCCGCGGCGCGGCCGACCCAGTCGGCGCCCTCGACGGACTTGCCCGGCTCCAGGTCCTTGTAGACCTCGAAGAAGTGCTGGATCTCCAAGCGGTCGAACTCCGACACGTGCTGGATGTCCTGCAGGTGCTCGACGCGCGGGTCCGACGCGGGGACGCACAGCAGCTTGTCGTCGCCGCCGGCCTCGTCCGTCATGCGGAACATGCCGATGGCGCGGCACTTGATGAGGCATCCGGGGAACGTGGGCTCGTCCAGGATGACCAGCGCGTCCAGCGGGTCGCCGTCCTCGCCGAGGGTGTTCTCGACGAAGCCGTAGTCGGCCGGGTAGCTGGTCGAGGTGAAGAGTCGACGGTCCAGGCGGATCCGACCGGTCTCGTGGTCCACCTCGTACTTGTTCCGCGAACCCTTCGGGATCTCGATGGTGACGTCGAACTCCACGGGTGGCTCCTCCATGATCAACACATACGACTGGTGGTTAAGTGTCCCCCACGCAGATGTGTGCTCGCGAAAGGGGCTGGTCAACGGTGGCCGAGCCGGTGGATGAACCGTCGAAGGAACCGTCGGGCCCCTGGGGCAAGCTGAAGGGCCTGGCCGGAAAACCGGCCCTGCCGGACAACTGGCGGCTCGTCGCAGGCTCCGCGGTCGTCGGCCTGGTGGTCGCCGCCGGCGCCGTGTTCGCCGCCGGCCCCTGGGACAACGGTCAGCGTACGGCCGAACGCGCCCGGGCAGCCGGCCAGGGCCGGACAGGTGACGCAGCTCACCGGAGTTCCGCGGCGGCCCCCGCCGCGCCCGCGCCCGCCCCCAGCGCCGCCGCGGTGCTCGCGGCCCTCGGCACCGGCCGCGCCCCGGCCGGGGCGGCGGTGGCTCCGGCCAAGGAGCTGGACCGGCTGGTCAAGGCCTCCGCGCTCGGCACCCGTACGACGGCCGTCGTCGTGGACACCGCCACCGGCAAGCAGATCTACGCCCGCGCCGCAGGCACCCCGATGACCCCGGCCTCCACCATCAAGATCGCCACCACGGTCGCCGCGCTCTCGGAGCTCGGCCCCGACCACCGCATCGACACCACCGTGCGCGCCTCGCCCGACCTGCGCACCGTCACCCTCGTCGGCGGCGGCGACCCCACCCTGGACGAGGCCGGACTGCGCGCGCTGGCCCGGTCCACCGCCAAGACCCTGACGGGCCGGAAGGTGCGCGAGGTCGTCCTCACGTACGACGCCTCCGCCTACTCCGGGCCCGCCCGTCACCCCATCGGCCCCAACGACAACATCGCGCCGGTGAGCGCGCTGATGGTCCGCGAGGGGCGGCTCGACAAGAGCGACCACGGGCCCGCCGCGCGCTCGGGCGACCCCGCCGCCGACGCCGCACACCTGTTCGCCGGGTATCTGAAGGACAGCGGCGTGAACACCGCGGCCGAACCCCGCTCCCACCGGCCCGCCGCCAAGGCGACCGTCCTCGCCACCCACCACTCCGCACCGCTCTCCGCCCTGGTCGAACGGACCCTCACCAACAGCGACAACGACCTCGCCGAGGCCCTCGCCCGGCAGACCGCCATCGGCGCGGGGCGCCCGGCCAGCTTCGCCGGAGGCCGCGCGGCGGTCACCGCCCGGCTGAAGGAGCTCGGCGTACCGGTCACCGGTGCCCGGCTCGGCGACGGCAGCGGACTCGACCGGAACGACAAGGTCTCCGCCGCCCTCCTCGCCGCCCTCCTCGCCCGCGCCGCCGACCCCGCCCGCCCCGAACTCCGCCCGGTCCTCACGGGGCTCCCGGTGGCCGGGTTCAGCGGCACGCTCGACGCCCGCTACGGCGAGAAGTCGGGCGGCGCCGGACTCGTCCGGGCCAAGACGGGCACCCTCACGGGCGTCAACGCGCTGGCCGGCACGGTCGTGGACCCCCGCGGCCGGCTGCTCTCCTTCGCCTTCCTCACCTCCGGCACCACCGCCCCGGGCGACGCCGAGAAGGCACTCGACGACCTCGCCACGGCACTCGCCACCGGCACCGGCTGACGCCCCCGCGACGCCGTCGCCCGACGCGGGCGGCGGCCGTCGACGCCCCACCGCCGGAGCGCACCCTCACGTACGGTTGACGCATGACGAGCATCGGTGGTGCCGAGTTGGTCGACTGGAATCTCGCGGTGGCGACCGCGACCCGGCTCGTACGGCCGGGTCCCGAGACCGACCGCGAGGAGGCGCGCGCCGTCGTCGCGGAGCTGCGCCGCCACGCCAAGGCCTCGGAGGAACACGTCCGTTCCTTCACCCGGATGATCCCCCGGGGCCCCGGGGCCCCCGCCCCGGCCGACACCCCCGTGCTGGTCGTGGACCGGGCCGGCTGGATCAAGGCCAACGTCGCGGGGTTCCGCGAACTCCTGCGCCCGCTGCTCTCCAAGATGCAGGAGCGGCGCGGCAACGGCCCCGGCCAGAGCGTCGTCGGGGCCGTCGGCGGCAAGGTGACGGGCGTCGAACTCGGCATGCTGCTCTCCTTCCTCGCCTCCCGGGTGCTCGGCCAGTACGAGACCTTCGCCCCCGCGAGCCGGGAGCTGCCCGCCCTCGACCAAGGCGGCGGCCGGCTGCTCCTGGTCGCCCCGAACATCGTCCACGTCGAGCGCGAACTCGACGTGGACCCGCACGACTTCCGGCTCTGGGTGGCCCTCCACGAGGAGACCCACCGCACCCAGTTCACCGGGGTGCCCTGGCTGCGCGACCACCTCCAGGGCGAGATCCAGTCCTTCCTGGACCAGACCGACGTGGACCCCGCCACCTTCGTCGAACAGCTGCGCGAGGCCGTGCAGTCGCTCGTCGGCGGGCGGCCCGAGGGCGAGCGCGGCGAGGGCGGCGGGCGCAGCCTCGTCGATCTCGTCCAGACGCCCGCCCAGCGCGAGATCCTCGGCCGGCTCACCGCCGTGATGTCCCTGCTGGAGGGGCACGCCGACTTCGTCATGGACGGCGTCGGACCCGCCGTGGTCCCCTCGGTCGCCGAGATCCGCGAGAAGTTCCAGCAGCGCCGGGCGCGCGGTGCGGGCCGCCTCGACCTGGCCCTGCGCAAACTGCTCGGCATGGACGCGAAGCTCCGCCAGTACCGCGACGGCGAGCGGTTCGTGAGCGCCGTCGTCGCCGAGGTCGGCATGGACGGGTTCAACCGGGTGTGGACCTCGCCCAACACCCTCCCCACGAAGGCCGAGATCGCCTCCCCCGCGGACTGGGTCGCGCGCGTGCACCGTAAGGCAGATTCGTGATCTTGACGCGGCCGACGACCGGATAAAGGTCCCCCAATCACCCATCCGAGGGACCATGAGGGCATGGGAAGCCGTGCAATGCTCGATGAACAGCTTGCCTCTGTCACCATCGACGCACTCTGAGTGACGTCAGGGAGGGCTCCGCCGTCCCGCCTCTCGGAGGCACCCCCCAGAACTCCAGAAGGGCACCGGACATGGGTCCCCATCCTGCGGTCGCGGCGATACGCCTGGCGGTCCGCCGCGTACTCCACGACGTACTCACCGAACACACCCTCCGCACCGGCCAGGGTCTCCACCCCGACCGGGTCCAGAACCCCCGCCTCGCCGAAGCCGGCGGAGCAGGCCGGACGGCCTTCCCCGAACGGCCCGCACCCGCCCGGCGCCCGCTCGTCCTGGTGGCCTGCTCCGGTGGCGCCGACTCCATGGCGCTCGCCTCCGCCCTCGCCTTCGAGGCCCGCAAGCTCGACGTCCGGGCCGGCGGAATCACCGTCGACCACAACCTCCAGACCGGCAGCGGACTGCGCGCGGCCGAGGTCGTCACCCGGCTGACCGCCATGGACCTCGACCCCGTCGAGGCCGTCGCCGTGCACGTCGGACGCGAAGGCGGCCCCGAAGCCGCCGCCCGCGACGCCCGCTACGCCGCGCTGGACGCCGCCGCCGAGCGCCACGGCGCCGCCACGATCCTGCTCGGCCACACCCGTGACGACCAGGCCGAGACGGTGCTGCTCGGGCTCGCCCGGGGCTCCGGCATCCGCTCGCTCTCCGGCATGGCCGCCGCCTCCGGGCCGGCCGGCCGCTACCGCCGCCCGTTCCTCCAGCTCGACCGGCAGACCGTCCGCAAGGCGTGCCTGGTCCAGTCCCTCCCCGTCTGGGACGACCCGCACAACGCCGACCCCGCCTACACCCGCTCCCGCCTGCGCCACGAGGGGCTGCCCGCCCTGGAGAAGGCCCTCGGCAAGGGCGTCGTCGAGGCGCTCGCCCGTACGGCCCAGCTCTCCCGGGACGACGCCGACGCGCTGGACGACTGGGCCGCCGAGGCGGCACGCGCCGTGCGCGACGACGACGGCGAGCTGGACTGCGCCAAGCTGTGGGCGCTGCCGCCCGCCGTGCGCCGCCGGGTTCTGCGCCGCGCCGTGATCGACGCGGGCGCCCCGGCCGGTTCGCTCTTCGCCCGGCACGTCGAGGAAGTGGACCGGCTGATCACCGGATGGCGGGGCCAGCGCGCCCTCAACCTGCCCGGCCGCGTCGAAGCCCGGCGGCAGGGTGGCAGACTGGTCATCCGGCAGAGCTGAAGAGCAAGCGGCTGAAGTGCAGGCGAGATGGCCGGCCGGGCCCGGGTGACACACACCGGGCCGGGCGGGCGAAGAAAGAGACGCGGGTGAACGAGAAGGACATGGGCAGCGACCTCCAGTCGGTGCTTCTCACGAAGGAAGAGATCGACGCGAAGCTCGTCGAGCTGGCCGCCAAGATCGACGCGGAGTACGCGGGCAAGGATCTGCTCCTCGTCGGGGTCCTCAAGGGCGCGGTGATGGTCATGGCCGACCTGGCGCGCGCGCTGTCCACCCCCGCCACGATGGACTGGATGGCGGTCTCCTCGTACGGCGCGGGCACCCAGTCCTCCGGCGTCGTCCGCATCCTCAAGGACCTGGACACCGACATCAAGGGCAAGCACGTCCTGATCGTCGAGGACATCATCGACTCCGGGCTGACGCTCTCCTGGCTGCTCTCCAACCTGGGGTCGCGCGAGCCGGCGAGCCTGGAGGTCTGCACCCTGCTGCGCAAGCCGGACGCCGCGAAGGTGGCGATCGACGTGAAGTGGATCGGCTTCGACATCCCCAACGAGTTCGTCGTCGGCTACGGGCTGGACTACGCGGAGAAGTACCGCAACCTCCCGTTCGTCGGCACCCTCGCCCCGCACGTGTACGGCGGCTGACACCCCGCCGGGAGAAACGGCCCCCCTGCCGCACGCCGGCCGGGGGGCCGTCCCCGGAGCACGGCGACGCCGGGAACCCTTACCGCGCTCCCGCCGTTGAAGGTCTCGAATAAGGGTTTCCGGTACGGCCTCGGCGGTCGAACGCCACAATGCTGGGGTACGGTCCGAAGAGCACTCTCAATCTCACAGCAGCATTTACCTACGGGCAGGAGGGACGGGGCGACTTCGCTCCGTATGGATGGACGTGAAGCGATACTTCCGTGGGCCGGTCATGTGGATCGTGCTGGCCGTCCTCGCCGTGGTCGTGCTGATGAATGTCGTCGGCCAGTCCGGCGGCTACAAGACGGTGGACACCGCCAAGGTGGTCCAGGCGATCAGCAAGAACCAGGTGAAGTCGGCCAAGCTGACCACCGGTGACGAACAAATCCTCAAGATCGAGCTGAAGGACGGACAGAAGCTCGACGACGAGTCCGGCAGCAAGTTCCAGGCCAGCTACATCGGCAGCCAGGGCGTCGATCTCGCCGAGACGATGCAGCAGAAGTTCGAGAACGGCGACATCGAGAAGGGTTACACCGTCTCGCCGTCGAAGCAGTCGCCGTTCCTCTCGATCCTGCTGTCGCTCCTGCCCTTCGTCCTCATCGTGGTCATCTTCCTGTTCCTGATGAACCAGATGCAGGGTGGCGGCTCCAAGGTCATGCAGTTCGGCAAGTCCAAGGCCAAGCTGATCACCAAGGACACGCCGAAGACGACCTTCGCCGACGTGGCGGGTTCGGACGAGGCCGTCGAGGAGCTCCACGAGATCAAGGAGTTCCTCCAGGAGCCGGCGAAGTTCCAGGCCGTCGGCGCCAAGATCCCGAAGGGTGTCCTGCTCTACGGGCCGCCCGGTACGGGCAAGACCCTGCTCGCGCGCGCCGTCGCCGGTGAGGCGGGCGTGCCGTTCTACTCGATCTCCGGCTCCGACTTCGTCGAGATGTTCGTCGGTGTCGGTGCCTCCCGGGTGCGCGACCTCTTCGAGCAGGCCAAGGCGAACGCCCCGGCGATCGTCTTCGTCGACGAGATCGACGCCGTCGGCCGCCACCGCGGCGCCGGCATGGGCGGCGGTCACGACGAGCGCGAGCAGACGCTCAACCAGCTGCTCGTCGAAATGGACGGCTTCGACGTCAAGGGCGGCGTGATCCTGATCGCGGCGACCAACCGGCCGGACATCCTCGACCCGGCGCTGCTGCGCCCGGGCCGGTTCGACCGCCAGATCGCCGTGGACCGCCCGGACATGCTGGGGCGCCTGGAGATCCTCAAGGTGCACAAGAAGGGCAAGCCGGTCGCGGAGGACGTCGACCTCAACGCCGTCGCCCGCCGCACCCCCGGCTTCACCGGTGCCGACCTGGCGAACGTGCTGAACGAAGCGGCGCTCCTCACGGCGCGCGGCAACAAGAAGCTGATCGACAACTCCACCCTGGACGAGGCGATCGACCGCGTCGTGGCCGGCCCGCAGAAGCGGACCCGGATCATGTCCGAGAAGGAGAAGAAGATCACCGCGTACCACGAGGGCGGACACGCCCTGGTCGCGGCGGCTTCTCCCCAGTCGGACCCGGTGCACAAGATCACGATTCTCTCCCGCGGCCGTGCCCTCGGTTACACGATGGTGCTCCCGGAGGAGGACAAGTACTCCACGACCCGCAACGAGATGCTCGACCAGCTCGCGTACATGCTGGGCGGGCGCGCGGCCGAGGAGCTGGTCTTCCACGACCCGACCACGGGTGCCGCCAACGACATCGAGAAGGCCAGTGCCACGGCCCGCGCGATGGTGACGCAGTACGGCATGACCGAGCGGCTCGGCGCGATCAAGTTCGGCGGTGACAACACCGAGCCCTTCGTGGGCCGCGAGATGGGTCACCAGCGCGACTACTCGGAAGAGGTCGCGGCGCTCGTCGACGAAGAGGTCAAGAAGCTCATCGAGACCGCGCACAACGAGGCGTGGGAGATCCTGGTCGAGAACCGCGACATCCTCGACACCCTGGTCCTCCAGCTCCTGGAGAAGGAGACCCTGGGCAAGGAGGAGATCGCGGAGATCTTCGCCCCGATCGTGAAGCGCCCGGCCCGCCCGGCGTGGACCGGTTCGGCCCGGCGCACCCCGTCGACGCGTCCGCCGGTGCTCTCGCCCAAGGAGCTCGCCCTGACGAACGGCTCGGCGAGCGCCAACGGCTCGGCGGCGTCCTCGGACACCACCGCCGGCACCAAGGACCTCTCCTCGGAGGACCGTCCGGAGAGCTGACCCCCGTACCGCACAGGTGTGACGGCCCTCACCCGCCGCCCGCCCGTACCGGAATGGATGCCGCGCCCCCCAGGTTTTAGCCTGTGGGGGCGCGGCTTTTCGTTGGGCCGTGCAGGCACCGCGCAGCCGGCGCGCAGAGGAACGAGGCACAGATGACCGACCCGGTGACGCTGGACGGCGCGTACGCGAACGGCCCGTACGGCGAGTTCGACGAGAAGCGGGCCGAGGCCGCGGTACGGGAGCTGCTGATCGCGGTCGGCGAGGACCCGGACCGCGAGGGGCTCCGGGAGACCCCGGCGCGGGTCGCGCGGTCGTACCGGGAGATCTTCGCGGGGCTCTTCCAGGAGGCCGAGGACGTCCTGACGACCACGTTCGACCTGGGGCACGACGAGATGGTCCTGGTGAAGGACATCGAGGTCTTCTCCACCTGCGAGCACCACCTGGTGCCGTTCCGCGGGGTCGCGCACGTGGGGTACATCCCGGCGACCTCGGGGAAGATCACCGGGCTCTCGAAGCTGGCCCGTCTGGTGGACGTCTACGCCCGCAGGCCGCAGGTGCAGGAGCGGCTCACCACGCAGATCGCCGAGTCCCTGATGGAGATCCTGGAGCCGCGCGGCGTCATCGTCGTCATCGAGTGCGAGCACATGTGCATGTCGATGCGCGGTATCCGCAAGCCCGGGGCGAAGACGATCACCTCGGCGGTGCGCGGGCAGCTCCGCGACCCGGCGACGCGGGCCGAGGCGATGAGCCTCATCATGGCGCGCTGAGGCGGCGCAGGGCGCCGAGGCGTGCGGCGGCCGGGAGCGTGGCCGGGGCGTGCGGCGGCCGGGAGTGTGGCCGGGGCGTGCGGCGGCCGGGAGTGTGGCCGGGGCTCAGGCCGCGGCCACGCTCTTGTCGTCGTCGTGGTCCTCGGGGAGCTTGCAGACGTGCTCCAGGAAGAGGGCCGCGGCGATGACGGCGAACGACGCCACCACGGCGGCGCCCGCGTAGATCGCCTGGTCGCGGCGGGGCGGCAGGTCCAGGTAGCTCAGCAGGAAGACGCCGATGCCGCCGTACACCCCGGCGACCAGTGCGGCCACCAGGGCACTGGCCTGGCCGAAGACGAGGGCCCGGGCCGCCATCAGCGGCTCGACGCCCTTGGCCCCGGGGCGGCGTTCGCGCTGGGCGCGCAGCCGGGACCGGAGCGAGAGGGCCGTGGCCAGCAGGACCGCGGCGATGGCCGCGAGCACGATCGGTGCGGCCAGCGGGACGCTCGGCAGGGTGCCGAGGGCGTTCCACAGGCGCGCGCCGGCCCAGGACAGCACGCCCGCGCCGACGAAGAGCCCGGCCAGCACGCGGAGCCGTAGTTGCCTCACCGATCAAGCCGCCCTTCGCCGCCCGCGGTCCGTCCGCGATCCGTCCGTCACCTGTCCGTCCAGGGCTGTCCGTGGTCCGGGTGGACCGGGGACAGCCCTCAGAGCCTAACGACTACTCGGGCAGACGGAGTTCCAGGTCGGCCCGGGGCAGCACGCCGTCCCGGCCGATTCCGGCCAGCAGCTCGGCGACCGGACCGGCGCCCGGCAGCTGCGCCTCGGGGTCCACGTCGTGCCAGGGCGCGAGGACGAAGGCCCGCTCGCCGGCCCGGGGGTGCGGCAGCGTGAGGTGCGGGTCGTCGGAGACCACGTCGGCGTACGCCACGATGTCGACGTCGATGGTGCGGGGTCCCCAGCGCTCCTCGCGGACCCGGTCGAAGGCCTCCTCGATGGCGTGGCCGCGCTCCAGCAGCGAGGACGGCGGCAGCGTCGTCTTCACCACGACCACCGCGTTGAAGTACGACGGCTGGGAGCCGGGCTCGACGCCCCAGGGCTCCGTCTCGTACACCGGGGAGACCGCTTTGACCCGGACGCCGGGGGTGTCCTCCAGGGCGTCGATGGCGCCCTGGAGGGTCTCCAGGCGGTTGCCCAGGTTGGAGCCGAGCGAGATCACGGCCCGCTTCGGGTTGGAGAGGGTGATGTCGGCGTCGTCCACCTGCTGGACGACCGAGGCCGGCACCGGCTGGACAGTGGGATCGCTCTGCCCGCGGGCGGAAAATGCTGTCATGCTCGGCTCCGGATGATGGTGATGGTCACGTCGTCGAAGGGGACCGTGATCGGGGCGTCCGGCTTGTGGACGACCACCTCGACCTCGTGGACTCCCTCGTGCTTGAGGCACTGCTGGGCGATGCGTTCGGCGAGGGTCTCGATCAGGTCGACCGGCTCGCCCTCGACGATGGCGACGACCTCTTCCGCGACGATGCCGTAGTGCACGGTCCGCGAGAGATCGTCGGAGGCCGCGGCGGCCCGGGTGTCCAGGCTCAGGGCCAGGTCCACGACGAAGATCTGGCCCTCTTCGCGTTCCCGGGGGAAGACGCCATGGTGTCCACGGGCCTTGAGGCCGCGCAGCGCGACACGATCCACGCGAATCACTCCTGCTGTTGTTGGTCCACGAGGCGCGGGAACCTTCCTTTCGGAGGGCGCCGGGCCCGCGCGCCCCGGCATACCGGCACCGCGCCCCGGCGAAGACGCCTTCTTCCGAATCTACCCGCGCGCACCGACAGAGCCGGGCCTCGGGTGTGTCCGGTCCACGCCCCGCGAGCGGCGTGGGCCGTTCCCACGGACGCTGGTGTCCGCGTATACCCGCTGCTCCGGGGGCTCAATCCCCCGACGGGCGGTGCCGTACCGGCCGCGCGCGGCCGGGTCAGGCCGGGGACTCCCGCTCCGGTTCCTCGTCGGACTCGGCCAGAACCGGGGATCCGTGGTGCGACCAGAGCTTCCAGCCGTCCGGGGTGCGCCGGAAGACGTTGGTCGCGACGACCAGCTGTCCGACGAGCGGGCCGACCGTGTCGTCGCCCTCGGCGGGGCCGCCGCTGAGGATGTTCTCCGTGCAGTTGACCAGGGCGGTGTCCCCGGTCATGGCGACGTCCACGTCGGTCAGGATGAACTGGATGTACTCGGTGTTCGCCATGATGAGCGCGTAGCTGCGCAGCACGTCGCCACGGCCCCGGAGCACCGGCCAGCCGGGGTGGACGCAGGAGACCGTGAGGTCCTCGCCCGGCAGCCAGAGAGCGGCGAGGCGTTCGTAGTCGCCGCTCTCCATCGCCTCGTAGAAGTCGGTGTTCGCCTGCTCCACGGCGGCGACGTCGGTGGCCGCGTCGGGGGAGCCGGGGGCGTCGTCCCCGTCGGAGCCCGCGGGCGGGGTGGTCACGCGGCTCCTTCGACGGCACGGCACACGCGTACGGCGTCGGCGCTGGCCCGGACCTCGTGGACGCGGACGGCCCAGGCACCCGCCCGCGCGGAGATCGTCGAGATCGCGGCGGTCGCCGCGTCGCGCTCCCGGGCCGGGGGCGGGGTGCCGTCCGGACCGGCCAGGGTCCGCCCGAGGAACCGCTTGCGGGACGCGGCCACCAGCAGCGGGCGGCCCAGGTCGCGCAGCGCGTCCAGGTGCGCGACGAGCGCCAGGTCCTGGGCGGTGTCCTTGGCGAAGCCGAGGCCCGGGTCGATCACGACGCGCTCGGGTGCGACCCCGCCCGCGACCACGGCGTCCATGCGTTCGCGCAGCTCGGTGACGACCTCGCCCACCACGTCCGTGTAGACCGCGCGGGCGTTCATGGACTCGCTGAACCCGCGCCAGTGCATCACGACGAAGGGGGCCCCGGTCTCGGCGACCACCCGGACCATGTCCGGGTCGGCCAGACCGCCGCTGACGTCGTTGACCAGCACGCCGCCGGCCGCGACGGCCTGCTCGGCGACGCGGGCCCGCATGGTGTCCACGGAGACGACGGCGCCCTCGGCGACCAGCTCCCGTACGACGGGCACCACCCGGCGCAGCTCCTCGTCCTCGTCGACCCGGCTGGCCCCGGGCCGCGTCGACTCGCCTCCGACGTCGATCAGGTCCGCGCCGTCGGCCATCAGGGCCAGCCCGCGCTTGATCGCGGCCGTGGTGTCGAACCACCGGCCTCCGTCGGAGAAGGAGTCGGGGGTCACGTTGACGACACCCATGACCGCACAGCGGTCCCACTCCGGCAGGCCCTCGACCGTGCCCCGTCCGCGCAAGCTACTCATACGTCCAGCGTAGAGCGTTGCGGTACCGGGGCACGTACGGCCGGGGCAGCGGGCGTACGCCGGGGGGCCGCACGCCCGGTCAGCCCGCCCGGCCGCCCGGTCGCGTTCCCGGCCCCGCCTCCGGTGCCGTGGCCGCCGCCTCCGCCGCGTCGGCGCCGACCGAGCGGCGCAGGGCGGCGTGGAGCCGGTCGGGGGTGAGGGTGCCGAGGTAGCGGCCGGACTCCTCGTCGTCCACGACGGCGATCCACCCCGCGTCGTGCTGGAGCATCGTGGCGAGGGCGCGGCGGAGCGGGGCGCCGAGCGGGAGGCGGGCGTCCAGGGGGCGCAGCCCGTCGCGGACGGTGGCGTCCTCGCCGGCGGGCGACGGGTCCGTCCCGGCGGGCAGCCAGCCCAGCGGGCGGTCCTGGTCGTCCAGCACCACCGCCCACCGGGCCCCGTCCCCGGCGATCCGGGCGGTGGCGTCCCGGAGCGGTTCGCCGGGCCGGGCGACCGGCGGCCGGTCGAGGTCGGCCTCGGCCACGGGGGTGACCGCGAGCCGCTTGAGGCCGCGGTCGGCGCCGACGAAGTCCGCGACGTACGGGGTGGCGGGGGCGCCGAGCACCCGGGCGGGGGAGTCGAACTGCTCGATGCGGCCCTGTCCGTAGACGGCGATCCGGTCGCCGAGGCGTACCGCCTCCTCGATGTCGTGGGTGACGAAGAGGATGGTCTTGCGGACCCGCTCCTGGAGTCCCAGGAACTCGTTCTGGAGGTGTTCGCGGACCACCGGGTCGACCGCGCCGAACGGCTCGTCCATCAGCAGCACCGGCGGATCGGCGGCCAGGGCCCGTGCCACGCCCACGCGTTGGCGCTGGCCGCCGGAGAGCTGGTCGGGGTAGCGGTCGCCGTGCACGGACGGGTCGAGGCCGACCAGGTCCAGGAGTTCGGCGGCACGTTCCCGGGCCTTGGCGCGTTTCCACCCGAGGAGATGGGGAACGGTGGCGGTGTTCTCCAGGACCGTCCTGTGCGGGAAGAGGCCCACTTGCTGGATCACATAGCCGATACGGCGCCGGAGCTCGACGGGGTCGACGGCGGATATGTCCTCGCCGTCGAGGAACACGCGCCCCTCGGTCGGTTCGATCAGCCGGTTCACCATCTTCATGGTGGTCGTCTTGCCGCATCCTGACGGGCCGACGAGCGTGACGAGTTCGCCCTCGGCCACCTCGAAGGAGAGCGAGTCGACGGCGGTCGTGCCGTCGGCGTACCGCTTGGTGACGTTCTCGAACCGGATCATGGTTCCCCCTTGTGGCGCGCCCTTTGTGACGGGCGTGTTGCTGGAACGGGACGGCCTCCGTGCCGGTCCGTGGACGAGGATAGGCTCGCCGCCGTGCCCGCCGCCGGAAGGCCCGGGAAGGGCCCGTACCCGGGATTCGGACGGGTACGGGGGATGGGGAGGTGGGGGCGGATGGCCGGGTCGGACTGCCTGGTGACGAACGACTGGATCTGCGGCGCGTACCTGCGCTCCCGCAGCCAGGAGCTGACGGACGCGACCGTCCAGCACGTCTGGATCACCGCCGTGTCGGTGGCGATCGGTCTGCTGATCGCCTTCCCGCTGGCTCTGCTCGCCCGCCGGGGACGGCACTTCGCCGGACCGGTCCTCGGGCTGACGACGGTGATCTACACCGTGCCGTCGCTGGCGATGTTCTCCCTGCTGCTGCCCGTGTTCGGGCTCTCCGCCGCGCTGGTGGTCACCGGACTGGTGCTGTACTCGCTGACCATCCTCGTACGGAACATCCTGGCCGGGCTCGAAGCGGTGCCCGAGGAGGCCAAGGAGGCCGCGCGCGGCATGGGGTACGGGCCCGTACGGCTGCTCTGGGAGGTCGAAATCCCCCTGGCGCTGCCCGCGCTGATGGCCGGTCTGCGGATCGCCTCGGTCTCCACCGTGGCGCTCACCACCGTCGGTTCGCTCGTCGGCAAGGGCGGACTCGGCAACCTCATCCGGGACGCCCTGCCCAGCCTCTTCAAGGCCCAGGTGCTGGCCGCCTCGGTGCTCTGCGTGCTGCTCGCCGTCGCGGCGGACCTGCTGCTGCTCGGGGTGCAGCGGTGGCTGACCCCGTGGACCCGGGTACGGGCGGCGGCGCCCGCCGCCGTGACGGCCCGTACGCCGGGGACGGCGCCGGTGGCCGACGCCGCGAAGACGGAGGTGGGCTGAGCCGTGGGAGTGGTCGCGGACGCCTGGACCTGGCTGGTCACGGGCTCCAACTGGTCCGGGCCGGACGGTGCCGGGCACCGTCTCGCCGAGCATCTCTACGTCAGCGGGCTCGCCCTCCTGGTGGCCTGCGCGCTCGCGCTGCCGATCGGGCTCCGGCTCGGTCACCTCGGGCGGGGCGGCGCGCTCGCCATCAACATCTCCAACGTGGGCCGGGCGGTGCCCGTCTTCGCGGTGCTCGCCCTCTTCATGCTCACCCCGCTGCGCAACTCCGGCTATCTGCCGACCGTGATCGCCCTGGTGCTCTTCGCGGTGCCGCCGCTGCTCACCAACACCTACGTCGGCATGACCGGGGTGGACCGCGCGGTGGTGGAGGCCGCCCGGGGCATGGGGATGTCCGGGACTCAGGTCTTCCTCCGGGTGGAACTGCCGCTGGCCCAGCCCATGATCATGTCCGGGCTGCGGTCCGCCGCCGTCCAGGTGGTGGCCACCGCCTCGATCGCGGCGATGGCCGGGCTCGGCGGCCTCGGCCGCGTCATCACCGCCGGGTTCAACCGGTACGACACCGCCCAGGTGTTCGCGGGAGCGGTCCTGGTCGCCCTGCTGGCCCTGGTGGTGGAGGGCGTGCTCCTGGCGCTCGACCGGCTGCTGTCGCCGCTGCGGCGGCGGGGCCGCCGGGCGTGAACAAAAGCCCGCCCGGCAACGTCATCTCACTGTCAACAGGCTTGGACGGAGAAGGAACATGAGCAGAACCTCGCGCATAGCGGGTGCGGTCATCGGGACGATCGCGTTGGCCGGGTCGCTCGCCGCCTGCGGGGGCGACAGCCTGGAGAAGGACGGCGGCAAGAGCGGTGCCTCCGCCCCGGCGGACGCCGGGAAGGGCACGCTCGTCATCGGTTCGGCGGCCTTCACCGAGTCCAAGGTGCTCGCCGAGCTCTACTCCCAGATCCTCGCCGACGGAGGCTGGAAGACCTCCATCACCACGGTGGAGAACCGGGAGCTGTACGAACCCTCCCTGGAGAAGGGCGAGATCGACGTCATCCCCGAATACGCGGCGACCCTGGCGGAATTCCTCAATGCCAAGGTGAACGGCGCGAAGGAGGCGGAGAAGGCCCCGGTGGCCTCCGGCGACGTGGCGGCCACCGTCGCCGCGCTGGAGAAGCTGGCGTCCCCGCTCGGCCTGAAGGTCCTTCCGGCCGGAGAGGCGGTCGACCAGAATGCGTTCGCGGTGACCAAGGAATTCGCCGCGAAGAACAAGCTGACGACCCTTTCCGATCTTGGTAAGTCGAAGATCAAGGTGAAGATCGCGGCCGGCGACGAGTGCGCGGTACGGCCCTTCTGCGCTCCCGGGCTGAAGGCCACGTACGGCATTGACGTGGCCGGTATCGACCCCAAGGGCGTCGGCACTCCGCAGTCCAAGCAGGCGGTGAAGGACGGGGTGGACCAGCTGGTGCTGAGCACCACCACGGACGCCGTCCTGGACGCGTACGACCTGGTCTTCCTGGAGGACGACAAGCACCTCCAGAACGCCGACAACCTCCTTCCCGTGGTGAATGCCAAGGACGCCGGGTCGCCGGAGGTCGCCGCACAGCTGGCCAAGGTCACCGGGGTCCTGACCACTCAGGACCTCGCGGAACTCAACCGCAAGGTCGACGCGGAGCGCGCCAAGCCGGCGGATGTCGCCAAGGAGTATCTGACCTCGAAGAAGCTGATCGGCTGACGGCCCGTCCCCGGGTATGCGGCGCGCGGGTATCGGGCCCGCCGGTATCCGGTTCGCGGGTATCGCGCCCGCGGGTATCGGGTGGCCGGTTTACGGCCCCCGGTATCGGACGGCCGGTTTCCGGCGGCCGTATCCGGGGTGACCGCCCGGTGGCCGGGGATTTCCTGACGGGATCTCCGGCCGCCGGAAAGCGGGAGGAAAGAGGCTGCCCGCGTTGTTCGACGCCGTGTCAGGTAACCGCAGGGGAACAAAAGACCGGTCGGACTCCCGTACGCCGATCGCACGCGGTAAATTCCAGCCATGCCCCGTGGACGTCATCGTCATTCGCCACCCCTGCACAAGTTGCTGCCGCCCTCCGCGGTGGCCGGAGTGTCGGTCGCGCTGGCCGCCGGTGCGTGGGTGCCCCTGGACACGCTCCCGCTGCGCCTGCTCGCGACGGCTGCCGCCGCCACCGGTCTCGTCGGCGCCTTTCTGATGCGTACCTGGGACCAGGCCGCCGGACTCCGTGTCGCGGAGCTCCAGCGCGCCCAGGCCGGTGCCGAATGGCGGGCCGAGGAGCGGGTGGCGGAGCTGGAACAGGAGCTGGAGGAGGCGCGCGAGCTGCGCACCCGGCTGGAGACCAAGCTGCGTTCCAAGCGGATGGAGCTCGCCGGACTGCGCGGGGAGCACGCCGGGCTGCTGCGCCGGTACGCCACCGCCGAGACCGAGCGGGCCAGTGCGCTGGAGGGCCGCAGGCAGCTCGCCATCGAGGCGGCGGCCACCCCGATCGCGCTGCCGCCCGCCCGTTCCACGCCCACCCCGTCCGCGTACCTCGCCGCCGCCCGCGCCCTGCGCGACCTGCCGCGCAACGCCGCGCTCCAGGAGGCCCGCCGGACCGCCGAGCTGGCCCGGCAGCGGGATCTCGCCGAGCGCGCCCGGGAGTCGGTCGCGGAGGCGGACGGCCCGGGGGGCCGGCACGCGGCGGACGGGGAGTACGGCGACCGCACGGGCGGCGACCACGCCGCGTACGGCGGCCACCTCACCGACCACCGGACCAACGGCACCAGCGGCGACGGCGCGCATCCGGCGGACCTCGCGCCCCGGGCCCCGCGCGCACCGCGGCAGCAGCCGGGTCCGCTGCCCGCGTTGCCCGCGCCCCGGGCGGCCGGCCCGTCCTCGCCGCCGGCCCGGGTGGCCCGTACGGTCCCCGCGGCCTCGGCCCTCGTACCGCACTCCGCGCCGCGCCGGGCGCAGGTGCCGCAGGGCGGGTTCGACTTCTTCGGCACCCAGCCCGGGGGCACGGGCCCGGCGGCCGGGGCGGGGACGGCGGGTGCGGCACCGGGACAGCGGCAGCCGTCGCGGCCCGTGCAGGAGGAGGACCTGGCGGACGTGGTCGGGGAGGAGGCGCTGGCCGTGCACCGCAGCCACGCCGGTGACCCGCGCGCCGTGGGCAAGGTCATCGACCTGGCGCAGCCGGACACCCGGGACCGCCCCGGCCCCTCCGGGCTGCGGGGCGCCGCTTCCTGACGGGGCGCCCGCCGCGCGGGGCGGGGCCCGGCGGGCTACTTGTCGATGTCGCCGACGACGAAGAAGAGCGAACCGAGGATCGCGACCATGTCGGCGACGAGCGTGCCCGGCAGCAGCTCCGTCAGCGCCTGGATGTTGTTGAACGAGGCGGAGCGGAGCTTCAGCCGGTACGGCGTCTTCTCGCCCTTGGAGACGAGGTAGTAGCCGTTGACGCCGAGCGGGTTCTCGGTCCAGGCGTAGGTGTGGCCCTCGGGGGCCTTGAGCACCTTGGGCAGCCGCTGGTTGATCGGCCCCGGCGCCAGCTCGTCCATCCGGTCCAGGCAGGCGTCCGCGAGGTCCAGCGCGTTGACCGTCTGCTCCAGCAGGCACTCGAAGCGGGCCAGGCAGTCGCCCTCGGTCCGGGTGACGACCTTCAGCACGTCCGCCAGCTCCCCGTACGCGAGGTACGGGTCGTCGCGCCGCAGGTCGAAGTCGACGCCGGAGGCGCGGGCGATCGGCCCGGACACGCCGTACGCGTGCACCGCCGCGGCGGTCAGCACCCCGACGTCGCGGGTGCGGCCCCGGAAGATCTCGTTGCCGAGCACCAGGTCCTCGTACACGTCCATCCGCGAGCGTACGGAGGCCACCGCGTCCCGGGCCCGGCCCAGCCAGCCCGCCGGGAGGTCCTCCTTGAGGCCGCCGACCCGGTTGAACATGTAGTGCATCCGGCCGCCGGAGACCTCCTCCATCACGGCCTGGAGCTCCTCGCGCTCCCGGAAGGCGTAGAACATCGGCGTGATGCCGCCGAGTTCGAGGGGGTACGAGCCGAGGAACATCAGGTGGTTGAGGACCCGGTTCAGCTCCGCCAGCAGGGTCCGCGTCCAGACCGCGCGCTCGGGGACCTCCATGCCGAGCATCCGCTCGACGGCCATCACCACACCGAGTTCGTTGGAGAACGCCGACAGCCAGTCGTGGCGGTTGGCGAGCATCACGATCTGCCGGTAGTCGCGGGCCTCGAAGAGCTTCTCGGCGCCCCGGTGCATGTAGCCGATGACCGGCTCGGCGCTCAGGACGCGCTCGCCGTCCAGGACCAGCCGCAGCCGGAGCACACCGTGCGTGGAGGGGTGCTGCGGACCGATGTTGAGCACCATGTCGGTGCTCTCCGCCGCGCCACCGATGCCGACCGTCGTCTCCGTCATGCGGCCCAGTATTCCTTGCGCGGTGACCCGTGCGTGCGGGCAGCCGTCCCCGTACGGCCGGGGGCGCCGCTCACCCCACCCGCTGCACCAGCCAGCCGAAGTCGCCGAGCCCGCCGCGCGCGGTGAGTTCGGCCGCCTCGCCCGCCGCCGCGAGCGCCCGGACGTACCCGGCGGGGTCGGTGGACGCCAGCGCCAGCGGCGGCCGTCCGCCGAAGACGCCGAGGCGGCCCAGGGCGGTGCGCTGGTCGAGGAGTTCGGGCGCCGGGCCGCCGGGCGGCGCCCCGGCCGCCGCGCAGGCGTCGAGGGCGACATGGGCGGTGAGGTCGCAGGAGCCGTCCGGCACCGGGTCCACCTCGCGCCCGGCCCGGAACCCGGT
Source organism: Streptomyces sp. NPDC060184 (assembly GCF_042728795.1). Taxonomy (NCBI): domain Bacteria; kingdom Bacillati; phylum Actinomycetota; class Actinomycetes; order Kitasatosporales; family Streptomycetaceae; genus Streptomyces; species Streptomyces sp. NPDC060184. The sequence goes on from NZ_JBHWYX010000025.1 coordinate 68,072, forward strand.
CAGGGTGCCGAACGGCGGCCGGGCGCCGCGCACGTGCGCGTAGTCCACGGCGACCGCGCGCCCCGCCGCCAGCGAGCCGACGGCCGCCGCCCACGCCAGGTCGCGGGGCAGCCCGATCTCGGCCCGGTCGCCGGGGCCGGCCGGTGTCCACCAGCGCTCCAGCCACCGCGCGTCCGCGCCGGACACCGGATCGCCCAGCCGCTCCGCGCCGTCCGTGGGCCGGACCCGGACGTACCGGACGGTGCCGTCCGCGTCGGCCTCCACGACGTCGAGCGGCACGTTGTCCAGCCACTCGTTGGCGAAGAGCAGCCCGGTGACACCCTGCGGCAACCGCGCGCACCACTCGATCCGGTGATCCAGGCCCGCCGGACGGTCCGCGACCTCGACGGCGTACGCGGTGATCCGCAGCCCCGCCGGAGCGGCGGCCAGCACCCCCGCGGCCAGCTCCCCGCGTCCCGCACCCATGTCCACCAGATCGACGGTGTCCGTACCCAGCTCGGCGGCGGTCTCCGCGAGCAGCCGGGCCACCGCCGAAGCGAAGAGCGGGGAGGCGTGCACCGAGGTGCGGAAGTGCCCGGCCGGGCCCTCCGGCCTCCGGTAGAACCCGCGGTCGCCGTACAGCGCGGCCTGCGCCGCCGCACCCCATCCGAGCCATTCTTCCGTCACGGGGCAAGTCTCCGGCATCGCTCTTCGGTACCTCTCGGGTACCTCTCCACCTTGGGGAGTACGGGCCGTCGTACCGGATCGATCCTCCGGTTGACCCGGGTACCCCGCGCCCTTCCCTACGCTGGCAAGGTGCAGCGCCTCTACGACTTCCTCCGCAGACACCCGACGGGCGTCGACTGCTTCTGGGCCGTCGTCCTGCTCGGGCTCTCCGGGGTGGCCTTCGTGGCCGAACCCCCGGCAGGGCTGCGGGAGCGGGCCTGCTCGGTTCCGGTCATCCTCGGGCTCTGCGCCGTGGTGGCACTGCGCCGCCGGATGCCCGAGCGGATGCTGCTGCTCGCCCTCGGGATCGGGATCGCCCAGGTGGCGCTCGGCGTCGAGACCGGCATCGCCGACTTCGCGCTGCTGGTGATCATCTACACGGTCGCCGCGTCCGGGGAGCGCTGGGCGTCCCGGCTGGCGCTCGCCTGCGGCCTGGGCGCCGCCGGGATCTCGCAGGCGCGCTGGCCCGAGCAGGAGGGCGGCTGGGTCCAGCAGGCCTTCGTCGTGGTCGTGCTGACCGTGCCGTTCGTGCTCGCCTGGGTGCTCGGCGACTCGCTGCGGACCCGGCGGGCGTACTTCCGGGCGCTGGAGGAGCGGGCGGCCCGGCTGGAGCGCGAGCGTGAGGCCCAGTCCAAGGTGGCCGTCGCCGCCGAGCGCGCCAGGATCGCCCGCGAGCTCCACGACGTGGTCGCCCACAACGTCTCCGTGATGGTGGTCCAGGCCGACGGCGCCGCCTATGTCATGGACGCGGCACCCGATCAGGCCCGTCAGGCCCTGGAGACCATCTCCACCACCGGCCGCCAGGCCCTCGCCGAGATGCGCCGGCTGCTCGGCGTGCTGCGCACCGGGGACGCCGAGACCAGCGGCGAGTACGTCCCCCAGCCCGACGTCGAGCAGATCGACGAACTCGTCGAACAGGTCCGCAAGGCCGGTCTCGCCGTCGACTTCACCGTCGAGGGCACCCCGCGCCCGCTGCCCAGCGGCGTCGAGCTGACCGCGTACCGCATCGTGCAGGAGGCGCTCACCAACACCCGCAAGCACGGCGGCCCCGACGCCGGGGCCAGCGTGCGGCTGGTCTACTTCGACGACGGCCTCGGGCTGCTCGTGGAGGACGACGGCCGAGGCGCCCCGCACGAGCTGTACGAGGACGGCGGGGCGGACGGCGCCGGCCACGGCATGATCGGCATGCGGGAACGGGTCGGCATGGTCGGCGGCACCCTCGACGCGGGCCCGCGCCCCGGCGGCGGCTTCCGGATCAGCGCGCTGCTCCCGCTGAAACCGGGCACGTGACCTCCGGTCCGCTGCCCGCGAGCCCTTCTTCCCACCCAGAGTCCCCTCGTCCGCCCCGAGCCCTCTTCCCACGAGACAGGAGCCCCGCCCCATGGCAGCCATCCGCGTGATGCTCGTCGACGACCAGGCGCTGCTGCGCACCGGCTTCCGCATGGTGCTCGCGGCCCAGCCGGACATGGAGGTGGTCGCCGAGGCGGGCGACGGCGCCGAGGCGATCGAGGTGCTCCGCGCCACCGCCGTGGACGTCGTCCTGATGGACGTCCGCATGCCGAGGCTGGACGGGGTGGAGGCCACCCGCCGCATCCGCGCGCGGGAGAACCCGCCGAAGGTGCTCATCCTGACCACCTTCGACCTGGACGAGTACGCCTTCACCGGGCTCAAGGCCGGGGCCAGCGGCTTCATGCTCAAGGACGTGCCGCCCGGGGAACTGCTCAACGCGATCCGCTCGGTGCACAGCGGGGACGCCGTCGTGGCACCGTCCACCACCCGGCGGCTCCTCGACCGGTTCTCCCCGCTGCTGCCGAGCGCCGCCTCCAGCCCCGGCGACAAGCGCGTGGAGCGGCTCACCGAGCGGGAGCGCGAGGTGATGCTGCTGGTCGCCCAGGGACTGTCGAACGGCGAGATCGCGGGCCGGCTGGTGCTCTCGGAGGCCACGGTGAAGACGCACGTCGGCCGCATCCTCACCAAGCTCGGGCTGCGCGACCGGGTCCAGGTCGTCGTCATGGCCTACGAGTCGGGGCTGGTCAGAGCGGGCGGCGCGCGCTGACCCGGCGCCCCGCGCTCAGCGCAGTACGCCCTCCAGGAAGTCGCTGCCGAGCCGGGCGACGACCGTCAGGTCCAGCTGGTGCAGGACGTACCGGCCGCGCCGCCGCGTGGTGACCAGGCCCGCCTTCTTCAGCACCGACAGATGCCGGGAGACCTCGGGGGAGGTGATGCCGTGCGCGTCGGCCAGCTCGCCGGTGGTGTGCGGGGAGCGGGCCAGGTTGCGGCAGAGCCGCAGCCGCTGCGGATGGGCCAGTGCCTCCAGGCGCAGCCGGACGAGCTCCACCGAGGCGGACGAGGGCAGCTCGGGCCGGTGCACCGGGTAGAGGATCACCGGCCGCCACGCCGGGGCGTGCCCGATCATCAGGTGCGGCCAGCCGAAACCGGTGGGGACGAGGGTGATGCCGGGCTCGACCCCGGGGCCGGTCGCGGTGGTCCGGGCCGCGTTGAGCTTGTCGACCACGATCCGGTCGCCGTCCTCGCTCAGCGAGAGCGCCGCCGACACCGCGCCGACCGCCTCTCCGAGACCCTTGCGGCGGAGCACTTCCGTCTTGTGCCGGGCGTCGGCCACCAGCGGGACGCGCGCCCGGTTCCAGGTGTCGGCGAAGAACGCCTCGTCGCAGTCCTCGAAGAGCCGCCGGAGCCAGGCCCGCACCGAGCCCGGGTCCGCCAGCAGCCGTTCGGTGAAGTCGGTCTGGCGCGGGCCGCGCGCGGCGGCCATGTCGCGCGCCCGCTCGCCCGCCGCCGCGTTCGTCAACGGGGACGCGGTGCCCGTGCCGTAGAAGGTGCAGGAGGTGAACTCCAGGGCGGCCGAGACGAACTGCTCCTCGCTCAGCCGGTCCAGGGTGTCCAGGTCCTCGGCGAGGGTCGCCCCGGCCCGGCCGCTGCCGCCCGGGAGGCCCGCGAACGGCACGAAGATGTCGGAGAAGGTGTTCCGCCACAGGAACTCCGCCTCGTGCAGCCGGTCCGCGAGGTCCGGCGGGAGCGCGGCGGCGGTCGCGGTGACCCAGCCGTGCAGCCCGGGGTGGTGCCCCGGCTCCGAGAGCGCGTGCAGCGCCATCCCCAGCTCGGCCAGGGGGGAGGTCTCGAAGATGATGCGGTCGGCGGGGAGTCCGGCGATGTCGATGGTCACGCTCACCCGACCATGGTGCGGGGTCCCCGCCTCCCCGCGCACATCGCTTGACGGAGGACGTCAATCGGCGCGCGGTGCGGGGCGGGGCCGCGCAGGCTGAAGCCATGGACGCGATGCAGCAGCAGATGTACGACACCTGGCGCGCGACCCGGCGCGGCGAGCGCCCGCCGCCGCTGCCCGGCACCCACGACCGGGAGGTCCTGCGCGACCTCCGCCGCCGGTTCCGGGCCCGCCGCGAGGCCGGAGCCCGCAGGCGGGCCGGGGCCTGGCCGCGGTGGTGACCCCGGCCCCGGTCCCGGGTCCTTGCCCGGTGGTGCCCCGGCTCCGGTGGCGACCCCGGCCCCGGTGGTGACGTACCCGTGGCGGGGGCTCCGGCCCCCGGGGCGCGCGGGCTCAGACCAGGCGGGCGACGAACGCGCGCACCGCGTCCCGTACGTCCTCGGCGGTCCACTCCAGCCCCGGCGCGTTCACGGTGACCTCGGTGTACGCGACCCCGGGCGGCAGCTGGGAGCCGGCGAACCAGCGGCGGAAGAGGGTCGTCCCGGTCTCCTCGGCCTGGCGCACCGAGGCCTCGTCCAGCACCTCGGTGGAGTACGGCAGCCAGAGGTGGAACTGGTGGGTGTGCGGGGGCTCGGGGCGCAGCCGGAACCACGGCACCGCCGACTCCTCGAACGCCTCCGTCAGCGCCTCGGCGACCATCCTGGCCTGGGCCACGTACGCGGGCAGCCGGGGCAGCTCGTTCTCCAGGCCGATGAGGGCGGCGAGCGCGGCCGGGTACTGCTGGAAGAGCTGGCCGCCGTAGCGGTGCCGCCAGGTGCGGGCCTCCTCGACCAGCGTCCGGGGCCCGGCCAGGGCCGCTCCGGACATGCCGCCGAGCGACTTGTAGAAGGAGACGTACACGCTGTCGGCGAGGCCCGCGATCTCCGGCAGCCCGCGACCGAAGTGCGGGGCGCACTCCCAGAGCCGGGCGCCGTCCAGGTGCACCACCGCGTCGCGTTCCCGGGCCGCCGCCACGACCTCGGTCAGCTCCTCCCAGGTCGGCAGCGTGAAGCCGGCGTCCCGCAGCGGGAGCTCCAGCATCAGGGTGCCGAACGGCTCCGCGAAGCCGGCGACCTCCTCGGCGGTGGGCAGCCGGGGCGCGGTCGTCGGGTACACCGTCCGCAGCCCGCTCACCGCGCCGAGCGCCCCCCGTTCGTGCACCTCGGGGTGGGCCAGCGGGTGCAGGGCGACGGTGGCGTTGCCGGTACGTGCCGCCCAGCACCGCAGCGCGACCTGCTGGGCCATCGTGCCGGTCGGGAAGAAGGCCGCCGCCTCCATGCCCAGCAGCCCGGCCACCCGCTTCTCGACCTCGGCGACGACCCCGTCGCCGTAGATGTCGGCCGGTTCGTCCGTGTCGTACACCGCTTTGGCGCCCGCCGCGAGGGCGGCCAGGTGGTCGCCGAGCGTGCCGTCGGCGGAGGTGCGCGCCAGGATGCGGCGGGAGGCCTGCCAGGCGGTCAGCCTGCGCTGCCGCATCTTCTCTTCGTCCGTTGCTGCCATGCGACGATCATCGCCCGCCCGGTCCGGGCCGCCCACCCGGGGGTTTCGCGGGCCGTCGCGGGACACCCGGCACCGGGGGCCGGGGAGGGCGCCGGGAAGTTACCCACAGGCTGTGGACAGAGCGGAACCGGGACGGGGTGCTGGCGTAGCATGCAGAGGAATCGTCCGGTACCCCCCGCGGACTGGAACGGAAGGCCATAGCCGCGTGAACACGACATCTCCGAGAGATCCTCTCGACGCCAGGGACCGCCCCGCCCGCCTCACCGTGGGCGTCGTCGGAGCGGGCCGCGTCGGCCCCGCCCTCGCCGCCTCGCTCCAGCTCGCCGGGCACCGGCCGGTCGCCGTCTCCGGCGTCTCCGACGCCTCCCGCCGCCGGGCCGCCGCCCTGCTGCCGGACGTGCCGCTGGTGACGCCCGCCGAGGTCCTCGCCCGCGCCGACCTGGTGCTGCTCACCGTCCCCGACGACACTCTGCCCGGTCTGGTGCAGGGGCTCGCCGACACCGGCGCCGTCCGGCCCGGCCAGCTCCTGGTCCACACCTCGGGGCGGTACGGCACCCGGGTGCTGGACCCCGCGCTGCGTGCCGGGGCCCTGCCGCTCGCCCTCCACCCCGCGATGACGTTCACCGGCACCCCCGTGGACGTCCAGCGCCTCGCCGGCTGCTCCTTCGGGATCACCGCGCCCGAGGAGCTGCGGCTCGCCGCCGAGGCCCTCGTCATCGAGATGGGCGGCGAGCCCGAGTGGATCGAGGAGGAGGCCCGCCCGCTCTACCACGCGGCGCTCGCCCTCGGCGCGAACCACCTGGTCACCCTGGTCGCCGAGGCGATGGAGCTGCTGGCCAAGGCGGGGGTGTCGGCCCCCGACCGGATGCTCGGCCCGCTCCTCGGCGCCGCGCTCGACAACGCCCTGCGCTCCGGCGACGCGGCCCTCACCGGACCGGTGGCGCGCGGCGACGCGGGCACGGTCGCCGCCCACGTCGGCGAGTTGCGCGCGCACGCCCCGCAGATGGTCGCGGGGTACCTCGCGATGGCCCGCGCCACCGCCGACCGGGCCCTCGCGCAGGGCCTGCTCAAGCCGGAGTCCGCCGAGGACCTGCTCGGCGTCCTCGCGGACGGCACGCGCTCCGCCGGCCGCCCGGCCGGCCCCGCACCCACCGACGACGACGAGCCGGGGGAGTCCCGATGACCGCCGCACCCACCCCGGCGGGCACCGCCGTCCTGCTGCACACCGCCGCCGCGCTGGAGGCGCTGGAGCGCCCGGCGGGCGCGCGCCGCGCGGTCGTCATGACGATGGGCGCGCTGCACGAGGGCCACGGCACCCTGATCCGGGCCGCCCGCGAGGCCGCGGGACCGGGCGGCCAGGTCGTGGTCACCGTCTTCGTGAACCCGCTCCAGTTCGGCGAGGCCGCCGACCTGGACCGCTACCCGCGCACCCTGGACGCCGACCTCGCGGTGGCCTCGGCGGCCGGTGCGGACGTGGTCTTCGCGCCCTCGGTCGAGGAGGTGTACCCGGGCGGCGACCCGCAGGTCCGGATCACCGCCGGACCGATGGGCGAGCGCCTCGAAGGCGCCTCGCGCCCCGGGCACTTCGACGGGATGCTCACCGTCGTCGCCAAGCTCCTCCACCTGACCCGCCCGGACGAGGCGCTCTTCGGGCAGAAGGACGCCCAGCAGCTCGCGCTGGTCCGCCGGATGGTCCGCGACCTGAACTTCGGCATCGTGATCACCGCCGTCCCCACCGTCCGGGACGCCGACGGCCTCGCGCTCTCCAGCCGCAACCGGTTCCTGTCGCCCGCCGAGCGGCGTACCGCCCTCGCCCTGTCGGCAGCCCTCTTCGCCGCCCGCGACCGGCTCGCCGCCCAGCAGGCGCTGCGCGAGCGTGCCCTCGCCACCGGCGGCCCGGGACGGCAGGGCGCCGGTTCCGGTCCGGCGGGCACCGGCACGGACCGGGTCGCCGGGCTCAACGCGCTCGGCGAGTCCCGTCTCGCCGCCGACGCCCAGGCCGTGGCGCTCGCGCCGCGCGGCAGCACGGCCGAGGCCGTCCGGGCCGCCGCGCGCACCGTCCTGGAGGACGCCGCCGGGGCCGCGGAGCCGCTCGTGCTCGACTACCTCGCCCTCGTGGACCCGGCCGACTTCACCGAGGTCCCCGACGACCGGGACGGCGGCGAAGCCGTCCTCGCCGTCGCCGCCCGGGTCGGCGCCACCCGCCTGATCGACAACATCCCCCTCGACCTGGGAGTCCTCGCGTGACCGGAATACGGCTGACAGCCCCCGAACCCGGCTGGTCCATCGACGCCGACGTCGTGGTCATCGGCTCCGGCGTGGCCGGACTCACCACCGCCCTGCGCTGCGTCGCCGCCGGACTCGACACCGTCGTCGTCACCAAGGCCCGCCTGGACGACGGCTCCACCCGCTGGGCCCAGGGCGGCGTCGCCGCCGCGCTCGGCGAGGGCGACACCCCCGAGCAGCACCTCGACGACACCCTGGTCGCGGGCGTGGGCCTCTGCGACGAGCCGGCCGTCCGCACCCTGGTCACCGAGGGCCCCGGCGCGGTGCGCCGGCTCATCGACACCGGGGCGCGGTTCGACACCGACGAGAGCGGCGACGTCGCCCTCACCCGCGAGGGCGGCCACCACCGGAACCGGATCGCGCACGCGGGCGGCGACGCCACCGGCGCCGAGATCTCCCGCGCCCTGGTGGAGGCGGTACGCACCCGCGCCCTGCACACCATCGAGAACGCCCTCGTCCTGGACCTGCTCACCGACGCCGAAGGCCGTACGGCCGGTGTCAGCCTGCACGTCATGGGCGAAGGCCAGCACGACGGGGTCGGCGCGGTCCGCGCCCCTTCGGTGGTGCTCGCCACCGGCGGCATGGGCCAGGTCTTCTCCGCCACCACCAACCCGCCGGTCTCCACCGGCGACGGCGTGGCGCTCGCGCTGCGGGCCGGGGCGGAGATCTCGGACCTGGAGTTCGTCCAGTTCCACCCCACGGTCCTCTTCCTGGGCGCCGGCTCCGAGGGCCAGCAGCCGCTGGTCTCGGAGGCGGTGCGCGGCGAGGGCGCGTACCTCGTCGACGCCTCCGGTACGCGCTTCATGACCGGGCAGCACGAGCTGGCGGAGCTCGCCCCCCGCGACATCGTCGCCAAGGCCATCACCCGCCAGATGCAGCTCGACGGCACCCAGCACATGTACCTCGACGCCCGGCACTTCGGCGCCGAGATGTGGGAGCGCCGCTTCCCCACGATCCTGGCCGCCTGCCGCGAACACGGCATCGACCCGGTCACCGAGCCGATCCCGGTCGCGCCCGCCGCCCACTACGCCTCCGGCGGCGTCCGTACCGACCTGCACGGGCGCACCACCGTGCCCGGCCTGTACGCCTGCGGGGAGACCGCCTGCACCGGGGTGCACGGCGCCAACCGCCTCGCCTCCAACTCCCTCCTGGAGGGGCTCGTCTTCGCCGAGCGCATCGCCGCCGACATCGCAGGGCGCCGCCCCGCCCGCACCGAGGCGGTCCACCCCGAGGGCGGCCCGCGCGCCGCGCTGCTCGCCCCCGAGACCCGTACGACGATCCAGCGGATCATGACCCGGGGCGCCGGGGTGCTCCGCTCCGCCGAGAGCCTGGCCGCCGCCGCCCGGGAGCTGGAGGCGCTGCACGACAGCGCCGCGGGCTCCGGCGCGTCCGACGGGAAGGCCGCCGTCCCGGGCGTCGAGGCGTGGGAGACCACCAACCTCCTGCTGGTCGCCCGGGTCCTGGTCGCCGCCGCGTCCGCGCGCGCGGAGACCCGGGGCTGCCACTGGCGCGAGGACCACCCGGACCGCGACGACGAGAACTGGCGCGCCCACCTCGTCGTACGCGTCGGCGAGGACCGGACGCTCGCCGTGCGCCGCACGGAGGGCTCCGACTTCGACCCCGTACGCCCGGACTGACCCGCACCGCACCGCACGACCGCACCACCGCGCACAGCACCACCGCACCGCACCGCCCGACGCCCCGAGGAGCCGCAACCGTGAGCACGCCCGAAGAGAACCGCCCGACACCGGTGGACGTTCCGCTGATCCACATCGGGGCCCCCGCACCGTCCGCGGGCGGCTGCGGCGACGACTGCGGCTGCGCCTCCGACGCGTACGACCCCGACGCCCTGGAGTGCGGCCTCGACCCCGCGCTCGCCGAACTGCTGGCCGAGGCCGGCCTCGACCCCGTCCAGGTGGAGGACGTCGCGCACGTCGCCATCGAGGAGGACCTGGACGGCGGGGTGGACGTCACCACCGTGGCGACCGTCCCCGAGGACGCCGTCGCCACCGGTGACTTCACCGCCCGCGAGGACGGCGTCGTCGCCGGTCTGCGCGTCGCCGAAGCCGTGCTCTCGATCGTCTGCACCGACGACTTCGAGGTCGAGCGCCACGTCGAGGACGGCGAGCGCGTCACCGCCGGACAGAAGCTGCTGACGGTCACCACCCGCACCCGCGACCTGCTCACGGGCGAGCGCGGCGCGCTCAACCTGCTCTGCCGCCTCTCCGGCATCGCCACCGCCACCCGCGCGTGGGCGGACGTCCTGGAGGGCTCGAAGGCCCAGGTCCGCGACACCCGCAAGACCACCCCGGGGCTGCGCGCGCTGGAGAAGTACGCGGTCCGCTGCGGCGGCGGCGTCAACCACCGGATGTCGCTCTCGGACGCGGCCCTGGTCAAGGACAACCACGTGATCGCGGCCGGTGGCGTGGCCGAGGCGTTCAAGCGGGTCCGCGAGGAGTTCCCCGAGCTGGCCATCGAGGTGGAGGTCGACACCCTCCAGCAGGTCCGCGAGGTGCTGGAGGCCGGCGCCGACCTGATCCTGCTGGACAACTTCACCCCGGGCGAGACCGAGGAGGCCGTCGCGCTCGTCGCCGGACGTGCCGTGCTGGAGTCCTCCGGCCGCCTCACCCTGGACACCGCCCGCGCCTACGCCGACGCGGGCGTCGACTACCTCGCGGTCGGCGCGCTCACCCACTCCTCGCCCATCCTCGACATCGGCCTGGACTTCCGCGAGGCCGCCACCGGTGAGGCCGACGCCTGATGCTGCTCACCATCGACGTCGGCAACACCCACACCGTCCTCGGGCTCTTCGACGGCGAGGAGATCGTCGAGCACTGGCGGATCTCCACCGACTCCCGGCGCACCGCCGACGAGCTGGCCGTGCTCCTCCAGGGGCTGATGGGCATGCACCCGCTGCTCGGCGTCGAGCTGGGCGACGGCATCGAGGGCATCGCGATCTGCTCCACGGTCCCCTCCGTCCTGCACGAGCTGCGCGAGGTGACCCGCCGCTACTACGGCGACGTGCCCGCCGTCCTCGTGGAGCCCGGCATCAAGACCGGCGTACCGATCCTCATGGACAACCCCAAGGAGGTCGGCGCCGACCGCATCATCAACGCGGTCGCCGCGGTCGAGCTGTACGGGGGCCCGGCGATCGTCGTCGACTTCGGCACCGCCACCACCTTCGACGCGGTCTCCGCGCGCGGCGAGTACACCGGCGGTGTCATCGCCCCGGGCATCGAGATCTCGGTCGAGGCGCTCGGCGTGAAGGGCGCCCAGCTCCGCAAGATCGAGCTGGCCCGCCCGCGCAGCGTGATCGGCAAGAACACCGTCGAGGCCATGCAGGCGGGCATCGTCTACGGCTTCGCGGGCCAGGTCGACGGCGTCGTCGCGCGGATGAAGCGCGAGCTGGCGGCCGACCCCGACGACGTGACCGTCATCGCGACCGGCGGCCTTGCGCCAATGGTGTTGGGCGAGGCTTCCGTCATCGACGAGCACGAGCCCTGGCTGACCCTCATCGGGCTCCGCCTGGTCTACGAGCGCAACGTCGCGCGGATGTAGTCCCCGGCGCGGCGCACCCCGGCGCACCTGCGACGACGCCTTCCGGCGGCGGCGCGGGGGGCACCGGAACGCGCCGCGCCACAGGTGACCAGTTAAGAGGATTTTGTCCCTTTAGCACGTACTGTCGCGCCATGCCCACGCCCTACGGTTCACGAGGCGGCATGGCGTTCGGCGCGGACGAGCTGCGGGTACTCCGACGCGCTCTCGCCGTTGCCCTCCACCCCATGCCCTTGCCCGACGAGGATGTCCAGGACTGCCTGCGGCTCGCGGGAGCGGTGGACGATGCGGTCGGCGAGGCGGGCCGGCTCCGCGCGTTCCTCCTCGCCGACCTCGCCCGCTACCGCGCCGCCCTCCCCGGTTCCGTCACCGGCTACCTGGAGCTCCTCCAGGACGCCCTGGCCGCCGGTTACGACCCCAAGGCGGACGACCTCGCCGCCCTGCGGGCGCTGCGCGGCAGACCGGTCGCGGCGGCGCTCCTGGAACGCTGCCAGGTGCTCGCCGAACGCTCGGTGCGGGCCCGGCTGGCGGGCCGCGGCGCCGCCCTCACCGCGCCGGGCCCCCGCAGCCGGCTGCTCGCCCTGCCGGGCGGCCGTGCGGCGGCGGAGCCCCAGCGCCCCGCGAGCCCGGCCGCCCCGTCCCGGCCGCCGGTGCCGGGCGACCGCCCGATGCCCAAGCCGTCCGAGGTCTTCCCGCCGCGCCGCCGCCCGGTGCCGCCGCCGGAGGAGCACCGCGCCGCCGGCTGACCGCCCGGCGCGCCCCCGTGACTACGGCGGCCCGGCCCCCGACCCACCGGGAGGGGTGCTGCGGGCCGCCGTACCGCGCTCGCTACTCTGGACGGCATGGACTACGTGAAGGCGCTCATTCCGCCTGTCGTGATGGCCGCATTCTTCATCCGGCTCGTGATGACGATCGTGAAAAGCCAGGGCGGGCCGAACAAGGCCAAGGAGGACGCGGCCGTGGACGCCGCCCTCGCCCGCGCCGAGGCCGCCCGCCCGACCCCGGCCGCCGAAAGCGCCTGAGCGGCGCATTCACCGGGCGCCTCAGTCCGTTCCCGTTCCCCGGCCGGTTTCCCCGCAGGGGCGGGTGCCCCCGCCGCGCATCCGGTGGTCGTATACGCGCGCGCCCGTGAGCGGCGCCTCCTGTGCCGCGCCCCTATGCGTGCCGGGTATGCCGTGCCGCTATGCAGGTGTTCGCGGGTGGCCGGCCCCCGTGGCGGTATCCGGTGCCCGGTATCCGACGCCCGGTATCAGGGGTTCGGCCCGGTGCGGATCCTGATTCATCCCGCGTTCCGGCGTCGGCGCGCCCGTTTTCTCCGGTGCGGGTATCCCGGAGTCGCGCCGTCTTCCGCTTCTCGGGCCTTCCGGCGTCTTGGGCCTTCCGCATCTTGCGCCTTCCGTGCCTTCCGCGTCTTCCGTCCGGAACAACCGACCGTGCGGACGGTTATCGGCCGCCAAGACGGGCGTGCGGCGCATAATTCGCGCCCCCCATGTCACGTGCACAACCCGGCGCACTCCAAGAGCGCACGACTCGCATCGAGCCGTGCGCTCCTTTTCGTCGCCCACAGGGTTCCCTGGCTTCTCCCCGTGTTCTCCGGGGGTGGGTCTCCCGAGAAAAATAACTACTCATTTCGGACATCTCGCATTAAGGTGGCCGTGTGCCCCGTCAATTGGGAGAGCTGGAAGACGCCGTGATGACGCGCGTCTGGCAATGGAACCGACCCGTCACCGTGCGAGAAGTCCTGGAAGACCTTCAGCGCGAGCGCTCGATCGCTTACACCACCGTCATGACGGTTATGGACAACCTTCACCAGAAGGGGTGGGTCCGCAGGGAAGTCGACGGCCGGGCTTATCGATATACGGCCGTCTCCACGCGCGCCGCCTACTCGGCCGCACTGATGAACGACGCCTGGTCGCGGAGCGACAACCCCGCCGCCGCTCTCGTCGCCTTCTTCGGCATGATGTCCGCGGAGCAGCGGGAGGCCCTCAGGGACGCCGTGCGGATCGTTTCCCCCGGTGCGGGCGGTGTGGTGGCGCAACCGGCGCCACCCGCGGGCACGGGGGGCGCCGCGGCGGGCGGTACGGCGGCAGGCAGGGGCGACGGCACGTCCGACGACCCGGTGGGAGTTCCCGGCGAAGTCCCCACCGGACCCACCCCCGGACTTCCCGCCGAACCCACTCCCGAAGTCTCCACCGGACCCACCCCTGAAGTTCCCACCGAACTCCCCGCACAAGACCCGGCCGATGGCACGGCCGAGGACGGCGGGCGATAGCGTCGGGACATGTCTGCAGACCTGACGCAAAGCGAGTCGGAAACCGAAGGTGAAACCGACTCGGCGGTCGAAAAGCCCGCCATCACCGTCCGCCGTGCCAGGACCAGCGATGTGGGAGCGGTGCGCCGGCTGCTCGACGGCTACGTGACCGACGGCATCCTCCTGGACAAAGCGACGGTCACCCTTTACGAGGACATCCAGGAGTTCTGGGTCGCGGAACGCGACCAGGACGCGCGGGTCGTCGGATGCGGTGCACTCCACGTGATGTGGGAAGACCTCGCCGAAGTGCGAACTCTCGCGGTCGATCGCCGGGTCAAGGGCACCGGAGTGGGCCACCAGGTTCTCGACAAGCTGTTGCAGACCGCGCGCTGGCTCGGGGTCCGCCGGGTTTTCTGTCTGACCTTCGAAGTCGACTTCTTCGCCAAGCACGGCTTCGTGGAGATCGGCGAGACGCCGGTCGACACGGATGTCTACAGTGAGCTGCTGCGTTCCTATGACGAGGGTGTCGCCGAGTTCCTCGGTCTCGAACGGGTGAAGCCGAACACCTTGGGCAACAGCCGGATGCTTCTGCACCTGTGAGCGGTAGAACTGCGCCGAGTCCCTATGTCCGATACGCGCCCGTTTCCCGTGTTCCCCGGGTCCTGAACCTCTCCCTGGGGTTTGTGTTTTCCCGGGAAAAGCGGTTTCCTTTCCGCGTACTCCATTTTCGATGAAAGGATATCTCGTGGCGCAGAAGGTTCAGGTCCTTCTTGTTGACGACCTCGACGGCGGCGAGGCGAACGAGACCGTCACGTTCGCGCTGGACGGCAAGACCTACGAGATCGACCTCACCACGGCCAACGCGGACAAGCTCCGTGGCCTTCTCGAGCCGTACACCAAGAGCGGACGCCGCACCGGCGGCCGTGCCGCCACGGGCCGCAAGGGCCGTGCGCTCGGTACCGGCACCGGCGGCAACAAGGACACGGCCGAGATCCGGAAGTGGGCCCGCGAGAACGGCCACAACGTGAACGACCGCGGTCGCGTGCCCGCCGACATTCGCGAGGCCTACGAGCAGGCCAACGGCTGACTCGATGGCCGGTCGGCCGGCGGACGTACCCGGGAACGCCTCAGACGGACCCGGTGGCATTCCGTCGCCGCCATGTCCACCAGTCGCACGAGATCGGGAGCATCCCCACCCCTGCTCCCGAAACCCGCGAGGGCCGGAAGGAAAAGGTCCGCGCCTCGCGGCGGTCCGGGGGGCCGCAGCCAGAGCGCGGCCCCCGGCTGACGGGGCCACGGCGCCCCGTGCGGTGCCGGTGCGGTGATCCTGCCACCGGCTCCGATGCCCACGAGATCCAGTGCGATGCCGCCCCACTCCAGCCAGTCCAGGAGCGCGGGAAGTTCCTCCGCGCTCCCGGCCGCCACGAGCAGCAGCATCCGCCCCCGCGCCACCGCCACGGGACCGGTGCGTCCGAACCGGCGCAGCACCGCGCGGCCCGCCGCCGCGGGCAGCTCCAGTACGTCGAAGCGCACCCCGGTCAGCAGCGCCGGCGGGCGGCCCCGGTCGGTCGCCCAGCCGAGACCGTCCTCGTACCACCGCTCCACGTGCTCGCACCAGCGCTCCACGGCCGGGGCGGCGCTCTCCGCGTGCCGTGCGTCCCCGGCCTCCCGGCGCGTTCCCGCGTCCGGGTCCGACCCGCGACCCGACGGGACCAGTGCCGACGTGTCGGCCCGCTGCGGGGCGCGGGGAGACGGGACGATGGGGCTCATGTGCGATGAACCGCCGGACCGCCCTCCGGGTTACGCGAGGGTCTTCCGCCGCCGTACGAGGCCCGCCCGCGAGAGGCCCCGGAAGGCGACGGGCGTCACGCACGGTGCGCGGAACGCCACGAAGGGTTCCGGTCAAGGGCGTGCGGGGAGCGTCCGGCGCCACGCGGTTGTTCGCCCGTAGCGGAGGAGACGGGCGCGCGCCGCATGGACTGTCTGTAATTGCGGGTAAGACATGACTGGTGGGAAGGGGCGACACGAGGACCGGGGCGTCTCACGTTCGCCACCGGCGTAGTGGTGACAGGGGTATCTGCCTGGCCTGCGGGAACATCGTCTCGCACCATCGGGTTGGAGCAGGTGTCGGCTGATCGGCAAGGTTTCCTCGCTGCTGCGGGGGTGATCCGGTCGGCAGTTGGAATGAGCGGTCCCCGCTTGCGGGACTAAGCTGCGGAAGGACAGGGAGGGGACCGACCCCTAACTGCCTGACCGCTCTGAGGAGCGATTAACGATGTTCGAGAGGTTCACCGACCGCGCGCGGCGGGTTGTCGTCCTGGCTCAGGAAGAAGCCCGGATGCTCAACCACAACTACATCGGCACCGAACACATTCTCCTGGGCCTTATCCACGAGGGTGAGGGTGTCGCCGCTAAGGCCCTGGAGAGCCTCGGGATTTCGCTCGAGGCGGTCCGCCAGCAGGTGGAGGAGATCATCGGCCAGGGCCAGCAGGCCCCGTCCGGCCACATCCCCTTCACGCCCCGAGCCAAGAAGGTCCTGGAGCTGTCGCTCCGCGAGGCCCTCCAGCTCGGCCACAACTACATCGGCACCGAGCACATCCTGCTCGGCCTGATCCGCGAGGGCGAAGGTGTCGCCGCGCAGGTCCTGGTGAAGCTGGGTGCCGACCTCAACCGGGTGCGGCAGCAGGTCATCCAGCTGCTCTCCGGTTACTCCACCAGCAAGGAGGCCGCCACCGCAGGCGGTCCCGCCGAGGGCACCCCCTCCACCTCCCTGGTGCTGGACCAGTTCGGCCGCAACCTCACCCAGGCCGCCCGCGAATCCAAGCTCGACCCGGTCATCGGGCGCGAGAAGGAGATCGAGCGGGTCATGCAGGTGCTGTCCCGCCGGACCAAGAACAACCCGGTCCTCATCGGTGAGCCCGGCGTCGGCAAGACGGCGGTCGTCGAGGGCCTGGCCCAGGCGATCGTCAAGGGTGAGGTGCCTGAGACCCTCAAGGACAAGCACCTCTACACCCTGGACCTCGGCGCCCTGGTCGCCGGCTCCCGGTACCGCGGTGACTTCGAGGAGCGCCTGAAGAAGGTCCTCAAGGAGATCCGCACCCGCGGCGACATCATCCTGTTCATCGACGAGCTCCACACCCTCGTGGGTGCGGGTGCCGCCGAGGGCGCGATCGACGCCGCGAGCATCCTGAAGCCGATGCTGGCCCGTGGTGAGCTCCAGACCATCGGTGCGACCACGCTCGACGAGTACCGCAAGCACCTGGAGAAGGACGCCGCGCTCGAGCGCCGCTTCCAGCCCATCCAGGTCGCGGAGCCGTCGCTGCCGCACACCATCGAGATCCTCAAGGGCCTGCGCGACCGCTACGAGGCCCACCACCGCGTCTCCATCACCGACGAGGCACTGGTCCAGGCCGCCACCCTGG
This sequence comes from Streptomyces sp. NPDC060184, assembly GCF_042728795.1. Taxonomy (NCBI): domain Bacteria; kingdom Bacillati; phylum Actinomycetota; class Actinomycetes; order Kitasatosporales; family Streptomycetaceae; genus Streptomyces; species Streptomyces sp. NPDC060184. The sequence goes on from NZ_JBHWYX010000025.1 coordinate 85,014, forward strand.
CCGACCGGTACATCTCGGACCGCTTCCTCCCGGACAAGGCGATCGACCTGATCGACGAGGCCGGCTCCCGGATGCGCATCCGCCGGATGACCGCGCCGCCGGACCTCCGCGAGTTCGACGAGAAGATCGCGGGCGTCCGCCGCGACAAGGAGTCGGCGATCGACTCCCAGGACTTCGAGAAGGCAGCTTCCCTCCGCGACAAGGAGAAGCAGCTGCTGGCCGCGAAGACCAAGCGCGAGAAGGAATGGAAGGCCGGCGACATGGACGTCGTCGCCGAGGTCGACGGCGAGCTCATCGCCGAGGTCCTGGCGACCGCCACCGGCATTCCGGTCTTCAAGCTGACGGAGGAGGAGTCCTCCCGTCTGCTGCGCATGGAGGACGAGCTCCACAAGCGCGTCATCGGCCAGAAGGACGCCATCAAGGCCCTTTCCCAGGCGATCCGCCGTACGCGGGCCGGCCTGAAGGACCCGAAGCGCCCCGGCGGCTCGTTCATCTTCGCCGGCCCGTCCGGCGTCGGTAAGACCGAGCTCTCCAAGACGCTCGCCGAATTCCTCTTCGGCGACGAGGACGCGCTGATCTCCCTCGACATGTCGGAGTTCAGCGAGAAGCACACGGTTTCCCGCCTCTTCGGTTCGCCTCCCGGCTACGTGGGCTACGAAGAGGGCGGCCAGCTCACCGAGAAGGTGCGCCGCAAGCCGTTCTCCGTCGTCCTCTTCGACGAGGTCGAGAAGGCCCACCCCGATATCTTCAATTCCCTGCTCCAGATTCTGGAAGACGGTCGCCTGACCGACTCCCAGGGCCGGGTCGTGGACTTCAAGAACACGGTCATCATCATGACGACCAACCTCGGGACCCGGGACATCTCGAAGGGCTTCAACCTGGGCTTCGCCGCCCAGGGCGACGTCAAGACGAACTACGACCGGATGAAGGTCAAGGTCAACGAAGAGCTCAAGCAGCACTTCCGGCCCGAGTTCCTGAACCGTGTCGACGACACCGTCGTCTTCCACCAGCTCAGCCAGGAAGACATCATCCAGATCGTCGACCTCATGGTCGCCAAGGTGGATGAGCGTCTCAAGGACCGTGACATGGGCATCGAGCTCAGCACGGACGCGAAGAACCTGCTCGCGAAGAAGGGCTACGACCCCGTGATGGGCGCCCGGCCGCTGCGCCGGACGATCCAGCGCGAGATCGAGGACGTCCTCTCCGAGAAGATCCTCTTCGGCGAGCTGCGCCCCGGCCACATCGTGGTCGTCGGCACGGAGGGCGAAGGCGACGAGAAGAAGTTCTCGTTCCGCGGCGAGGAGAAGTCGGCCCTGCCCGACGTCCCGCCGGTCGAGTCGGCCGCCGGTGGCGCGGGACCGAACATGCAGAAGGACGCGTCGTAGTTCAGGCGTGAGCGCGTGAGTCCGCTCGCGTGAGGTGAAGAAGCTGCCCCGGACCGGTATCGGTCCGGGGCAGCTTCTCGTGTGCGGGGAGGAGGGGGTTCAGAAGCGGTCCTCGACGGACAGGCGGTCGCCCATGAGCTCGGCGCCGAAGAGCTGCCCCCTGGCTGTCAGCCAGATCACCTTCACGTTCAGCCCGTCCTGCCCGCGCAGGGGTTCCAGGTCGATCCGGACCTCTGTGTGACAGGTCAGCGTGAGGGATCGGAGGGACGGAAACAGGTCGGGGAGCCCCCGCAGGTCGTTACCGGGGCCCGGGCCGACCCCGAAGGAGAGTTTGCGTACCTGCGTGACGGGCTCGGCTCGCGGCCACGGCTCGACGCGGGGTTGGGTCACTTCGACCTCGGTGAGGCTCGGGGCGGTGCGGAGCGAGTCGACCAGCGAGGACAGCGAGGTCACCGTGGGCAACCGCAAGGACTGGAGCGAGGACCACCCCCGTAGATCGCCGAGTTCCATCACGCTGCTTCGCAGCAGGGCCAGATGCCGGAGGTGGGGGATGGGCGGGAAGTCGCTCAGGCGTCCTGTCGGGGAGCGGAGTTCCAGCGCGTTCAGACTCGCCACGTCCCGCAGAGCGGTGAGCCGGTCCCACGGGAGCCGGCTGACATCGAGATTGACCTCCTGGAGGGCGGACCATTCCTTGAGCGGCGAGAGATCGGTGACCCCGGGGCAGCCGTCGACCGTGAGATGCCTGAGGTTCTCGCCGTGGCGCAGCGTCGAGAGGTCGCGGAGCAGGGGATTCCCGAGGTGGCCCAGGATTCCGGGAGCGGCCTCGGACAGCCCGTGCCGCAGCTCGGCGTCGGTGAAGGGGCCGCCGAGGGTGACGCCGACAGAGTGCCCGAGAGAGCCGAGATGAGGTAGCGCCCTCAGCTCGGCACGGGAGCGGATGGTCAGGTACACCCCCCTGAGATCTCCCTTGCCCAGCACGTCCTTCGCGAACTCCTCGGTGGGGAAGCTCGTCCAGCCGGAGGCCAGCACGCGGGCTGCCCTTGGTGAGGCCGCGACCCAGTCGCGGGCGTACGACAGGGCCTCCGGTCCGCCGACCTCGCCGAGCAGCCGGGCGATGAATTCCGTGCCGATGCTGTCGGACCGGATGGTGGACGGCCCCCGCAGGTAGGTCAGCGCATCGGGACCGAGGGACCCGAGCAGCTTCGCCATGGACGGCAGGCGGGGCGGGAAGAGCCCGGTGAGCGCACTGCGTACCCTGCGCCGCGTCCCGTCGTCCAGCAGTGTCGCGTGCTGGGCGCAGAGGGCGGCGAGCACACGGGTCTTCGGGACGAGCTCGGCATCGAGGGCGAGGAGGCCGGGGGCGTACCCCTCCGCCCGGTCCAGCAGGCCGTTGACCAGCTCGCCGATCTCGCGTCGGCCGCAGTGGCCGGCCGCCAGCTCGATCACGTCCGCCCACGACTCGTCCTCGGCGGACCGGAGCAGTTCGTTGATCTGGTCCGACTCGACGAACTCGGCAGCCGCCAGGTAGTCCTGAAAGGTGCGGTGGGTGAACTGGTAGAGGTCCTCGGCGCGTTCCTGGAGAAGACCGCTGCGATTGAGCAGATGGGTCAGGATCGCGTCGGTCGTCCCCTGTTTCCGCACCCGCTCCATGCTCGCCAGCGCTCGGTCCAGCTGGCGCAGGGCCTGCTCGCGGGAGAACTCCGTCTGGCCCTCGCGCACCAGCCAGATCGCGATCCGCTGGAGGAGCAGTGCCTGCTCCTCCACTTCCATGGTGATGCCCTCGGGGTCCGCGATGCCCCGCCGCTGGTCCCGGTTGCCCAGAAGCATGTCGAGCGACGACCGGTAGAGCTTCCACCGGGTGTTCGGGAGGAAGCCCTCCTGCCGGCGGTGCAGGGCACAGATCACCGCGCACAGCAGGGGCGTACGCGCCAGGTCGCTCAGCGTGCGGTTGGTGCGGAACTGCCTGGCGAGGTCGTGTTCCAGCTCGCGCAGGCGCTGGTGGTCGTCGTCGTTCAGCCGTGCGGCCTTGTGCCAGGCCGCCACGAACGCCTGGACGTCCTCGTTCCGCAGGGGCAGCAGCCGCAGCTCCTCGAAGCCCTCGGCGGCCAGCCAGTCCGGTTCGACGGCGAGCGGGCGGACGGTGGCCACGCAGCGGGTCGTGGGGAAGCGGGCGAGGAGGCGCGAGAGCCAGGCGTACGCCTCCTCCCGCTCGGTGGACGGCACCTCGTCCAGCCCGTCCACCAAGAGGAGGCCACGGCCGGACTCCAGTACGCGCCCGGCCCAGCCGTCCGGTGCGGCGTCCACGGCCAGCCGGGCGGCCCCCGGGAGGCCTGCGGGGGCGGGCAGCTCCTCGCTGCGGGCCCGGAGGGTGCGCAGGGGGACGACGAAGGGGACGAGGCCGTTCAAGGCGCCCAGCCGGTCCGGCAGCGTCCCGGCCGAGGCGTGCGCGGCCAGCCACCACAGCAGGGTGGTTTTCCCGGCTCCCGCGTCGCCCCGGAGCAGAACCCGGGGGCGGTCGGTCAGGAGCTCTTCGACGCGACGCGGTGAGGACGCCGAGGCGCGGTCCGGTCGGCGGCGGTCCTTGCGGGCCCACCGCCCGCCGGTCTCCGCCTCCAGGCTCAGGTAGGCGGTGTCCAGGTCCCACTCGGAGTCGCGGCGGCCCAGCTCGTCCAGCCCGAAGATCCTGGTGCGGCGGTAGGCAGCGCCGAGGGCGTCCGCGTACTCCTCCTCGTAGCGGATGTCGGCCGGGTGGTTGCCGTGCACGTGTTCTGTACGGGGCTGTGATCCGGTGGTCTGTTCGTATGCCTGGCGGAAGCCCGCCGACTCCAGCACGGGGCGCAGCGAGACGCACTCCACCCGTCGTCCGTCACGTCGGGGAGGTATCTGGCGGGCGAGGCCGAGGAGGACCGCCCCGGCGAAGACCGGGCCGCCGGAGAGGCCGCTCAGCAGCGCCTCGCCGTCCTCGTCCGCGACCGGGGGCGGGCTGTCCAGGTCGCAGGCCAGGAGGTTGCGGAGGAGGCCCGCCAGGGGCACCACGGTGGCGGTGTACTGGTCGGCCTCCAGATGGCGGTCGGAGCCGTACCGCTGGATCTCGGGGAAGCCGGTGATCTCGCAGTGGGGGAGGGCCTGGGCCGTGGCGAGTACACCGAGGCGCACGGGCGGGACGGGCAGCAGCGGGCTGTCGGCCAGCAGGAGCGCCGCGTCCCGCTTGGCGCTCACCCAGAGGACGCGGCCGGGCACGGGGTCCGGCCGGTCCGGGTGTGCGATCGACGCCAGCGCCTCGCCGCCGAGTACGTGCGCGCAGGTCAGCACCAGCCGGTCGGTGAGCAGCACCCCGCTGCCCTGGCGGGCGGACTGGACCACGACGGTGCGGTCCGTCGGGCGTACGGGGCGGGGACGGGTGCTCACTCGCCGCCGCGCCCCCGTCCGAAGTGGGCGGTGCTGCCGCCGGGGGCGTCGTTGCCGATCTCCAGCGGGCCGGAGCCGTCGGCCTTGCGGGGGCTCAGGGTGAAGGCGACCTTGTGCGTGGTGCCGGTGGTGCGGGAGGCGTCGGCGCCTGCCTCGACCACCCAGGCCTTGACCTTGCCGCCCGCCTTGGCCTCCTTGCGGAGCTCCACGGTGAACTCCATCTGGATGTCGCCCACGCCGAAGACGACGGGGCGGCCGGTGGCGCGGGCCGCGGCCTCGACGAGCTGATTCCGGACGGATTCGACGGCGTCGGCCAGTTCGATCCGGTCCACCGGGTGGTTCTCGTCGGTACTCATGGCATCCCCCGACGCCGCCGGCCTCGGCGGCGCATTGACGTGGCGTGCCGAAGGTCCCGAAGCGGACATCCCTTGGTCCCACCGGCGGTGACAAGGCGCACAGGCCGTTTCGAGCCTACTAGGGGACTTCGTAATGACGCTCGGGATCGCCGGAAGGTCTTTGGTCCCGGAGGCGGCCGGGACCTTCGAAAGTCGAAACGATCAGCCGCGATTCTGGGGCCGTGTCCGGGTCCGGCCCTTTCGACCTGGGGTTTAGCGGCGCGTGGCGGCGGGTCCCCGGGGGCTCGCGCGGCCTCGCCGGCGGGACGTCCCGCCCCCGATTCCCGGTGTCCGATCTACGGCTTTGCCTCGTAGATGGGGTACTTGAGCATCGCTGCGGGGCGGGTTACCAAGGTGGAGCAAGCCCGGACAAACGCTCGGGTTTCGCCCCCCGGACAGAACGACCGGGGAGCCCCCCATCTTCGGAGGACCTACTCGTATGTCGAAGCGCGTTACGACCCCCACCCGCCCGTCCACCTCTCGTGTCCGTGGCGCTGTCCTGGCCGCCGGTCTGGGAGCGTCGATGGTCCTGGGTGCTGGCGCGGCGTTCGCCTCCGGCACCACGGGCACCGTCGCCCTCACCAGTGCCACCACCGCCGACGCGGTCGCCAAGCAGGCGTCCGCCCAGAGCAAGGCCGCCGTGGACGCGAAGAAGTCCGCCGCGGAGCAGGCCGACACGGCCAAGAAGGCCGCAGCCGCCAAGCAGGCCGCCGCGAAGAAGAACGCCGCCTCGTGGCAGGTCCCGGTGAAGCACTACACCCTGAGTGCCACCTACGGCACCGGTGGCGACCGCTGGGCCCACAAGCACTCCGGCCAGGACTTCGCGGTGCCGATCGGCACCCCGGTCCACGCGGCCCACACCGGTACGGTCGTCAAGGCCGGCCCGAACGGTGGCGGCGACGGCCCGGCGTACGGCAACGCGATCGTGATCAAGCACGCCAACGGCAAGTACACGCAGTACGCGCACCTGTCGAAGATCGACGTCCGTATCGGCCAGACCGTGAAGACCGGCCAGGAGATCGGCCTCTCCGGCAACACCGGTAACTCCAGCGGCCCGCACCTGCACTTCGAGGTCCGGACCACGGCCAACTACGGCTCGGCGATCAACCCGGTCAACTTCCTGCGGACCGTCAACGTGTCGGTCTGACCGATCGGGATCGCACCCGGCGCTGAGCACGGCTGATCCACGAAGCCCCCGGGACCGAACGAGAAGTTCGGTCCCGGGGGCTTCGCCGTGCCCGGAGCGCTACAGGTCCGTCCCGGACGGGCCGGGTCAGGTCAGCGGCAGCCGGTAGAGGCCGTTCGCCAGGGGTTCCACCAGTCCGTCGGCGACCAGGCCGTCCAGGGCGCGGGCGCGCTGCACCGGCTCGTCCCACACCGCGTCCAGGGCGGCCTGCGAGACCGGGGCGACGGAGTCGCGGAGCACCGCGAGGAGCCGTCCGCGCACCTGCCGGTCCGTACCGGCGTACGCCTGGCCGCGGCGGGCCGGGCCCTGGTGCGCGGGCTTCCCTGCGAGCAGCCAGGCGCACTGCGAGGCGATCGGGCAGCGCGAGCAGTCCTCGTTCTTCGCGGTGCAGACCAGCGCGCCGAGCTCCATCGTCGCCGCCGCCCAGGCCGCCGCCCGCGCGTCCTCCTCGGGCAGCAGGGCGCGGGCGAGCTTGCGCTCGGCGGCGGTGGTCGCGTTCGGCGGGTACTGGATGCCGGTGGCCGCCCGCGCGAACACCCGGCGGACGTTCGTGTCGAGCACCGCGTGCCGCTGCCCGTACGCGAACGAGGCGACCGCCGCCGCCGTGTACTCGCCGATCCCGGGCAGCGCCAGCAGTTGGGCGTGCTCACTCGGTACGTCGCCGCCGTGGCGTTCCGTTATGGCCTGCGCCGCGCCGTGCAGGCGCAGCGCGCGGCGCGGGTAGCCGAGCCGGCCCCAGGCGCGGACCGCCTCGCCCGGCGCCTCGGCGGCCAGGTCGGCCGGGCGCGGCCAGCGGGCCAGCCACTGCTCGTACACCGGGAGGACCCGGTTCACCGGGGTCTGCTGGAGCATGAACTCGCTCACCATCACGCCCCAGGCGCCCGCCTCGGGGCGGCGCCAGGGCAGATCGCGGGCGTGCTGCTCGAACCACCCGATGACGGGGGTGTGGAGGAGGGAAGCGGGGGGCGTGTGTGTCGAAGTCGTGGCAGTCATCGCACCTACGATCCTGGCACGGACGGCGCGGCGGCGGTCACGGGCGCGGGGGTGTCGCCACCCGGCGAGACCTCTGGGCGAACAACGCCACCCGTTCTGTCCCCTCTGTGCGGTATACCCGCTCTGTGACGGTATCTCCGTGCTTGCCCGGTGTGCGCGTCGCGCGAGAGGTACTCGGCAGCCGTCAACAGGCCCTCGCGGAATGATGATCCGTAAAAGTTGACGATCGGAGCGGCGGGTGGGGCGGGAGTTGGCCACGATCTCTCGTACAGTTTGCGACGTGGGATCTCTGCGCAAACCGGTCGGCCCGCTTCCCTCCAGCATCTACTGGCGACGGAGGGTGGTAGCGGCGATTCTGGTTGCGCTGCTCGCCGCGCTGCTCGCCTGGGTCTTCCTGCCCGGCGCGGGCAGGAAGAGCCCGCCCGACGCCAAGCCCGGCAGCACCGAGCCCGCGCGTTCGATCACCCCCGGCCCCGCCGAATCCGGGCCTGCCATCAGCCAACAGCCCGGCGGGCGCCACGAGTCGGGCGGCGCGGGCGGGTCCGGTGACGGTTCTGACGGAGCGTCCGACGGTTCGTCCGACGGCTCGAACGGTGACGGCGGCGATCCGAGCGCGAGCCCCTCCGCCGGTGCGCAGGCCTCCGCGGACACGGCCGGCGGCGCCGCCGCGTCGGCCGGCGGCACGGCGGGCGTCCAGGTCCCCGCGAACTCCGCGCTCCCCGACTGCCGCCCCGCCGCCGTGCAGTTGAGCGTGCGCACCAAGGTGACGTACGACCCCGAGGAAACCCCGAAGTTCGAGCTGATCGCGAAGAACACGTCCACCGGCGACTGCAAGGCCGACCTCGGCCCGAAGACCGTGGTGCTCACCGTCACCGACGCGAGCGGGGACGACGACGACCAGGTGTGGTCCTCGAAGGACTGCCCGACCGCGTCCGGCAGCCTCTTCTTCAAGGTCCCGGCGGGGCAGACGGTGATCCGCACCATCGACTGGAAGCGCACCAGGAGCGCCCCGGGCTGCGCGACCCCGCCGGCCGGGAAGGCCGCTCCGGGGACGTACCTCCTGGAGGCCAAGGCCCCGGGCGAGCCGCTGCAGCGCGCGTCCTTCGTCCTCGCCAAGGACTGACGCCCCGCGCGGTGTCCGGCGTGGGGCTGGTTCCCGCAGGGGCGCCGGCCCCCGCGAGGTCAGACGTACCGCTCCAGGATCGAGGACTCGGCGAGCCGGGAAAGGCCCTCGCGGACGCTCCGCGCCCGCGCCTCGCCGACGCCGTCCACGGTCTGGAGGTCGTCCACGCTCGCCGCGAGCAGCTTCTGCAGACCGCCGAAGTGCTCCACCAGCCGCTCCATGATCGCGCCGGGCAGCCGCGGCACCTTCGCCAGCAGCCGGAAACCGCGCGGGGAGACGGCCGAGTCCAGCGTCTCGGGCGAACCGCTGTACCCCAGCGACCGGGCCACCACGGCGAGTTCGAGGAGTTCGGGGTGGCTGAGCGCGTCCAGCTCGGTCAGCGCCTCGGCGACCGTGCGGGAACGCTTCGCCGTCGGCTCGGGGACGTAGTCGCGGACGACGAGCTCCCGCTCGGGCTCCACGCCCGCGATCAGCTCGTCCAGCTGGAGCGCCAGCAGACGTCCGTCGGTGCCGAGCTCGACCACGTACTCCGCGATCTCCGTGGCGATCCGGCGGACCATCTCCAGCCGCTGCGCGACGGCCGTCACGTCCCGGACCGTCACCAGGTCCTCGATCTCCAGTGCGGAGAGCGTGCCGGCGACCTCGTCGAGCCGGAGCTTGTACCGCTCCAGCGTGGCGAGGGCCTGGTTGGCGCGGGACAGGATCGCGGAGGACTCCTCCAGCACCCGCCGCTCGCCGTCGACGTACAGCGCGATCAAGCGCATCGACTGGGAGACCGAGACGACCGGGAAACCGCAGGACTTGGAGACGCGGTCGGCCGTGCGGTGACGGGTGCCGGTCTCCTCGGTGGGGATCGAGGCGTCCGGGACGAGCTGGACGCCCGCCCGCAGGATCTTGGTGATGTCCTTGTCGAGGATGAGCGCACCGTCGAGCTTGCAGAGCTCGCGCAGACGGGTCGCGGCGAACTCGACGTTCATCACGAAACCGCCGGTGCACATCGACTCGACGGTCTTGTCCATGCCGAGGACGATCAGCCCGCCGGTGTTCCCCCGCAGGATGCGCTCCAGCCCGTCACGCAGGGCCGTTCCGGGCGCGACCGCGCTCAGCGAAGCGCGCATCAGCGCTTCGTTACCGGTGCCTTGGCCGGACTTTCCGGGCGATGATGCCCGGTCGTTGGCTGCCACTGCACTCCTCCGGTCACAGGTTTGCGGTGCCCTTGCGTCCCTCGTGCCGCGCGTGCGAGCGGGCGAGACCAGGGCAAAGTCTACCGGCGCGCGCCGTCCTCCCGTGGTGCCTCCGAACGAGACCGGCGCGGCAGCACCCTGAGAGCATCACCCATGTCGGCGACTTCTGTGACCTTCATACCGGCCGGGACCTTGCCCGGATCGCCCGGGACCAGCGCGTGCGTGAACCCGAGGCGGTGCGCCTCGGCCAGCCGGCGCTGGACGCCGGTGACCCTGCGCACCTCTCCGGCGAGACCCACCTCACCGATGGCGACCAGGTTCTTCGGGAGAGGGGTGTCGCTCGCCGCGCTCGCCAGTGCCAGCGCGATCGCCAGGTCCGCGGCGGGCTCGGTGAGCTTCACCCCGCCCACCGTCGCGCTGTAGATGTCCCGCTTGCCCAGCGCGCTGATCCGGCCCCGCTGCTCCAGCACCGCCAGCATCATCGAGACCCGCGAGGTCTCCAGACCCGAGGTGGTGCGGCGCGGCGACGGGATCTGCGAGTCGACCGTGAGCGCCTGCACCTCGGCGACCAGGGGCCGCTTGCCCTCCAGGGTGACGGTCAGACAGGTGCCGGGCACCGGCTCGTCGCGCCGCGTCAGGAAGAGGCCCGACGGATCGGCGAGACCGGTGATCCCCTCGTCGTGCAGCTCGAAGCAGCCGACCTCGTCGGTCGCGCCGTAACGGTTCTTGACGCCCCGGACCAGCCGCAGCCGCGCGTGCCGGTCCCCCTCGAAGGAGAGCACCACGTCGACCAAGTGCTCCAGCAGCCGGGGCCCGGCGATGGCACCGTCCTTGGTGACGTGGCCCACCAGCAGGGTCGCCATGCCCCGGTCCTTGGAGGCGCGGATGAGCGCCCCGGCGACCTCGCGGACCTGCGCCATGCCGCCCGGCGCCCCCTCGATCTCCGGCGACGCGACCGTCTGCACCGAGTCCAGCACCAGCAGCGAGGGCTTCACCGCGTCGAGGTGGCCGAGCACGGCCGAGAGGTCGGTCTCCGCCGCGAGGTAGAGGTGGTCGTTGATCGCCCGGATCCGGTCGGCGCGCATCCGGACCTGGCTCGCGGACTCCTCCGCCGTGACGTAGAGGGTGCGGTGCTCCTCGCTCGCGGCCTTCGCGGCCACGTCGAGCAGCAGCGTCGACTTGCCGACCCCCGGCTCCCCGGCCAGCAGCACCACGGCGCCCGGGACGAGCCCGCCGCCCAGCACCCGGTCCAGCTCGCCGACACCGGTCGAGCGGGCCGTCGCCTGCCGGCTGTCCACCTGTCCGATGGGCAGGGCGGCGGTGGAGACCCGGCCGGCCGCGGTGGTGCGCACGGCGGGCGCGCCGCCGAACTCCTCGACGGTGCCCCAGGCCTGGCACTCCGGGCAGCGGCCGAGCCACTTGGCGGTCGTCCAGCCGCACTCGGTGCAGCGGTAGGACGGACGGTCCTTCGTGGACTTCGTACGGGCAGCCATGACGTCAGCCTAGGGGGCGGCTACGACAATGGGGTTTCCGGAGGGCCGCGGGCGACCGCGGGCCCGTTGTGGGAGGGGACCGCATGACCAGCAGCAGCACACCGTTCGACGAGGCCGAGCGCCTGAAGTGGGCGGGCCTGGCCGACGCCTACGCCGCGTCCTTCGCCCGGCTCTGCGCCCGCACCGTGCCCGACCTGCTGGACGCGGCGGGGGTGAGCGGGGGAGCCCGGGTGCTGGACGTGGGCACCGGTACCGGGGCGGTGGCCGTCGCGGCGTGCGCGCGGGGCGCGGTGGTCACGGCCGTGGACGCGGAGCCGGACATGGTGAAGAGCGCGGCCGGGGCCGCACCGGCGGCGGACGTGCGCGTCGCGCTCCTGCCCGAGCTGCCCTTCGCCGACGGTGAGTTCGACGCGGTGGCCGCCAACTTCGTCCTCAACCACGTCGGGCGCCCCCGCAAGGCGCTCGCCGAACTGCGCCGGGTGACCCGCCCCGGCGGCCGGATAGCCGTCACCATCTGGGGCGCCGACGCCGGGACCGGCCAGCGGCTGCTGGGCAGGGCGGTCGCCGCCGCCGGTGCCCTCCGGCCGCCGGAGGTGCCCCCGCTCGCCCCGGAGGAGGCGTTCGAGCAGACCCCGGGAGGCCTCGCCGCCCTGCTGGCGGGGGCCGGGCTGACGGACGTCTCCTGTACCGCCCTCGCCTGGGACCACCGGGCAGGCGTCGAGGAGTGGTGGAGCGGCGCCGCCTCCGGGGTGGCGACGATCGGCCGCATCGTCACCGCCCAGACGCCCGCCACGGTGGCGGAGATCAAGCGCCACTACGAGGAGCTCAGCGCGGAGTTCGTGGCCCCGGGCGGCGAGGACGAGAAGGTGCTGGTGCTGCCGCACCGGGCGCTGCTCGCGTCCGGCCGGGTGGGGTAGCCCGCCGGACGGTGCGGCGCGTACGCCTCACGGGCTCCGGGTGGGAGCCCGTGAGGGGCGCACGGGTTCGGGAGCCGCGGGCGCACGGGGGTACGGGTGCCGTGGGGTGCACGAGGTACGGGAGCCGTGAGGGGCGCACGGGGTTCGGGAGCCGCGCGGGGTGGCGCGAACGCTCCGGGAGCGCTGGGGGCGCACGACGGCGCTCGTGCCGGAATGGGGAGTTCCTGTCCCGTTTCGAGCGATACGTTCACCCATAGGGGTTAAAAGTCCGGAAGGGGCACCGAGGGGGTGCCCTCCTCTGCTTACGGTCGCAAGGTGACGAGCAGCAGGCTGGAGCCCCCCGCGCACACCACCGGCGCACCCCGATCGCACCGTCGCGCCCCCCACCTCCCGGCGCAGCGCCCGCCCGCACGTTACGAGCCGTACCTCGACGGACTCTTCACCTACTGCCTCTCCGTCCTCTGCGACCACGAAGCCGCCACCGAGGCGCTCGGAGCCGTACTCGCCGTCGCGGAACGCCAGGACGGCCGCTGCCCCGCAGGGCAGGAGGAACGTAAATCCTGGCTGTACGCGCTGGCCCGGTGGATGTGCCTGCGGGCGCTCGCCGAGCAGAAGCGCGGCCGTCAGGCCCACCGGAGGACGCCCCGGGACTCCGGCCGGGGGGCGCGCGAGGAGCGCGGCGCCGTCCTCGCGGACGCCCTCGCCCTGGCCGCCCCCGCCGGGGCCCCCGCTCCGGGCCCGGTCGCGGTCGCGGGTACGGCCGAGGCCCCGGTCGCGCCCCCTGCCGAGGCGCCCCGGACCACCCCCGAGGAGGCGGTCGTGCCGCCCGCGGAGGAGACCCCCGCCTCCGAGGCCCGCCGCCGCGAACTCGCCCAGCTGGCCTGGCCGGAGGCGGCCGGCACCACGCCCGAGCAGCGGGAGGCGCTCGAACTCTCCGTACGCCACGGGCTCCCCCCGCGCGCCGTCGCCTCCGTACTCGGACTCGACCCCGCCACCGCGCGCGAACTCCTCGCGGCGGCGGCCTGCGAGGTCGAGCGGACCCGGGCCGCGCTCGCCGTCGCCGAGGACGGCAGCTGCACCGCCGCCCGCCGCCTCACCGGCAACCGCCAGTCGCTGCTCTCCGCCCCGCTGCGCCGCGAACTCGTCCGCCACGTCGACGACTGCCCCGGCTGCCGCCGCGCCGCCGAACGCGCCGGAGCCACCGGCCCCTGGCCCGGCGTGGCCGTCGCCCCCGCCGCGGGGCTGCCCGTCGTGGAGGCGCCGCGCCCGTCCGTGCGCGTGGCGATGGTGCACGCCCAGCGTTCGCGCACCGGTTCCCCGCGTTTCGACCGGACCGGCTACCCGCTCGACCCGAAGGACCACGCGGCCCGCCGCGACCGGCTGCGCGCCCGGGTCATGACGACGACGGTGGTCGCGACGGTCGTCGCCGCCCCGGTCATCGCCCTGTGGGCGGCGGCCTACCGGGGGGCGCCGTGGGCCGGTGACGGCCACGAGGGCGCCTCGGCCGCCGCGACCGAGATGGACGCGGTCGGCGACTCGGCCGGGACCTACGCGGACGGCCCGGACGGATACGACCGCCACGACGGGGACGACCGGCGCGGCGTGGGCGAGGGGCACGCGGAGGACGTCCGCGCCGGTGTCCGGAGCGGCGCGCCGGACGGGGCCCACGCCCCGGAGGTCACCGCCGAGGTGATCAGCGCCGAGGGACCTGGCGGCGCCCACCGCCGGGCCGGGGCGCTGACCGTCACCGCGCGGGCCTCCGGCGGCGTCACCAGCCTCCGGCTGACGGCCTCCGGAGGCGGCCCCGTCGCCTGGGCGGCCCGGACCGACGCCCGCTGGCTGCGGCTCAGCCACACCTCGGGCACGCTCGCGGCGGGGCGGAGCGTCACCGTGCACGTCCTGGTCGACCGCGCGCGGGAGCCGCGCCACCCCTGGCGGGCCCGGGTCGTCCTGGCGCCCGGGTCCCAGCACGTACGGATCGAGGGCCGCGGCCGGACCCCCGCGTTCACCGGCTTCCCGGCGGGCAGGCCGCTCCACCCCGTGGCGCCCGCCGCCCCGCCCGGCCCCACCGGACCGGCCGCACCGGCGGCTCCCACGGCACCCGGGCCCGTCCTCGCGGCCTCGGCCGGGGAGAGCCCGGACCCGACCCACTCCGCCGGGACGCCGCCGGACACCTCGCCGGACCCGACCGCTACGAGGGTTCCGAGCGAGGCGAGCGGTGCGACGGACCCGTCAGGCCCGTCCTCGGGCCCGACTTCAGGCCCGTCCTCAGGCCCGGCCGAACCGTCCCCGCCCGCACAGTCGCCGAGCGGGACACCCGCCCGGTCGCCGGAGCCGTCCGCCCCGCCCAGCGGTACCAGTACCGGCGAACCGGCCCCGGCGGGCTGAGGCGAACCCCGGCCGCCAGGGCGTCGTCGTACCGGCCTCAGGCCGGGGTGACCGGGTCCGCCGGGTGCGGGGCCATCGGCAGCAGCGACGCGAGCCGCTGTTCGCAGAGCTCGACCAGCCGCTCGTACGCCTCCTTGCCCATCAGCTCCGTGAGCTCGGGGCGGTACGTCACGTACACCGGGTCACCGGCGCCGTGCGCGGAGGTGGCCGAGGTGCACCACCAGTGCAGGTCGTGGCCGCCCGGGCCCCAGCCCCGGCGGTCGTACTCGCCGATGGAGATCTGCAGCACCCGGGTGTCGTCGGGCCGGTCGATCCAGTCGTACGTACGCCGGACCGGGAGCTGCCAGCAGACGTCGGGCTTGGTCTCCAGCGGCTCCCTGCCCTCCTTCAGTGCCAGGATGTGCAGCGAGCAGCCCGCGCCGCCGGCGAAGCCGGGGCGGTTCTGGAAGATGCAGGAGCCCTTCCAGCGGCGGGTCTGGCGCTCGCCGTCGTCGTCGATGCCGACCCACCCCGTCTCCGTACCGACGTCGTGGAACTGCCACATCTCCGGGGTCAGCCGCTCGACGTGTCCGGCCACCCGCTTCTCGTCGTCCTCGTCCGAGAAGTGCGCGCCCAGCGTGCAGCAGCCGTCGTCCGCCCGGCCCGCCTGGATGCCCTGGCAGCCGCTGCCGAAGATGCAGGTCCACCGGGAGGTCAGCCACGTCAGGTCGCAGCGGAAGACCTGCTCGTCGTCGGCGGGGTCGGGGAACTCCACCCACGCCCGGGGAAAATCGATCCCCTTCTCGTCGGACCGGCCCGGTCCGTTCTGCTCCGTCCGCGGACTCTCCTGATCCTGATCCTGCTTCGTTCTGGGCTTCTTCGTCGCTTTGCCCGGCTTCGTCTTGTTCGTCTTTGGCACGCGCCAAGCGTAAGTCCCTTTCGGCGTAGCGTTCCGGGTATGAGACTCGGAGTCCTCGACGTGGGGTCGAACACGGTTCATCTGCTGGCGATGGACGCCCACCCCGGCGCCCGGCCGCTGCCCGCGCACTCGCACAAGACGGAGCTCCGCCTCGCCCAGCTCCTCGACGCCGACGGGGCGATCGGCCCCGAGGGCGTCGACCGGCTGGTCGCCACGGTGGCCGAGGCGGTCCAGGCCGCCGAGGACAAGGGGTGCGAGGAGGTGCTGGCGTTCGCCACCTCGGCGGTACGGGACGCCACCAACGCCGACGAGGTGCTGGGCCGGGTCCGTGCCGAGACCGGCGTCGACCTCGCGGTCCTCAGCGGTGAGGAGGAGGCGCGGCTGACCTTCCTGGCCGCCCGCCGCTGGTTCGGCTGGTCTGCGGGGAAGCTGCTGCTGCTCGACATCGGCGGCGGTTCGCTGGAGATCGCCCTCGGGCTGGACGAGGAACCCGCGGCGGCCGTGTCGCTGCCGCTCGGCGCCGGCCGCCTCACCGCCGGCTGGCTGCCCGGCGGCCCCGACCGCCCGGCCGACCCGGCCGGGCTGCGCGAGCTGCGCCGGTACGTCCGCGCGGGCATCGCCCGTACGGTCGGGGAGTTCAGCCGCCACGGCAGGCCCGACCGCGTGGTCGCCACCTCGAAGACCTTCAAGCAGCTCGCCCGGATAGCCGGGGCGGCCCGCTCCGCGGAGGGGCTGTACACCCGGCGGACCCTCTCCGCCGCCGCCCTCGGGGAGTGGGTGCCCAAGCTCGCGACGATGACCGCCGAGGAACGCGGGCACCTCCCCGGCGTCTCCCCGGACCGGGCCGGCCAGCTGCTCGCCGGGGCGCTCGTCGCCGAGGGCGCGATGGACCTCTTCGGGATCACCGAGCTGGAGATCTGCCCCTGGGCGCTCCGCGAGGGCGTCATCCTGCGCCGCCTCGACCACCTCCCGGCGGAACGGATCGCGCTGAGCTGACGGGCAGGGACCACGGGCAGGGACCACGGGCAGGGACCACGGCCGGGGACCACGGGCGAGGGCCATGGGCGGGACCGTCCACGGCCCGTCCACGGCCGTCCGGGTTCCCGGCCCGCACGGCAGTCCGTGGCCTTCGGTGCCCGCCCATGGCCCTTGTCACTTTCGCTCCCGCCCCCTCGGCGGTGCGCGATCCGGCCCGTACGCTGTCCAGGTGGCAGATCCAGCGGTGCGCATCCCCGATGCGAAGGTCGCCCTGTCGACGGCCTCGGTCTATCCGGAGTCGACGGCGACGGCCTTCGAGATCGCCGCGCGCCTGGGGTACGACGGCGTCGAGGTCATGGTGTGGACCGATCCGGTCAGCCAGGACATCGAGGCGTTGCGGCGCCTCTCCGACTACCACCAGGTCCCGATCCTCGCCGTGCACGCGCCCTGCCTGCTGATCACGCAGCGGGTCTGGTCCACCGACCCGTGGGTCAAGCTCCAGCGGGCGAAGTCCGCCGCCGAGCGCCTCGGCGCCTCCGCTGTCGTGGTCCACCCGCCGTTCCGGTGGCAGCGTCACTACGCCCGCGACTTCGTCGACGGGATCTGGCGCATGGCGAACGAGACCGACGTCCGGTTCGCCGTCGAGAACATGTACCCGTGGCGCTACCGGGACCGCGAGATGCTCGCGTACGCCCCGGACTGGGACGTCACCCACGACGACTACCGGCACTTCACCGTCGACCTCTCGCACACCTCGACGGCCCGTACGGACGGGCTGGCCATGGTGGACCGGATGGGCGACCGGCTCGCCCACGTCCACCTCGCGGACGGCAAGGGCTCCGGCAAGGACGAGCACCTGGTGCCCGGCCGGGGCGACCAGCCCTGCGCGGAGCTGCTGGAGCGGCTGGCGCGTACCGGCTTCGACGGGCACGTGGTCCTGGAGGTCAACACCCGCCGGGCGATGTCCTCCGCCGAACGCGAGGCGGACCTCGCCGAGGCGCTCGCCTTCACCCGGCTCCACCTCGCCTCGGCCAAGCGGACGCCCCGGCCGTGACCTCCCGTTCCACACCGGATCGTGCCGAGCAGGATCGTGCCGCGCCGGACCGTGCCGCGCCGGACCGTTCCACGCCGGACCGTGCCGCGCCGGACCGTGCCGCGCCGGGCGCCGCCCTCCCGGAGGAGCCCGCCGCACCCCGCCGCAGGGGCCGCCCCTCGCGCGCCGCCGCCCAGGACGGCCCGGACGCCCGGACCCGCATCCTGGAGTCGGCCCGTACGGAGTTCGCCGAGCGCGGCTACGACAAGGCGTCGATGCGCTCCATCGCCCGCGCCGCGGGGGTCGACGCGGCGCTGGTCCACCACTACTTCGGGACCAAGGGCGAGGTGTTCGCGGCGGCCGTGGAGCTCTCCTTCGAGCCCGCCCTCGTCGTCCCGCAGATCCTGGGCGGTCCGCCGGACGGGGTGGGGGAGCGGATGGCCCGCTACTTCGTCTCCGTGTGGGAGAACCCCGTCAGCCGGGCGCCGCTGCTGGCGATCGTCCGGTCCGCGCTCACCCACGAGGCGGCGGCGAAGGTGCTGCGGACCTTCGTACTGCGGCGGCTGCTGGAGCGGATCGCGGCGGAGCTGGACGTGCCCGACCCGACGTTCCGGGCCGAACTGGCGGCCTCGCACCTGGTCGGCATCGCGGTCCTGCGGTACGTCGTACGGACCGAGCCGCTCGCGTCGGCGGACCCGGAGCGGATCATCGCGATGGTCGCGCCGACCATCCAGCGCTACCTGACCGAGGACGGTCCGCACGGTCCGGACAGCCGGCACGGTCCGGACGGTCCGCACAGCCCGCACGGTCGGCCGGACCCGGCGGGGCAGGCACCCGCGCAGGCACCCGGCGGACCGGATCCCGGCGAGGCCGCACCGACCGCTCCGTGAGCAGAGCGTCCCGTTATCCGGACAGGCTGTCCAGATCCTGGAGTCGGGGCGTAGGCTCGGAACAGTCTTTTCCGTCGAAGTAGACAGTCTTTCTTTATCTGTCGAAGGAGCGAGCGACGATGCCGCAGCTGAGGTCCCGCACTGTCACCCACGGTCGCAACATGGCGGGCGCGCGCGCCCTTATGCGGGCGTCGGGCGTAGCGAGCGAGGACATCGGCAAGCCGATCATCGCCGTCGCGAACTCCTTCACCGAGTTCGTCCCGGGCCACACGCATCTCTCCCCGGTCGGCCGGATCGTCTCCGAGGCGATCCACGCCGCGGGCGCGGTGCCGCGCGAGTTCAACACGATCGCCGTGGACGACGGCATCGCGATGGGCCACGGCGGCATGCTCTACAGCCTGCCCTCGCGCGACCTGATCGCCGACTCGGTCGAGTACATGGTCGAGGCGCACTGCGCGGACGCGCTGATCTGCATCTCCAACTGCGACAAGATCACCCCCGGCATGCTGATGGCGGCCCTCCGCCTCAACATCCCGACGATCTTCGTCTCCGGCGGCCCCATGGAGTCCGGCCGGGCCACCCTCGTCGACGGCACCGTCCGCACCCTCGACCTCGTCGACGCCATGTCCGACGCGGTCAACGACAAGATCTCCGACGCGGACATGCTCCGTATCGAGGAGAACGCCTGTCCGACCTGCGGCTCCTGCTCCGGCATGTTCACGGCCAACTCCATGAACTGCCTCGCCGAGGCCATCGGCCTCGCCCTCCCCGGCAACGGCTCGACGCTCGCCACCCACACCGCCCGCCGCGCCCTCTACGAGAACGCCGGCCGCACGATCGTCGAGATCACCAAGCGCCACTACGAGCAGGACGACGCGACCGTGCTGCCCCGCGCCATCGCGAGCCGCGCCGCGTTCGAGAACGCCATGGCCCTCGACATCGCCATGGGCGGCTCCACCAACACGATCCTGCACCTCCTCGCCGCCGCCCAGGAGGCCGAGCTCGACTTCGGGCTGCCGGAGATGGACGAGATCTCGCGCCGCGTCCCCTGCCTCGCCAAGGTCGCGCCGAACGTCGCCAAGAACCGTACGTACTACATGGAGGACGTCCACCGCGCCGGTGGCATCCCCGCCATCCTCGGCGAGCTGCACCGCGGCGGACTCCTCAACGAGGACGTCCACTCCGTCCACTCCGCCTCCCTCGCCGACTGGCTGAAGAACTGGGACGTGCGCGGCGGTTCGCCCGCCCCCGAGGCCGTCGAGCTGTGGCACGCCGCCCCCGGCTGCGTCCGCTCCGCCACCGCCTTCTCGCAGTCCGAGCGCTGGGACACCCTCGACACGGACGCCGCCGAGGGCTGCATCCGCGACGTCGCGCACGCCTACTCCAAGGACGGCGGCCTCGCGGTCCTCAAGGGCAACCTCGCCGTCGACGGCTGCGTCGTGAAGACGGCCGGTGTCGACGAGTCGATCTGGACCTTCGAGGGCCCGGCCGTCGTCTGCGAGTCGCAGGAAGCGGCCGTCGAGAAGATCCTGCTGAAGCAGGTCAAGGAGGGCGACGTGGTCGTCATCCGCTACGAGGGCCCCAAGGGCGGCCCCGGCATGCAGGAGATGCTCTACCCGACCTCGTACCTGAAGGGGCGCGGCCTCGGCAAGGCGTGCGCGCTGATCACCGACGGCCGGTTCTCCGGCGGTACGTCGGGCCTGTCGATCGGCCACGCCTCCCCCGAGGCGGCCTCCGGCGGCACGATCGCGCTGGTCGAGGACGGCGACCGCATCCGCATCGACATCCCGAACCGCTCCATCGAGCTGCTCGTGCCGGACGCCGAGCTGGCGGCCCGCCGCGAGGCGCTGAACGGGGTGTACGCGCCGAAGAACCGCGAGCGCAAGGTCTCGGCCGCGCTGCGCGCCTACGCCGCGATGGCGACCAGCGCGGACCGGGGCGCGGTGCGCGACGTCTCCAAGCTCGGCTGACCGCTCCTCGGAAACGGCCCACGACGCGACGACCGCCCGGCCGCCCCGAAAGGGGTGCCGGGCGGTCGTCGCGTCCGGGTCCCGCAGGGGGCCCGGGCGGTCGTCGCGCCCGGGGTCTCCCAGGATCGCCGGGCGGCCGGACCCGCGGCCCGTGCCTCACCAGGAGCCCGGATCGTTCCCGTCCACCGCGAAGACGGAGCCGTCCGGGGCGGTGCCGACGACGTGCCCGCCGACCGGGACGGGCGCGGCCGGCCAGGAGGTCGTCGCGAGCTCGCCCGACCCCAGCCGGGGGGCCGTCTGCCCGAGCAGGGTGCCCCGCCGGGTGTCCACGGCGAGGAGCCGCCCGTCCGCCGCCGTGAAGTACAGGCGGTCGTCCGCCGCCGTCACCGGGAGCGACGACAGACCCACCCCGGTCTCCAGCCGCCACCGTTCGGCGCTGCCGCCGCCCGCCGCGGCGCGGGTCCGCAGGGCCACGACGGCACCGCCGGGAGCCAGCAGATAGGCGGTGTCACCGGCGACGACGATGTTCGGTCCGGTCATCCGGAACGGCAGCGGAATCCGTCGAGCCGTCCGCTCTCCGGGGTCGTACCGCACCAAGGCGTCCGTGGCCGAGTCCTCTCCCGTCGCCTTCAGGATCAGCGCCCCTTCCGACACGCCGACGGGCGTCAGCATGCCGTCCAGCCGCCGCTGCCACCGGAGGTGCCCCGTCGTCGGGTCGATCGCCGTGACGAGTGTGGTGTCCCGGTCGGGGGCGTTCTCGTAGAGATAGGCGACCCCGGTCGCGGGGTCGTGGAAGCCGTAGGCCGGCAGCGTGTGTCCCGCGAGTCGTCCGCTCCAGCGCACCGCCCCCGTCCCGGAGTCGATCCCCTCGGCGGCGCCCCCGCCGCCGAGGCGGAGCAGCGTGTTCCCGGTGCTCCGCAGGGTGCCGGTGGCCGGGGGCGTGTCCGTCGACCAGATCTGCTCACCGTCCTCGGAGCCGTAGGCCCGGAGCGCCCCGCCCGGCTCGTCGACCAGGACGGCACGACCGCCCGGGGCGAGCGCCTCCCCCTTGTACGAGGAGTCCCGGTGCGACCAGAGGGGGTGCCCGTCCTCGGGGTCGAGGCGGGCGATGCCGTAGCCGGGCGCCGAGCAGTAGAGCGCGGCCTCGTGCGTGCCCCCGCCGCCGGCCGGAGGCGCGGTGCTCCCGCCGCCGGACGGAAGCGTGCCGCCCCCGCCGCCGCCGGACGCTGCCGCCGTGAAGCAGTACGGGATCGAGCCGGCCGCCCCCGGCAGGACGGTCCGCCACGGGACGAAGGCGGCCACCGTGCCCGGCGCCGCGCCGTCCGGCTCCGCCGCCCGGCCCGGTGGCGCACCCGCGCCCACCTCCGCGTACACCGCACCCGCCGTGGCGAGCGTCAGCAGCGCCGCCGCGCCGGCCACCCACCGCGCGCGGCGCGTCGGCCGTCGCCCGGCCAGCGGGGCACGGTCCGGTGGGACGGGCACGTCCCGCACGTGGGTCGTCCCCGAGGAGGGAGGCGGCCCGGCCGGGGCGACGTCCTGCGGGGCCCCGGCACCCGGAGCCCCGGTAGCCGGGGCCCCGGCGCCTCGGGCACCGCCCCGCTCCCGCGGGTGCGTGGGGGCCGCCGTGTCCTCCGCACGCCGCTCCGGGGTCCCTCCGGCCAGGGATCCCCCGGGCGCCGGGCGCCGCTGGGCCGGCACGAAGGCAGCCGCGTCGTACGACGGCGGCAGCAGCGCCGCCATGATCTCGTCCGGGGTCGGCCGCCGCGCCGGGTCCTTCGCCAGGCACTGCGCCACGAGCGCGGTGAGGTCGGCGGGCACCCCGGTCAGGTCGGCCTCGTCGTGCACCACCTGGTAGGCCACCAGGTAGGGGCTGTCCGAGTCGAACGGCCCCCGACCGGTGGCCGCGTGGACCAGCACCGCGCCCAGCGCGAACACGTCGGCGGCCGGTCCGACCTCACGCGGACGCTGGAACTGCTCGGGCGCCATGTAGGGCGGCGACCCGATGAGCTTCCCCGTCTCCGTACGCAGCTCGCTGTCGTACGGACGGGAGATCCCGAAGTCGATGACCTTCGGCCCGGAGTCCGGCAGCAGCACGTTGCTCGGCTTCAGATCGCGGTGGATGACCCCCGCCCGGTGGATGTCCCGCAGCGCCTCGGCGAGTCCGGCGGTGAGGCGCCGCAGTTGCGCCGGGTTCATCGGACCATTCCGCTTCACCTGGGCGGAGAGCGTCGGGCCGGGCACGTACAGCGTCGCCATCCAGGGCAGCGCGGCGGCCGGGTCGGCGTCGACGACCGGTGCCGTGAAGGCTCCGCTGACCCGTCGGGCAGCCGCGACCTCCTGCCGGAAACGTGCCCGGAACTCGGGGTCCGCCGCGTAACTCCGATGCACGATCTTGATCGCCAGCGGGAGCCCGGAGGCAGACGTGGCGAGGTGCACCACACCCATGCCGCCTTCGCCGAGGCGCCCCTCCAAGCGGTACCGGCCGGCGTACTCGGGATGTTCCGCTTCCGGACCCGGCCCGGCTTCCCGCAGCGGCGCCATCACCCACCCCCGTGTGTTCGACCGCAAGCGCGACGCACGGAGCCTATTCGATGCTTCGTCCTTGTCGCGCAAGGGTTGTTAGCCTGCGCGTCACCTGTACCGATCCGACCCGGGGGAGGGCCGTATGGCCGTCGAAGAGAACACCACCGAAGCAACCGCCCCAGCGAACGACGCCGAACCCGTGAGCGCGGTGGGCACGCTCCGGGAGCAGGTACCGGTCGTACCGGAGACGGCGAAGACCCTGGCCGTCGAGCCGCTGGCCGGCACCGCGACGCTCGCCTCGTACGAGGTCGCCCGCTACCCGATCGCCCCGGGCTACCGCGTCAACGTCCGCACCGGACCGGGCACCGATTACCCCATCGTCCGGCTGATGCCCTACGGGATGACCGTGCCGATCTTCTGCCAGAAGACGGGCGAGCGGGTCACCGGCCCCTACGGCTCCTCGAACCTCTGGGACTGCATCGCGAACGGCGAGTACGTGTCCGACGCGTACGTGCACACCGGCAGCGACGGCTGGGTCGCCAGCCGCTGCGCCTGAGCTGTCGCGGCCGGTCCGGTCGGCGGGGCGTGGGGGCACCCCGCCGGCCGGACCGCGCGGAATAATCGACGGCGTGAGCGAGAACAGCGACACCACCCGACCCGACGGAACGACCGGCGCGAGCCCGCGCGGCACAACGGCCCTGGGCCCGCAGCCGGAGACGCTCCGCTTCTTCGGCACCACCTGGGTCGACCACGACGGCGGTTACACGCTGCGCCGGATCGGCGTCTCGGCCGGATCGCTGGCCGCGGCCGTCGCCTCCTGCGTGGTGCTGCGCTTCGCCTTCAGCGGCCTGGAGGTCGCCGCGATCGGCAGCTTCCTGAACATCCTGGTCGTGCTCATGTTCGCCGTGTGCAGCGCCGTCGCGTTCCGCAAGACCTGGGAGGGCTTCCGCAGCCGCCCGGCGGACCCCGGCCGCGAGGACAACCTGCGGGGCCTCAAGACGATCGGCTTCGTCGGCTCCCTGCTCGCGTACTTCGTCCGCTCGCTCCGCGAAGCGCCCGGCGAGACGCTGCTGCGCACCGAGTACGAGACCGCTCTCGCCCGCTACACCAAGCGCCGCACGACCCGCACCGGCAACCCGGCGGCCCGCAAGGCCCGCAACGGCAGGTAGCGCCCGGCCCGCAAGGGCGGGCAAGGGCCGGTCGGCGTACCACTGACTCCCCGAAGGACGTGCCGCATGCCACCCGCCACCCCGTCACCCGTGCCCGCGTCGGTCCGCGCCCTCTCGTTCGGCGGGGCCGCCGCCCTCTACGCCGCCGCCCGGCCCGGCTACCCGCCGGAGGTGTTCGCGGCCCTGGAAGAGGTGACCGGACGCGCCCTCCCCGCGCTGAGCGCGGTCGACGTGGGCGCGGGCACCGGCATCGCCACCCGTGAACTCGTCCTGCGCGGCGCCCGCGTCACCGCCGTCGAACCGGACGCCGGCATGGCCGCCGAACTGCGCCGGTCGCTGCCCGGGGTGCCCGTGGTGCGCGGCGACGGCAACCGGCTACCGTTCGCCGGCGGCTCCGCCGACCTCGTCACGTACGCCCAGTCCTGGCACTGGACCGACCAGGCCCGCTCCTGGCCGGAGGCCGTCCGCGTCCTGCGCCCCGGCGGGGTCCTCGCCCTCTGGTGGAACGTCGCCGACCACCAGGTCCCCTGGGTCGCCGAACAGGACGCGCGCATCCGCCGTCACCTCGGCGCGGACCACGGCGTCCACGCCACCCCCGCTCCCGGCACCCCCTCCCGCGCGGTGGGCCTGCCCGAGGAGGGGCCCGTGGGCCGCCGGCTGCCCTGGTCCCGTCGAGTGAGCCTGAGGACCCACCTGGACAACCTCGCCAGCCATTCCGCGTTCCTGGTGCGGGGCGAGGAGCACGCCGAGGCCGACCACCGGTTCCTCACCGAGGAGGGCGACCGCCTGCGGGGGCTCTTCCCCGACGGCACGGTCGAGGAGCGGTACGTCGTCGACCTGACGACCGTCACGGTCTGAGAACTTCCGCCCCCACCTCGCGGACGGAGGGCAGACCCTCGGTACCCGGCCCGGAGCCCCGGAATTCCCCGGGACTCCGGGCTTTCCCATGCCTTGACGCCGGAACCGCCGCGGAGCATATTCATCGCATGATGAATAATCAGCGCACCGGTGGCCCCGACCCCGCGCCACCACCCCCCGGGGCCCCGGGGAGCCCGGCCGTCCGAGCCGAGGGCCTCACCGTCGTACGCGGCGACCGCACCGTGCTGCGCGGCCTCGGCTTCACCGTCGAACCCGGCAGGATCACCGGCCTCCTCGGCCCCTCCGGCTGCGGCAAGAGCACGCTGATGCGCGCGATCGTCGGCACCCAGGCCCAGGTCACCGGCGCACTCGACGTCCTCGGCGCCCCCGCCGGGCACCCCGGCCTCCGCTCGCGCGTCGGGTACGTCACCCAGGCCCCGTCCGTCTACACCGACCTCACGGTCCGCCAGAACCTCGACTACTTCGCGGCCGTGCTCCTCCCCGGCCGCGCCCACCGCTCCACCCGCCGCGCCGCCGTCGCCCGCGCCATCGACGACGTGGACCTCGCAAGCCACGCCGACGCCCTGGCCGGCCGCCTCTCCGGCGGGCAGCGCAGCCGTGTCTCCCTCGCCGTCGCCCTGCTCGGGGAGCCCGAACTCCTCGTCCTGGACGAACCGACCGTCGGCCTCGACCCCGTCCTCCGCCGCGACCTGTGGAACCTCTTCCACGCCCTCGCCGCCGACCGGGGAACCACGATCCTGGTCTCCTCCCACGTCATGGACGAGGCCGAGCGCTGCCACCGGCTGCTCCTGATGCGCGAGGGCGCCCTCCTCGCCACGGCGACCCCGGAGGAACTGCGCACCCGCACCGCGAGCACCACCGTGGAGGACGCCTTCCTCCGCCTTGTCGACGAAGCGTCCGCCCAGCCCGAGGAGAGCGCGCGATGAGCAGCGACAGCCCCGCCGGAGCCCTCACCCCGGCCCGGCCCCTCACCCCGGCCCGCACCCTCGCCACCGCGGGCCGCGTCCTGCGCCAGCTCCGCCACGACCCGCGCACCATCGCCCTGCTGCTGGTGATCCCGGTCGTGATGATCGTCCTGCTGCGGTACGTCTTCGACGGCAGCCCGGAGACCTTCGACTCCATCGGCGCCTCGCTGCTCGGGATCTTCCCGCTCATCACGATGTTCCTGGTGACCTCGATCGCCACCCTGCGCGAACGCACCTCCCAAACCCTGGAACGCCTCCTCGCGCAGCCCCTCGGCAAAGGCGACCTGATCGCCGGATACGCGCTGGCCTTCGGGGCGATCGCCGTCGTCCAGACCCTGCTGGCCACCGCCGTCTCCGTCTGGCTGCTGGGCCTCGACGTCGTCGGCTCGCCCTGGCTGCTGATGCTGGTGGCACTGCTCGACGCCCTGCTCGGCACGGCACTCGGGCTCTTCGTCTCGGCGTTCGCGGCCTCCGAGTTCCAGGCCGTCCAGTTCATGCCGGCGGTGATCTTCCCGCAGCTCCTGCTCTGCGGCCTCTTCACCCCGCGCGACCAGATGCAGCCCGTCCTGGAGGCGATCTCGAACGTCCTGCCCATGTCGTACGCCGTCGACGGCATGAACCAGGTGCTCCACCACCCCGAGATCACCGGTGACTTCGTCCGGGACGTCGTCGTGGTCGCGGGCTGCGCCCTGCTGGTCCTCGGCCTGGGAGCGGCCACCCTCCGCCGCCGTACCGCCTGAGCTGTCCGCCCTGCGGTAACCCGACCGGCTCCGGGCGGGCCCGGTGCGAGGATGACCGCGACGAGCACGGGACGGAGCCCGGAGCACACCGCGTGCCGAGAACCGTGAGCACAGCCCGGAGGGTGAACCGCATGACCCAGACAGTCGCAGTCCTCGGCACCGGCAAGATCGGCGAGGCGCTCCTCAGCGGAATGATCCGGGCCGGCTGGCGCCCGGCGAACCTGCTGGTCACCACCCGCCGCCCCGAGCGCGCCGAGGAGCTGCGGAACCGGTACGGCGTCGAGTCGGTCGACAACGCGGAAGCGGCCAAGAGCGCCGACATCCTCATCCTGGCGGTGAAGCCCCAGGACATGGGCTCCCTGCTGGACGAGCTCGCCCCGCACCTCACCGCCGACCGCCTCGTCATCAGCGCCGCCGCCGGCATCACCACGGCGTTCATCGAGGACAGGCTGCCGTCCGGCACCCCGGTGGTCCGCGTCATGCCCAACACCCCCGTGCTCGTGGACGAGGGGATGTCCGTCCTCTCCGCGGGCAGCCACGCGACGGGCGAACACCTCGGGACCACCGAGGAGATCTTCGGCGGGGTCGGCAAGACGCTCCGGGTCCCCGAGTCCCAGCAGGACGCGGCGACCGCCCTTTCCGGCTCGGGCCCGGCGTACTTCTACTTCCTGGTCGAGGCCATGACCGACGCCGGAATCCTTCTCGGCCTCCCGCGCGCCCAGGCGCACGACCTGATCGTGCAGGCGGCGATCGGCGCCGCGGTGATGCTCCGCGACAGCGGGGAACACCCGGTGAAGCTCCGCGAGGCCGTGACCAGCCCCGCCGGCACCACCATCAGCGCCATCCGAGAGCTGGAGAACCACGGGGTGCGCGCCGCCTTGATCGCCGCCCTCGAAGCCGCCCGTGACCGCAGCCGCGAGCTCGCCTCCGGCCAGGGCTGACCCGCCCGTACCCCCGCGGGGCCCGCCTTCCCGCCGCGTCGGTGCGCCGTGCTCGCCGCGTACGCCGCCGCGCGGTGCGGACCCCGCAGGGGGCCGCGGCCCCGGGGTTGACACGCCGCCTCCCGATCCGTAATGTTCTCCGAGTTGTCCGACGTGAGCGCCGACCCCGGTCGGTCCCCGGACAGCCATTCCGCACCACCACTCAACAAGGCCCGACTTTCCGTCGTGTGCCTTTGCGTGTGCTTGTGTGAAATGAGGATTGCGCGTTCGAGAGAACAGCCCCGATTGGCTTCGGGGCCCGGTAATCCGCTAATGTCTCACTCGTCGGAACGGCCCGCAACGGTCGGGAAGACAAGCCCCGCTGACTGGGAATCAGGCCCGAAAGGATCTGATAGAGTCGGACTCGCCGGAAAGGGAAACGCGAAAGCGAAGAACTGGAAAGCGAAAACCGC